>JACQTO010000069.1 GCA_016210745.1 Betaproteobacteria bacterium
AGGGCTGGCAAAGGGCACGCCGTTGTCGGTGCGGATGGCCCGAGGCAGCCCAAACTCCTTGAACACCCGCTCGAATACGGTAAAGGCGTAGGCCTCCTGGGTGGAGGATAGGGCTTCGCAGCTGAGCAGGTAGCGAGTGGCCGTGGCGGACCAGGCCATGACGATCGAGCACGGCGTGCACGGTGCTGATAGCCGGCAACTGAATGTCACTGTGTAGGCGCCTGAGTTTCTCGCGGATTTTGGGAGCACCCCAGCTGGGGTGCTCCCGCTTGAACTGCACGACGAGCTGCTCGATCTGAAATGGCAGCTTGTTGGCATGCCGGTAAGGTCGCCGGCTGCGATCGGTGAGTCCTTCCAAGCCACAATCCTTGTAGCGCTGGAAGATCTTGTAGCCCGTTTTTCGAGAGATATCGAACTCGCGACACAGGGCCGCCATCTTCTCGCCTTCGAGCACTCGTGCAACAAAGCGTAGCCGCTCATCCATCTTGCAACACTCCTGCCAAGGCACTTTGCGCTCCCGCAAAGCCCAGAAGTGTTACCTATGTGCCCGGAATAAAGTGTTACCCTTCTCTCAGGAAGGGCAGTTCAAAGCCGTCCAATTCCTTCCCAAACTTCCCATTGTTCTTCGATTCTCCCTCTAGCAAGTGATCCTGGGCGATCCCAAGCGAGTCTGCCATTCATTCACCGCGGCGATTCAGGGAAAAGGCCGCTCAATTAATCGATAGGCCGTGTTCGGTATAACGGACCCACTTCACGGCAGCAGTTAAAATTCAACATTGCTACGGTCTCTCGAGAGAGTGCGGAGTTGCTACCATCTGACCCGCGATGAAATCAGCACACAAACTGCGCAAGAAGCGCGTCAGCCCTCCTGTTTTGAACAGGCAGCATGACAGCCAAGACGAGGTGATCCGGAAGCGGCCTTTGCTGCTGGACCATGCGTTAGCCTTAACGATATTCGCAACAATAACGGTGTTCGCTGGCGGGTGGTATTCCCCGCAATCTGCCAAGTGGTTGCCAATCGCGCTATTGAGCTCAATCTGCTGGCTGACCCTGGCTTGGGAAGCTAGGCGCGGCTCCTTGCGTATTGATTGGATAGATGTAATCGCGTTTCTTCTTCTTTTCTGGGTGGCGATTTCGATCTCTTGGTCGGCTGATCCGCTTTCGGGAAAAGACACGACTTTCCGCTGGGCGATCCTTACCAGTATTTTTTGTCTCTGGCGCCGCAGAACACTTCCTCTGCAAACGGCTTCAGACAGCGCCGCCATAGCAGCGGGCACCGCGGTTGTCATAGCCTTCCTGGGAATGCAGATCGGCGACTATGGGGGCTACTACAATAGAAATCATATTTGTGAAATGTTGCTCGCGGCCACGCCGTTCCTGTTTCCGCTCGCGATTGCCGTAACTGGAACACGGTGGCGCTGGGGTGTTTTTGCACTCGCAATCGCAATTGTCACCTACTTGATGTTCTTTAGCGGCTCAAAAATACAGTTTGCCGTTTGGGCGGTTCTGGTCGTATTCCTGGTATCGGCTTTCTTAGCGCGGAAATCGTGGCGCAAGGCGGCTGCGGCCTCGATTGCATGCGTGTCAGCGGTCTTGCTGGTCGTTGTACTTGGCTGGGAGAATTTTGCGACAGGTCAATACAACAGCTTTAGAGCCTCGTTTCTTCCACGTGCCGAATTAACAATCGATAGCTTCCTGGTGTGGCTGACCAAGCCGGTCATGGGTGTTGGAGCGGGGGGCTTTACCGCCGTATTGCCCTACTTTAAGGACGCTCATGCTTCCTACTTGAATATTTCAAGTGACACTGCGTTTGGGCACGGCATGCATGAAGCTGCTGAGGCCGCCCATAACGACATCTTGCAGTTTCTCGCCAACTTTGGCCTGGTCGGCGTCAGTCTGGTGGGAGTCGGCATTTGTCTGGCCTGGAAAAATATAGCTGCGTGGCAGCACTCTCCGGAACGAATTGCTGGACTCTTGGTTGTCTTGACAGTCTTGACCAACGCACTAATCGAGTTCCCCATGCAGATGCCGGCAAGCTTGCTTCTATTTGCCATTGGGTTGGCTTGGCTGTTGCCGGCGCCTCGGGAAGCGGGAGTCCGGAGGGTTTTCGAACTATCTCGCGGATTTCGACCAGCCATCGGTTTTGTGGCAATGATCGCCGTGACGGTAAACATGTGGTGGTCGTGGTCGTATCTACTCGGGCAGAATTCCTTTGCCAACGCGATTTCGACCCACCATGTCGATCGACCGAAAAGACTGCAATACAACGCGAAGGCCATTGAATCGTATCCATACGAGGCCATATTTCGGCGGCAGTACTTGATTACATTGATGGACTGGGATTTTGCGTCTGATGTACGCGTCGTGCCGCCAGAAGACTATGACAGAATTTTCGAGGTGGCACGTACAGCGGGACCCGAAACCGGGACGCTGTTCTTGCGATTGCATTATCTGGTTACGTCAGACCAATATAGAGTGCGGACAGAAGAATTCCGGCGCTGGCGCAGTCTATTGTTGAGTCAGTCCTCACGCTTTCCAGAAGTATGGATGCTGGAAGGAATAATCGCTGTTAAGGAAAACGATCGCAGACACCTAGAACATGCGCTAAGACGTTACACGGTACTTACCGGAGGCACGATTCCGGAGAATCAGGCGGGCATTATTTCGATGTTGCATGCCGAATTGGGAAGACTTACTGATGCTGAGCAGCGCCGGGCAATGCCGGCGATGCGGTAGTATTTCAATGGCAGGAGAGACCAACCGTCAGCGAGGAGCGAAACAATGAGCGAGCAGCCGCTTCCGGAGCACCCCGTGGCGCAAGGCATCACGCAGATGGAGATCGATCAGCAAGTATTCGACCTGTACGACGAGTATTGCCACGGTCGTATCGACCGACGCGAATTTCTGAGTCGCGCCGCATCGATTGCGGTGCTGGGCGGAACGGGGCTGGCGATGGCGCAGGCGCTGCTGCCGCGCTATGCCCTGGCGCAGACGATTTCGTTTACTGATCCGCGCATCAAGGCGAGTTACGTGACCTATCCCTCGACGGGAGGTAACTCCGGCACCATGAGAGGGTATCTCGTTCAGCCGGCTGGGCAAGGCCCGTTTCCGGTCGTCTTGGTAGTGCATGAAAACCGGGGACTCAATCCTTACATCGAGGATGTCGCGCGGCGTGCTGCGGTGGAAGGATTTCTCGCTCTTGCCCCCGACGGGCTCTTCCCCGTCGGGGGCTATCCGGGCAACGACGACGACGGGCGCACGCTGCAGACGAGCCTCGACCAGGCAAAGTTGCGCACCGACCTTTTGAACAGCGCCCGATTCCTCAAGACGCACAAGATGTCTACCGGCAAGCTGGGCGTCACGGGTTTCTGCTATGGCGGCGGCGTAGTAAACTACCTGGCCGCGGCCCTGGGGCAGGACATGCACGCCGGAGCACCGTACTACGGTGTCGCGGCCGACACGCAAAGCGTGGCGAAGATCAAGGCGCCGCTGCTGTGCCATCTGGCGGAACACGATGAGCGTATCAATGCCACCTATCCCGCGTTCGAGTCGGCGCTCAAGGCCGCCGGCGTGCCATACCAGGTGCAGATCTACCCTGGAACGCAGCACGGGTTCCATAACAACTCGACGCCGCGCTACAACGAAGCTGCGGCAAAGCTGTCGTGGGAGCGCACGGTCGCGCATTTCAAGAAATACCTCGCCTGACCGTGCAACTGCATTGCTTGCCGCGAAAGACCGGCACGGTGCTGCACTGATTGATTCGCTGCCGGTCAATGGATTCCCCCGGTAAAGTCGCATAATCCCTTCCTCGATTCCTAAGCTTAGCCTGCCGCCAATTACGCGGTGACATCGGGCGGCGGCACGTCGGTCCTACAGCAGGAGATCGGTCCATGAAAGTGAAGGCGGCGAATGGTTTTGCCCGGATCCTCAAAGTCGAGGGCATTCCGTGGGTGAGTTGCTACCCCACCAATCACGTGAACAACGCGCTTGGGGAAGAAAGTGTGCCCATGTACATGATGGGCGAGGAGCGCTTTGCGGTCGCCGTTGCCGACGCCTCTTCGCGCGTGACCAACGGCAAGCAGATCGGCGTGTGCACCGTCATGGCTAATCTCAACGCGGCCGGTATTCAGATGGCCTATGGCGCGATTGCGCAGGCGTGGGAGGATTCATCGCCGCTTCTGGTCGTCGCGGAAGGGGTCGGCTCCGGCGGCGGCCGGCACACGCACTACGACATGGCCGAGGCGTTCAAGTCGGTGACCAAGTGGGTGGGCAAGATCGACCGCGCCGAATTGGTGCCCGACTACGCGCGCCGGGCCTTTACTCTGCTGCGGTCCGGCCGGCCCGCTCCCGTGCTGCTCATCATCCCGCGCGACCTTGGGGAATACGACGAGGGCGAACATCCCTACACCCCCGTGAAGCGCTGGAGATCCGCCCCGGATCCGGAGGACGTGAAGGCTGCCGTCAAGACCCTGCTGGAAGCGAGGGATCCCCTGCTGCACGTGGGCGAGGGCGTGCTCTACGCCGACGCCACGAGCGAGCTCCTGCAGTTCGCTGAGTTCGCCCAGGTGCCGGTGCTGACGACGCTCAAAGGCAAGAGCGCTTTCCCGGAGAACCACCCGTTGTCGGTGGGCGTTCGCGGCGCGCACGCCGAGCACTTTCTGCGCAAGGCCGATCTCCTGTTCTCAGTCGGCTCCAGCCTTTTCCCCAACCGGTTCAGCCATGCCGTCCCTGACGCCGAAAAGAAAACCATAGTCCAGTGCACAATCGACACGCTGGACATCAACCGCAGCTACGAGACGCGCTGCGCCGTAATCGGCGACGCCAAATTGACCCTGCAGGCCCTCGCCGCCGAACTGTCCGCGCAGACCGGCAGCCAGCGCAGGAAAACGGAGGTTCTCGACGAAATCCGCGTGCACAAGCAAGCGTTCCTGGCGAAGTACCGGCCCTTTATGGAATCGAACGAGACTCCGATCAATCCCTACCGGGTGATCGGCGACCTGATGAAGGTGCTCGATCCCAAGGCTTCGTTCGTCACCGGCGATTCCGGCAGTACCCGAGACCAGATCAGCACGGTCTACGAGGCACAGATTCCGCGGGGCTACCTCGGCTGGGGCAACGTATCCACGCTTGGTTTCAGCCTCGCGGGAGCCATCGCAGCCAAGCTCGCCTATCCTGAGCGGCAGTGCGTCCATGTCACCGGCGATGCGGGCGTGTGCTACATGATGGGCAACTTCGAAGCCGTAGCGCGTTACAAGATCGGGATCACGACTATCCACATCAACAACGGCGGGTACTCCGGGTACGGGCCGGGCTTCTGGGGCCCGGGTCACCACCCCTACAACTTCAAGGTATCCGATCACGCCTCGGCGTGCATGTCAGCCATGGCGCGGGCGGTGGGCTTCTACGGCGAGGATGTGACCGAGCCTGCGGAAGTGATTCCGGCACTGAAACGCGCCTTCGAGCAAAATGCCATGGGGCGGCCGGCCTTCCTGGAGTTCATCTGCTCTCACCATCCGGTCCACGGCGACTGGGTCAGGTCCGTGCCGGGAGGGCATTGAATGCTCAGCAGCGAGTCTCGGGCGGTTTCGAGGACCGGGGACCTGCTCAGGAAGCGAACCTGTTTTCCTTCAAGATGCCGGTTACGCTCTTGGAGGTGGTGGCAAAGCAATCCGAAGCGTAGCTTGCGTATAACGCCGATAACGATGGATCTTTGCCGGCGCCCAGCAAATTCGCGAACTGTCCGGAAATCCGATCGGTGGACTGTCCTGCAAGCGCAGAACGTTCGGCGGCCTTGGCTTGGGCGTAGAGATAGATCCTGCGAAAGAATTCGTTGTAAGAGCGCATTTCTTCCGGACTCGTCCTTGCAGCCTGGTCCCAAATTCCCATGAAGGCGGTGCGCAACGCGCTGCCCTTGGGCGATTCTCCCAGCGTCACGTATGTTGCGTAATAGACGGCAAACGCTTTCAGATAAAAGGTCTCTTCTCTGAATCGCGTTTCGTCTACGCCGTGCCGGGACAGGCGAGGCCTGTCGAGATTGGAGTTCCCCCTGTCCAAAATTCCGAAGAATTCGTGCGCCAGTTGTGAAGCCGATACCGCCTTGGAGTCTGGAAGCATTCACGCTCTCCTCTTACCGAGAACTGTCCGTTGATTAAGGGAGTCGGAGCACGTTTCGTGCCGATCGAAATGATCGGGAACCAGAGAGCAAGAGGCGACAAGAACGCGGGTGTTCGCGAACTGTCTATCGACGCCGTCCCAATTCGGGCCGCCAAGCGGATCGTGAACAAGTTCTCAGAAACCTGTCGCGGCTTCGACAAGGAGTGGGGAAATCGACGGACGCCCCGTCCGGCAATGCGGCGCAAAGCGCGAGGGGTGCGTTTGCTGCGGCTAACGCGATGGCGAGCAGGGTCAGAGACTGACGTCGCTGGTCACTCAGCTCCTGGGATACCCGGAACCGAAGTGCCCCGTTTGCTTGGACAGTTCTTGCTGGAAGCTAAGGGAGTCTCCGGCCCTATCTAGCCGGCGCTCAACAGATCGTGTGAGAGGTATTGCTGCCGAAAGGTTTCAAACGGTATCTTGTCCGCCGCCTCGATCTTCCGCTGCTTTTCAAGCGAGTCCCGCGCCATGTGCTCCAAGCGCTCTTGTGCCCCGGCCGGCAGCGGTTCGGTCTGCAAGCTGCGCCGGTGCTCCAGCGAGTGCGCGAGTGCACAGCGGCCGTGGGATCCGTCAAATCGCGATTCCATCTCGCGCAGGACGCGTGCCGAGGGCAAGGACGCCGGGTCATCGATGGCGGCGATCGCGGCGGCAAGCGCCTCGCCGTGTGCGCTGCCCCCGTGGGCGGTATCAAGCGCTATTGCGATCGGCTCGCACTCGCCAAGCACCTGCCTGCCCCATTGCCGGAGTTCCACCGTCTTTGCCTGCCGTTCCAGCCGCAGGCCGGGCTCGCGGCCTCGCGCAGCGACCTGTTGTTTAATGCGTCCGAAGGTCTCGATCTCGCACGGTGAATCCGGCGGACTGTCGCAAAGCAGGCAATGAAGAAGAAATATGTCAAGAAAGCGGATCGTAGCCGCAGTGATGCCAATCGGCGAAAACGGGTCGAGATCCATCGCGCGCACCTCGATGTACTCCACGCCGCGCTCGCGCAGGGCGCGCAAAGGCCGCTCCGTGGATCCGGTGACTCGTTTCGGGCGGATGGTGCTGTAGAACTCGTTTTCCAACTGCAGCAGGCTCGTCGCAAGCTGGCGGTATTGGTCCACGGGGTCGGCTGTCTCGCGCCGGTTGCGGATGCCGATGGTCTCGTACGGGGGATAAGGTTTCGTCAGCGCGTCGTAGAGCGAGGCGGCGTAGCTTTCGAGATCGTTGTAGCTCACCGCGAGCGAGTCCTGCGCCTCGCTCAGATAGCCAAGGCGCCCCATGCGCAGCGAGGTCGCGTGGGGCAAGTAGAGCGTGCCGGTCTTCAGCTTCTGCAACCCGTGATCACGGCCTTTGACGAAGCTTGCGCACACCGCGGGCGATGCGCCGAAAAGGTACAGCAATAGCCAGGCATGCCGGCGAAAATTGCGAATCAGCGCGAAGTACGCGTCGTTCGGATCGCGCAGGCCCGGCAGCGGCCAGACGGTCTCCGGCAGCGAGAAGTTGTAGTGCAGGCCCGAGATGGTCTGCATGTGCCGGCCGTAGCGGTGCGCAAGACCGATGCGATAAACGGTCTTCAAGCGGCCCATGTTGGAGCCGCCGTAGCGTCCGATCGGAATTTCATTTTCATCGGGAAGGTAGCAGGGCATGCTCGCGCACCAGAGCGCCGCGCCGCCGATATTGCGGTACACGAACTGGTGGATACGCTTGAGCTCCTCGAGGCACGCCTCCACGCTGGTGTGCACGCCGGTGATGAGTTCGAGCTGCGCTTCGCTGAAGTCCGTCGTGATGTGGGGATGCGTGAGTGCCGAACCCAGCGCCTGCGGATGCGGCGTTGCGTCTAGGGCGCCGTCGGGCCGCACGCGCAGGCCTTCCTTTTCTATTCCGCGGCGTATGGTTTTGAGGGCTGCGGGGCCGAGGGCTCGGAGCCGTTCTTGGATGCTATTCATCAAAATCGTCTAGTGGCGGAGATCCATGGCCCAAGGGCGACTATGCAGTGTCCCGTCGCATTCGCTCGTGCGCGTTGCTATCTCAAGGATCCGCTATTTGAAATTCACCGAGCTCAAAGTCAAGACGTGCGCAGTCACGGCGATCGCCCGCAATTATTCGCTTTGCCCTTAACGACCGGTGCTGGCATGTCCTTGAGATCGTCTGTTATTGTGATCCATGGCCATGCTCCTCCATTCAACATTAGCGCGGCGGGTCTTGCAT
>JACQTO010000074.1 GCA_016210745.1 Betaproteobacteria bacterium
CGCATGATCTGGTCATAGCGATAGCGCGGGAACGTTGCCCGGAACCACAGGAACAACGAGACCAGGATAAACATCTTGATCAACAACCAGCCCATCGGCGGCATCCAGTTTAAGACGACGCTGTCGATCGGCGCCGCCCAGCCGCCGAAGAACATGATCGCGGTGAGCATGGAAATCAGGATCATGTTCGCGTATTCGGTGAGCATGAAAAGCGCAAAGCCCATGCCCGAGTACTCGACCATGTGGCCGGCGACGATCTCCGACTCGCCTTCAATCACGTCGAACGGCGCGCGGCCGGTTTCGGCCACGCCGGAAATGAAGTACACCAACATCATGGGAAAGAGCGGCAGCCAATTCCAGGACAGGAAATTGAGCCCTTTGTCGGCGAACATGCCCCGGGTCTGCTGAAAGACGATGTCCGACAGGTTCATGCTTTGCGACACCATGAGCACGCACACCAGCGCAAAGCCCATCGCGATTTCGTAGGCGACCATCTGCGCCGCCGATCGCATGGCGGCGAGGAATGGATACTTGGAGTTCGACGACCACCCGGCGATGATGATCGCGTACACACCCATCGAGCTCATCGCCAGAAGGTAGAGCAGGCCGGCATTGACGTCGGCGAGAACCACCTCGGGTGCGAACGGCACCACCGCCCACGCCGCCATCGCCGGGACGATCGCGACTATAGGCGCGAGGAAGAACAGGCGCTTGCTCGCCGCCGTCGGAGCGATAATCTCCTTGAGCATGAGTTTCACCCCGTCTGCGATCGGCTGCAGCAGCCCGATCGGCCCGACGCGGTTGGGTCCAAGACGGATTTGCATCCAGCCGATCAGCTTGCGCTCCCACAGCGTCAGGTAGGACACCGCGCCCAGGAGCGGGGCTACGATTACCATGATAAGTACGAACGTCTTCACCAGCGTGTACATGTGAGGACCCCACACGGGTCCGAACCACGCCTGGGAGAGGCCCGCGGCCTGTGCCGGGATTGCGAGCAGGAAGTCCATTAAGCGCGCTCCACGGTGATATCGCCGGCCATGCTGCCAAGTCCGGCGGTGGACGCGTGTGCCGCGGCGATGCGCACGCACTCGGCAGGCAGCCCGTCGTCGCGGACGAGTTCTGCCAACGCCTCGCCTCCTTCCTGGCGCAACCTCACCTTGTCGCCCGCCGTCAGACCGAGCCTTGCGATGGTCGCCGCGTTCATCGACGCCTTCGGCGCCGCCGCATCGCGTGTCTGTTGCAGGGAGAGAGAGCGCCGCACGATCGGATCGGCGAAATAGATCGGCACATCGGCGATTCGTTGCAGGCCGCCGCGACTGGAGGCAACGCTCGTGCTCGCCAGGCCGGATATGCCATTGCCGAGCCGCGCGGCGAGGGCGTCCGCCTTGCAGGCCTCGTCGCGCACGGCCTCGCTCGTGTCATATCCGAACCCGCCCAGGCCGAGCAGATTTCCCAGCACGCGCAGGACCTTCCATGCCGGCCGCGATTCGCCCAAGGGCCGCACCACGCCGTGGAAGCTCTGCAGTCGCCCTTCGGTATTGATGAAGCTGCCCGAGGTCTCGGTAAAGGGAGAAATCGGCAGCAGCACGTGCGCGTACTCGGTCGCCCGGGTACGGTAGGACGAGAGCGCCACGACGAACCTGGCATTTTTCATCGCCGCCATCGCCGCCGAAGGATTGCCGCAGTCGAGTTCGGGCTCTATCTGGTGCAGTACATACGCTTTGCGCGGCGCCTCGAGCATCGAGCGCGCGTTCAGCCCGCGAGGACCGGGCAGGCAGTTCGCAACATACCCGCCGACGCTGTTCGCAGCCTCGCCGAGCACGCCGTGCCTTGCGCCCAGCAATGACGCGAGCTCCCGCACCAGCATTTCGAGCTGCGCGCTCTGCGCATGCTGTTGCGCCAGGTTTCCCAGGAAAATGCCGGTGTTTGCGCCCGAGACAAGGCTCGCGGCGATCGCCCTCGCCGCGTCGCCCGGCGAAACGGGCCCCGCGGCGGCAGGAACCGGCTCGCGCTTGGCTTCGGCGACGGCCTTGACCACCTGCGCGAGAACCGTGACCAGCTCGTTGGGAGCCACGATGGCCTTGTTCTTCAGCGCAATCAGAAGTTCGTCGCCGGCAACGTGGATCAGATTGATCTCCTGGCCGCGCTTGGCCGCCTGGCGCATGCGGTTGGCTATCAGCGGATGATCTTTTCTCAGGAACGAGCCGACCACGAGTACCCGGTCGAGCGCCGAGATGTCGGCGATCTTCATGCCCAGCCAAGGTGCGCCCGAACGCTTGCCGTCGGCCGAGAAGTCCGACTGACGCAGGCGAAAGTCGACGTTCTCGCCGCCCAGACCCCTGATCAGCTTCGCCAGCAGGTACAGTTCCTCGACAGTGGCGTGGGGGCTGGCCAGGGCGCCGATCGATTCGGCACCGTGTTCGGCCTTCACGCTCGCAAGGCCCTTCGCCACCTGGTCGAGCGCCTGATCCCATTCGACTTCGCGCCAGGCGCCATTGTCGCGCAGCATGGGCTTGGTCAGACGCTCATCCGAATTGAGGCCCTCGTAGGAGAACCGGTCCTTGTCGGAGAGCCAGCACTCGTTGATTTCCTCGTTTTCGTACGGGACCACGCGCATTACTCGATCGTTCTTCACCTGCACGATCAGGTTGGCGCCTAAGCCGTCGTGCGGGGACACCGACTTGCGCCTTATCAATTCCCAGGTACGCGCCGAATAGCGGAAAGGCTTGGAGGTAAGCGCACCGACCGGGCACAGGTCGATCATGTTTCCCGACAGTTCCGATTCGACCGTTTTCCCGACAAAAGCGACGATCTCGGAATGTTCGCCGCGCCCCACCATGCCCAATTCCATGACCCCGGCGATCTCCTGCCCGAAGCGCACGCAGCGCGTGCAGTGGATGCAACGGGTCATCTCCTCGGCGGAGATGAGCGGTCCCATGTTCTTGTGCAGCACCACGCGCTTTTCTTCGGCGTAGCGCGAGGCGCCCTTGCCGTAGCCGACCGCGAGGTCCTGCAACTGGCATTCGCCGCCCTGATCGCAGATCGGGCAGTCGAGCGGGTGATTGATGAGCAGAAACTCCATCACGCTGTTCTGTGCCTTCTTCGCCTGCTCGGACTGCGTCCACACCTTCATGCCTTCGGTGACCGGCGTGGCGCAGGCAGGCAGCGCCTTGGGCGCCTTTTCCACCTGCACCAGGCACATGCGGCAGTTGGCCGCGATCGAAAGCTTCTTGTGGTAACAGAAGTGAGGTACGAAGATGCCCAGACGCACGGCGGCGTCCATGATCATCGAGCCCTGCGGCACCTCTGCCTGGCGGCCGTCGACCTCGAGCTTGACCATCGCCGTCATGCCACCGCCTTTAGCGCCGCCGCCGCGCCCACCTGGCAGCGTCCGTGGTCGATGTGGTACTGGAACTCGTCGCGGAAATGGGTGATGAAGCCCCGCACCGGCAACGCCGCCGCATCGCCCAGCGCGCAGATGGTGCGGCCCATGATGTTGTCGGCGACGTTGAATAGAAGGTCGATATCTCCGGGACGGCCTTTGCCGGTCTCGATCCTGTGGACGATGCGATACATCCAGCCGGTTCCCTCGCGGCACGGCGTGCACTGTCCGCAGGACTCCTCGAAGTAGAAATACGACAAGCGCTCCAGCGCCCGAACCATGCACGTAGTCTCGTCCATGACGATTACCGCGCCCGATCCCAGCATCGAGCCCGCCTTGGCGACGCAGTCGTAATCCAGGTCGGTCTGCAACATCACGTCGCCGGGCACCACGGGCGCGGACGATCCGCCCGGGATCACCCCTTTGAGTCTTCTCCCGCCGCGAACCCCGCCCGCCATCTCCAGGAGTTTCCCGAACGGCGTTCCGAGCCTGATTTCGTAGTTTCCGGGCCGCGCCACGTGCCCGCATATCGAAAAGATCTTGGTGCCGCCGTTGTTCGGCCGCCCCAGATCGAGAAATGCCTGGCCACCGTTGGCGATGATCCAGGGCACGGCGGCAAAGGTTTCGGTGTTGTTGACCGTGGTCGGCTTGCCGTACAAGCCGAAGCTCGCGGGAAAGGGCGGCTTGAAACGCGGCTGGCCCTTCTTGCCTTCGATCGATTCGAGCAGCCCGGTCTCTTCGCCGCAAATGTAGGCGCCCCAGCCGTGGTGCGCGTACAGCTCGAAACACAGATCGCTGCCCAATATGCGCTGACCGAGATAGCCCGCAGCGCGTGCCTCGGCAATCGCCTCCTCGAAGCGCTCGTAGATATCCCAGATCTCGCCGTGAATGTAGTTGTAGCCCGCGGTGGATCCGGTCGCATACGCGGCGATCAGCATGCCTTCGATCACCGCATGCGGGTTGTAGCGCAGGATATCGCGGTCCTTGAACGTGCCCGGTTCGCCTTCATCGGAATTGCACACCAGGTACTTCGGCCCCGGATGCTGGCGCGGCATAAAGCTCCACTTCAGTCCGGTCGGGAAGCCCGCGCCGCCGCGTCCTCGCAGTGCCGACTTCTTCACTTCCGCGATAACCGCATCCGGCGCGATCTTCTCGGCGAGAATCTTCTTCAGCGCCTGATAGCCGCCACGCGCCTCGTAGTCCTTGAGCCGCCAATTGAGGCCCGTGAGGCCCTTGAGGATGACTGCGTCGGGCCCGAAGATGCCGGGGTCGAACGGAGGATGGGCGGAATTCATTTCAATTCGGCGAGAAACTTGTCGATGGCCTCGGGGGTCATGAAGGAGGCCATCTTCTTGTTGTTGACCAGCATTACCGGGGCGTCGCCGCAGGCTCCGAAGCACTCGGCCTCTTTGAGCGTGAAGCGTCCATCCGCGGTGGTTTCGTTAAAGCCGATGCCGAGCTTGCTCTTTAGGTGTTCTGCCGCCTCGTTGGCCCCCGAGAGCGCGCACGGCAGATTGGTGCAAATGCACAGCTTGTGGCGACCCACCGGCTTCAAATCGTACATGCCGTAGAAGGTCGCCACCTCGCTGACGGCGATGGGCGGCATGCCGAGGTACCGAGCGACGGATTCGATCACCTCGGGCGAAAGGTGGCCCTTCTCCTCTTGCGCCACCACGAGCGCAGCCATCACCGCCGACTGCTTCTGTTCGGGCGGGTACTTGGCGATCGCCGTATCGATTTTTTGCAGGGACTCTTTGGACAGCATGGCAATGGTTATCTCTATCTGTCGATCTCGCCGAACACGATGTCCAGGGTGCCGATGACCGCGACGACGTCGGCAAGCATGTGGCCTTTGGTCAACTCGCCCAGGGAAGAAAGATGGCAGAACCCGGGCGCGCGGATCTTCATTCGGTACGGTTTGTTCGCGCCGTCGGAAATGAGGTAGACGCCGAACTCGCCCTTGGGATGCTCGCTCGCCGCACAGGCCTCGCCCGCGGGCACGAGGATCCCTTCGGTAAAGAGCTGGAAGTGGAGGATGAGCTCTTCCATGCTGCACTTCATGTCCACCCGCGAGGGCGGCGCCACCTTGTGATTGTCCGTGATCACCGGTCCGGGGTTGGCGCGCAGCCATTGCACGCACTGGCGAATGATCCTGTTCGCCTGGCGCATCTCCTCGACGCGCACGAGGTACCGGTCGTAGCAGTCGCCATTGACCCCCACCGGGATGTCGAAATCCATGTGCTCATACACTTCATATGGCTGCTTCTTCCGCAG
>JACQTO010000070.1 GCA_016210745.1 Betaproteobacteria bacterium
CTTCCTTGGTTCCGGCTCGTTCGGTTTAGGCGCTGACCGGGGAATCGCTGACGACGTTGATGAGGATTTGTTTTTCAATAGGTCTCCGCTTTTTTGTGAAGTTGCTTGCAACTTCACAAAAAAGTGGAGATTGAATAACGGCAAAACCTGCGCCGCTCGGCAATGAGGCACGCGGTGCCCTAGCCCCCCGCGCCCTCGTACACCCATCGCAGCAGCGCATCCATCGCAGCTTGCGCGGCGCCGGCGTTGGCGTGGTTGACGAAGAAGACGACGGCGAAGCGGCGGTTGTTGCGGTCGAGCACATAGCCCGCCATGCTGCGCACGTCGGCGAGCGAGCCGGTCTTGACGTGCGCTTGGCCGGCGATGGATTCGAATTTCAGCCGCCGCTTCATGGTGCCGTCGTAGGCGACGAGCGGCATCGAGGCGATGAACTCGGGCATCACCGCGCTCGACCAGGCCGCAAGCAGCAGCCGAGCGAGGTTGGCGGCGCTGATCCGCTCCTGGCGCGAGAGTCCCGAGCCGTTCTCCATCACCAGCTCGGGGATGCCGAGCTCGCGTTGCGCAAGCCAGGACCGGATCACTTGCGCCGAGCGGCCGCTTTTCGCCGGCGGCCCGAGCACCTCGGCCGAGAGCGTGAGAAAGAGCTGGCGCGCCATGACGTTGTTGCTGAACTTGTTGATGTTGCGCACCACTTCGGCCAGCGACGGCGATTCGTGCGTGTAGATGAGCCTTGCCCCCGAGGGCACCGGGCCCTCGCGCACGCCGCCTTTGAGCGTGCCGCCGGCATCCTCCCACAGCTGCCGGAAGACCCCATAGACATACTGCGCGTGCGGGAGCAGCGCCACGTTCCAGGTTTTCTCGCCGCAGGAGGCCGGATACACGCCGCCGAAGCTCGCTCGGGCTCCCTTGCCATTGGATTGGAAATCCGCCTTCAGCCGCGCTCGCCAATCGTTGCAGGGCCCATCGCCCAGCCGCACCGAGTGCGCCAGTTCGAGCAGCGAGGAACGCGGCTCGACCAGCACGCGTGCCGATTTGCCTTCCGCATCGGGCACGAAGGTGAAGCGGAACGCCTTGAAATTCACGAGCAGCGCGTCGGGGGCGACGTTGTAGGGCCGCAGCGGCTCGTTGTCGAAACGCCCCGGGTCGGCCTCGCTCGCATCGAAGCCCGAGCGATCGAGCACGAGCTCGCCGGCGATCTCGCGCACGCCGCGCGCGCGCTGATTCTTCACCATGAGCCAGAGATTCTCGACGGTCAGCTTCGGGTCGCCCGACCCGCGCAGCACCAAGTCGCCCTGCAGCACTTCGGCCTGCAGGGCGCCCGCCGCGTAGGCTTCGGTTTTCCAGGTGAAGCTCGGCCCGAGCAGTTCCAGGGCGGCGAAGGTGGTCACGAGCTTCATGGTCGAGGCCGGATTCATGGCCTGCGTGCCGTTGTGCGACAGCCGAGGACGCGCCGATCCCACTTCCTGCACGAACGCCGCGGTGCTCGCACTCGGGATTGCGGCTGCTTTGAGCGCGGAAGCGACAGGGGCGGGCAGTCCCTGGGCAAGAGCCGATCCCGTCAGCGCCCAGCCCAGTGCGCCCGCCATCGCCATCGCTCGCATCATGACCGCGTCATCCGAAATGACCGCGCGGATTGAAGTGCGAGGCTTCGGCAAGCTCCCGGTACAGTGTCTTTTCCCGCTCGCTCGGCATGCTCGGGGTCACGATGGCGAGCACGCAATAGAGGTCTCCCTGGCCGCCTTGCTGCAGAGGCAATCCGCGCCCGCTGACGCGCAGCTTCTGCCCGGCCTTCGATCCGGGTTTCACGCTGAGCTCGACGCGGCCCTCCAGCGTCGGCACTTCGATGCGCGCTCCGAGCACTGCCTCCCAGGGCGCCAGGGGCAGGTCCAAGTACAAGTCGTGGTCCACCACGCGGAACAGCGGATGCGGACGCAGCACGATGTTGAGGTAGAGATCGCCGGCGGGCGCGCCGTTCATGCCGGGCCCGCCCTTGCCCGGCACGCGCAAGCGCTGGCCGTCGGTCGCGCCCTTGGGCACGCGCACCCGCACCGTCTTTTGCGTGCGCTGCATCGTGCCGCCGAGACGCGGATCCGAAACCGACAGGTCCAGATTGAGTTCGGCGCCGCGATAAGACTCCTCGAGGCTGATGTGCGCGGTGACTTCGTAGTCCTCACCCGGCATCGCGAATCCGCCGCGGCCCGCAGCGCCGCGACGACGCGCTCCTGCGCGGCCGGTGAGATTCGCGAACAGGTCGCCCAGGTCCAGCCCGCCCAGGTCCATCCCATCGTCGAACCCCTGGCCGAATCGCGTTTGCCAGTCCGGCGGCGGGCGAAATTCCTGCCCCGAGCGGTAGCGGCCGAGCTGATCGTAGGCGGCGCGCTTTTCCTTGTCTTTCAGCGTTTCGTAGGCCTCGGCGACTTCCTTGAATTTCTCCTCGGCGTTTGCTTCCTTCGACACGTCGGGATGGTATTTCTTGGCCAGACGCCGATACGCTTTCTTGATATCGGCTTCGGTTGCGCTCCGATCCAGTCCGAGCACCGCGTAATAGTCCTTGTATTTCATGGCTGAGTGATCTGATCCTGTATCGAAATGTGCGACCGCGCAGGCGAAAACTCAAGCGCTATCGTCACCGGCAAGGCTCGCGACTGGTCCGGGGCCATCGACGGACTGTGTGACCGTGGTCACTGATGGCCGAACCCCGCCCAGGTCTAATAGGCCCCTGGCGGAGGCATTATGCAGATTGCGCAGGGATATTTCTTCGATTTCGCGGCCTTGGCTGCGCGCATGGCGATGCTCGCCGTGGCGAGCGCTCCGCTGCTGGCGACGGCCCAGTTGGCCACCGCGGTAGCCGAAATGCGCCAGGTCGACCAGAGCTATCCGGCGGAAGGCGTGGTCGAGGCGGTCAAGCAGTCGACGCTGGCTGCCCAGATTGCCGGACGCATCGTCGAGTTGCGCGTCGATGCCGGGCAGGCGGTTGCCAAAGGCCAGGTGCTGGCACGCATCGACGAGCGCGAGGCGGCACAGGCCGTGGCCGAGTCCGAGGCGAGGATCGCGCGAGCCGAGGCCGATGCGGCGAACACTCGCGCCACCTACGAGCGCACCAAGCGCCTGGTGGAGCAGAAATTCGTCAGCCAGGCCGCGCTCGATAAAGCCCTGGCCGACTTCGAATCGGCGCAAGCGCAGGTGAGCGCCTCGCGCGCCGGCAGCCGGCAGGCCGCGGCCGCCCGCACCCACACGGTCATCGTGGCGCCGTTCTCCGGCATCGTCTCGACTCGCCACGTGGAACTGGGCGAGATGGCTTCGCCGGGCAGACCGATCGTGACCTTGTTCGATCCGAAAGACCTGCGCGTGGTCGCTTCGGTGCCGCAAGCCCGGCTTGCGGAAATCCGCGCACATGCCAGCGCAACGATCGAGTTTCCCAGCCTCCAGCAGCGCATCAAAGCTGCGCAGGTGACCGTGCTTCCTTCGGCCGACGCGCGCACGCACACGACCCAGGTGCGCGCCGAGCTGCCTGATGCGCTGCGCGGGACCTATCCGGGCATGTTCGCGCGCGTGCGCTTCGCCACCGGCCGCGTCGCCAAGCTCTTGATCCCGGCGCGCGCGGTGGTCTACCGCAGCGAGGTCGCAGGCGCCTACGTCGTCGGCGAAAAGGGCGAGGTGCAATTCCGCCAACTGCGCCTGGGTGAACCCGCGGGCGAGGAGGGCATCGAGGTCCTCGCCGGCGTGGTGCGCGGCGAGCGCGTCGCGCTCGACCCGGCGGCGGCGCTCTCGCAGCTCAGGCGCCCGAAGTAGCGGCGGACGAGATCGTTTCTGGATTCCAAGCCGAGACAGCCGGAAGCCGCGATGCTGGTATTGCAGTTATATCGATCTCCTCATTTTGGTTCCGTTGCGCGTGCGCAACGGAACCAAAATGAGGAGACGTATTTAGAAAACCAAATCCATGCTGCGTTGGCCAAACATCATCTGATTACCGACTAAATGGGCATCTCGGGCCGCATCGCACGGTTTTTCCTCAGCACCCAGCTCACGCCGCTCATCGCGCTGGTGCTGGCGCTGCTGGGCGTATTCGCGGTCGCCGTGACCCCGCGCGAGGAAGAACCGCAGATCAACGTCACCATGGCCAACGTGCTGATCGCGTTTCCGGGGGCATCGGCCAAGGATGTCGAATCGCTCGTCGCCACGCCGGCAGAACAGGTTCTCTCCCGGATCACCGGCATCGAGCATGTGTTCTCGGTCTCCAAGCCCGGCCTCGCGGTGCTCACCGTGCAGTTCAAGGTGGGCGAGGAGCGCACGCAGGCGCTGGTGCGCCTCTACGACACCATCTACTCGAACAAGGACTGGGTGTCGCCGGATCTGGGCGTGGGCGAGCCGATCATCAAGCCGATGGGCATCGACGACGTGCCGATCGTGACCCTGACGCTGTGGACCGCGGACGAATCGCGCGGGGCCTATGACCTGGAGCGCATCGCCCACGCCGCGGAAGCGGAACTCAAGCGCGTGCCCGGCACGCGCGTGGTGCAGACGATCGGCGGGCCGGGCAGGAGCGTGCGCGTACTGCTCGACCCCGAGCGCATGGAGTCGTTCCGCGTCGCGCCCCAGGACGTGCGCGGGGCGCTGCTGGCGGCCAATACGTCGCTGCCCTCGGGCAGTCTGACCGGCGCGAGCCGCGAGACGCTGGTCGAGACCGGCGGCTTTCTCGCCTCGGCGGAGGACGTGGCCCAGATCGTCGTCGGCAACGATCAGGGTCGCCCGGTGTTCATCGCCGATATCGCGCGGGTCGTGGACGGCCCCGAGCTTCCCTCGCGTTATGTCTGGCACGGCGCCGGCGCGGCGGGCAAGGCGGCGGGCGCGGCGCAGCAAGGCGCCGAATATCCTGCAGTGACCATAGCGATCTCGAAGAAACCCGGCGAAAACGCGGTCGGTGTCGCCGATCGACTGCTGCGCCGGGTCGAGCAACTGAAGGGCAGCGTCATTCCCGCCGGCGTCGAGGTGACGCTCACGCGCAATTACGGCGAGACGGCCAACGACAAGGCGATGAAGCTCATCCAGAAGCTCATCTTCGCCACGCTCTCGGTGGTGGCGCTGGTGTGGGCCGCTCTGGGGCGGCGCGAAGCGTCGATCGTGGGCGCGGCCGTGCTGCTGACGCTGGCGGCGACGCTGTTTGCATACTGGGCCTGGGGCTTCACGCTCAACCGCGTATCGCTGTTCGCGCTGATTTTCTCCATCGGCATTCTGGTCGACGATGCCATCGTCGTGGTGGAGAACATCCACCGCCACCGCGCGCTGCACGAAGGTCCGCTCGTCGGACTCATCCCCGCGGCGGTCGACGAGGTCGGCGGGCCGACGATCCTGGCAACGTTCACCGTGATCGCGGCGCTGCTGCCCATGGCATTCGTCTCGGGTTTGATGGGCCCGTACATGAGTCCCATCCCGATCAACGCCAGCATGGGCATGCTGATCTCCCTTGCCATCGCTTTCGTGGTCACGCCCTGGATGGCGCTGAAACTGGTTGGCTGCGGGCCCCACGCCCCGGGGGAATCTCGCCAGGATCAGTGGCTGGGGCGGATCTTCACGCGGCTCATCGAACCGTTCCTGCGCCGCGACGCGGGGCGGCGCAATCGCCGGCTGCTCGCCCTGGCGGTCCTGGCGCTCATTCTCGCATCGGCGTCGCTCGCGGTGTTCAAGCTCGTGGTGCTGAAGATGCTTCCGTTCGACAACAAGTCGGAATTCCAGGTGGTGCTCGATATGCCGAGCGGAACCTCGCTGGAGGAGACCACGCGCGTATTGCACGAGATGGGGGCGTATGTGGGCACGCTGCCCGAAGTGACCGATTACCAGGTCTATGCCGGCACGAGCGCACCGATCAATTTCAACGGGCTGGTGCGGCAATACTACCTGCGCTCAGCGCCCGAGTTGGGTGATATCCAGGTCAATCTGGTCGACAAACACCGCCGCGACCGGAAGAGCCACGAAATCGCCCTCGCGGCGCGTCCGGGAATCGCGGCAATCGCGAGCAAGCACGGCGCCACGGTCAAGGTGGTGGAGGTTCCACCGGGGCCGCCCGTGCTGTCGCCGATCGTCGCCGAGGTCTACGGCCCCGACTACGCCGGCCAGCAACAGGCGGCGCAGGCGCTGCGCGCGGTATTCTCCGCGACCCCGGACATCATCGATATCGATTCGAGCGTCGAGGAAGAGGCGCCGCGCCTGCTGCTCAAGGTCGACCGGCGCAAGGCGGCGCTCATGGGCGTGACGCAGCGCGACGTCGTGCATACGCTGCGGGCGGCGCTCGCCGGGGACCAGGTGACGCCGATTCATACCGGCTTGGCGAAATACGAGATCCCGGTAAAGATCACTTTGCCCTCGGACCGCCAGGGCGATATCGCTTCGCTGCTGAAACTGCGCGTGCGCGCGGCCGACGGAAATCTGATTCCGCTCTCGGAGCTGGTTGCCCTCACCCGCTCCACGCGCGAGCAGACCGTCTACCACAAGAACCTGCTGCCCGTTGCCTACGTGGTGGCCGACATGGCAGGCGAGCTCGACAGTCCTCTGTACGGCATGTTCGGCATGCGCTCGGCGATCGGCGACATCGCGGCACCGGCCGGCGCGAAACTGGGCGAATACTTCATCAATGCGCCCGAGGATCCCTACGTCGGCTATTCCATCAAGTGGGACGGCGAGTGGCAAGTCACCTACGAGACTTTCCGCGACATGGGACTCGCCTACGCCGTGGGGCTGATCCTCATCTACCTGCTCGTGGTGGCGCAGTTCCGCTCCTACACGGTGCCGCTCGTGATCATGGCGCCGATTCCGCTCACCATCATCGGCGTCATGCCCGGCCACGCCCTTATGGGGGCGCAGTTCACCGC
>JACQTO010000071.1 GCA_016210745.1 Betaproteobacteria bacterium
AGTGGGGCCGCTGCGCCCCTGTTCGGACTGAACGATAGCGCGCCCGAGGCTTCCTACGGCCTGGGCTACGACCGGCTGCGCATTCTTTACCGGGACATCACCTGGGTCGATGACGATGCGGAGGTCGAATCGTTCTGGCGGGGGTTGGGAAGCGAAGTCCGTCACGGTTCCCCATAGACCGAGTTTGCCGTACAATTCACCTTGCGCTGCAGCATCGGTTCCCCGAACGGCGCCGTCGGTAGGTGGTTTTATCCGTTGAGCGCTTACCTCAATTTTGGGACAAATTCTGGGACAAATTGGTTGTTTTCAAGGGGTGCTGTAGGGGTGATTTCACTCTGTGGGCTCACTCTCATCACCCTCTGGTGGGCTGGTTCGAGTCCAATCGCGCCTACCACAGCCGACGAAGGAAGCCAGGAAATAGAGGGCAGCTGTCCTCCGATTCCTGGCTTCAGGTATTTGTGGTCCGGTAACGTGCGAACATGCCCCTAATCCGCCTCCCTGATGGATCGCAGAAGGCTTTCGACGCGCCGGTGACGGTCGCGGAGGTCGCTGCCGCCATCGGGGCGGGGCTGGCGCGCGCCGCCCTTGCCGGCAAGGTGAACGGCCATCTGGTCGACACGTCCTTTCGCATCGCGGGAGATGCCGAACTGGCGATCATCACCGAGCGCGACAAGGAAGGGCTCGAAATTCTGCGGCACTCCAGCGCGCATCTGCTCGCCCACGCGGTGAAGGAGTTGTTTCCGGAGGCGCAAGTCACCATCGGTCCGATCGTCGAGAACGGTTTCTACTACGATTTTTCGTTCAAGCGGGCGTTTACGCCGGAGGATCTCGCTGCCATAGAGCAGCGCATGAAGGACATCGCCGGGCGCGACTGCCCGGTAACGCGCAAGGTGCTGCCGCGCGACGAGGCGATCGCCTATTTCCGCAGTCTGGGCGAGCATTACAAGGCCGAAATCATCGCCTCGATTCCCGCCGAAGAGGAAGTGTCGCTCTATTCCCAAGGCGAGTTCACCGACTTGTGCCGCGGCCCTCACGTTCCGTCCACCGGCAAGCTGAAGGTCTTCAAGCTGATGAAGGTTGCCGGCGCCTATTGGCGCGGCGACTCGAAGAACGAAATGCTGCAGCGTATTTACGGCACCGCCTGGGCAAAGAAGGAAGAGCAGGACGCTTACGTGCGCATGCTCGAGGAGGCCGAAAAACGCGACCATAGGCGTCTGGCGACGCTGCTCGATCTGTTCCATGTGCAGGAAGAGGCCCCTGGAATGGTGTTTTGGCACCCCAATGGGTGGACGCTATGGCAGGCGATCGAGCAGTACATGCGGCGCGTCTATCGCGACAACGGCTATCTGGAGGTGCGCTGCCCGCAGATCCTCGACCGGACGCTGTGGGAGAAGTCCGGCCATTGGGAAAATTATCGCGAAAACATGTTCACCACCAACTCGGAGAACCGCGATTACGCCATCAAACCGATGAATTGCCCGGGGCACGTTCAGATTTTCAACAAGGGCCTGCGCAGCTATCGCGAGCTGCCGCTGCGCTACGGGGAGTTCGGCGCCTGCCACCGCAACGAACCCTCGGGCGCGCTGCATGGCATCATGCGAATCCGCGGTTTTACCCAGGACGACGGTCACATCTTCTGCACCGAGGCACAGATCCAGCCGGAAGTGTCCGATTTCATCGATCTGCTGCAACGCGTGTATCGCGACTTCGGTTTCAGCGAAATCATCTACAAGCTCTCGACGCGGCCGCCCAAGCGGGTCGGCTCGGATGCGACCTGGGACGTCGCCGAGCGCGCGCTTGCCGACGCCCTCAACGCCAAGGGCGTCCCGTGGGAAGAACTCAAGGGTGAGGGGGCTTTCTACGGGCCGAAGGTCGAATTCTCGCTCAAGGACTCCATCGGACGCGTCTGGCAGTGCGGAACCATCCAGGTGGACTTCTCGATGCCCGGGAGGCTGGGCGCCGAGTACACCGCCGAGAACAACGAGCGCCGCGTCCCGGTGATGCTGCACCGGGCGATTCTGGGTTCGATGGAACGCTTTATCGGCATCCTGCTGGAGCATTACGCTGGGGCCATGCCGCTGTGGCTCGCCCCGGTGCAGATCATGGTGCTGAACATCTCCGCGCACCAGGCCGAATACGCCGCGCGGGTCGCCGGAGAGCTCCGGAAGGCCGGATTCCGCGCCGAAGCCGACTTGAGCAATGAGAAAATAACCTATAAAATTCGAGAACATAGCATTCACAGGCTGCCTTACCTCGTGGTCGTGGGCGACAAAGAGAAGGCGGCCGAAAAGGTGGCCGTGCGCGTGCGCGGTGGTGAAGACCTTGGGCAGATGGGACTGGCGGATTTCATCGCGCGGCTCCGGGCCGAGGACCGCATTGACGCAACGGCTTGATTTTTTTAACTGTTGAGAGGATTAAGAACATCGCCACAGAGAAACCGCAGCGGCTAAACAGCGAGATCAACGCGCCCGAGGTGCGCTTGGTCGGGCAGAACGGCGAGCAGCTCGGCATCGTTACGATAGGGGAGGCCCTGCGAATGTCCGAGGAGGCCGAGGTGGATCTGGTAGAGATCGCTCCTCTTGCTCAGCCGCCCGTGTGCAAGATGATGGACTTCGGCAAGTTCAAGTATCGCGAGGCCAAGAAGGCGCACGAGGCAAAGCAAAAGCAAAAACAGATCCAAGTCAAGGAAGTGAAATTCCGGCCCGGCACCGATGAGGGCGACTACAAGATCAAGCTGCGCAATCTGATCAAGTTTCTCGAAGACGGCGACAAGACCAAAGTGACGCTGCGTTATCGGGGCCGCGAGATGGCGCACCAGGAGTTCGGCTTGCGTTTGATCGAGCGGGTGAAGGCCGATCTTGAGCCCTACGCGGTGGTGGAACAGTTCCCGAAAATGGAGGGGCGCCAGTTGGTCATGGTTCTGGCGCCGAAGAAGGTAGTACCGCCAGTGAAGAAAAAGCCGGCACCGGCCGCGTCCAAGGGAGGTCCGCCGGCGTAAGTGCCCGCCGAAGGGCGGGGTTGTTATACAAGTCGTTCCGCGGTCAAGAAGCGCTCTTTCCGGAGCCACCCGGCGCGATGTCAAAAGGAGCAGTACCGATGCCAAAGATGAAGAGCAAGCGTAGCGCTTCCAAGCGCTTCAAGGTCCGCGCGGGCGGCACCATCAAGCGGTCGCAGGCGTACAAGCGACACATACTTACCAAGAAGACCACGAAGAACAAGCGGCATTTGCGCGGGATTACCGGTGTGCACGCCACCAACGCCAAATCCGTGCGTGCCATGCTGCCCTACGCGTAAGGAGAGACGCCATGCCACGAGTCAAGCGAGGCGTCACTGCGCATGCACGCCACAAGAAGGTAATCGATCAGGCGAAAGGCTTCCGCGGCCGCCGGGGCAACGTGTACCGGATCGCCACCGAAGCGGTGATGAAGGCGGGGCAGTACGCCTATCGCGATCGCCGCCAACGCAAGCGCCAGTTCCGCGTCCTCTGGATCGCGCGTATCAATGCCGCCGTGCGCGAGCTGGGCCTGTCCTACAGCGTGTTCATGAACGGGCTCAAGAAAGCCGCGATCGATGTCGATCGCAAGGTGCTCGCCGATCTCGCCGTGGCCGACAAGCCTGCATTCGCGCGCATCGTCAGCGAAGTCAAGGCGAAGATCGCTGCATAATGCCGTGAGAACTCCCCTTCGCGATAAGGAGGGGAGCATCCGCAAATGAATCAAATCGACGGCATCGTAGCCGAGGCACTCGCCGCGTTTGCCGGCATCCAGGATGCCGACGAGCTGGAGCACGCCAAGGCGCGCTATCTGGGCAAGTCGGGACTGCTCACCGAAGCGCTCAAAGGGCTCGGCAAGCTGCCGCAGGAGGCGCGGCGCGAGTCCGGCGCGCGCATCAACGCCGCGAAAGAGGAAATCGAAGCGGCACTGGCGCGGCATCGAGAGGCCATTGCGCGTGCGCGCCTGGAGGCGAGGCTCGCCGAGGAGTCGCTCGACGTCACATTGCCCGGGCGCGGACGCGGCCGCGGCGGCATCCATCCGGTCGTGCGCACCTGGCAGCGGGTCGAATCCATATTCCGTTCGATCGGCTTCGATGTGGCCGACGGCCCGGAAATCGAGACCGACTGGTACAACTTCACCGCCCTGAATAATCCGGAGAATCATCCGGCGCGCTCGATGCAGGACACCTTCTACATCGAGGACAAGGATTCAACCGGTCTGCAGCTCCTGCTGCGCACGCACACGAGCCCGATGCAAGTGCGCTACGCGTGCCAGCACCCGCCGCCGATCAAGGTGATCGCGCCCGGGCGTACCTATCGCGTCGACAGCGACGCGACCCACTCTCCCATGTTCCATCAGGTAGAGGGGCTGTGGATCGACGAGCACATCAGCTTTGCCGACCTGAAGGGCGTCTATACCGATTTTCTGCGGCGATTCTTCGAAACCGATGACTTGCAGGTCAGGTTCCGACCGTCATTCTTCCCTTTCACCGAACCCTCGGCGGAGATCGACATGATGTTCCCCTCGGGCCCGAACAAGGGGAAATGGCTGGAGATTTCCGGCAGCGGCCAGGTGCATCCGAAGGTCGTGCGCAACTTCGGCCTGGACCCGGAGCGCTATATCGGTTTCGCTTTCGGCTCGGGCCTGGAGCGCCTGACGATGCTGCGCTATGGCATCGGCGACCTGCGCCTGTTCTTCGAAGGCGATTTGAGATTCTTGAGGCAATTCTCTTGAACCCGCACCGATATGGTTTGGAAGGGCGGGATTTGATCGGTCGCGGCGGCGATTCCGATTTGAGCTGAATCCATGCAATTCTCCGAACGCTGGCTGAGATCGCTCGTCAATCCGCCTCTCGGGACCGATGATCTCGTGCATCTGCTGACGATGTCCGGGCTCGAGGTCGAGACCTGCGTCCCTGTCGCCCCGCCGTTCTCCGGCGTGGTGATCGGCCACGTGGTCGAAGTCGCCAAGCATCCCGGCGCCGATCGGCTGAGCCTGTGCCGCGTCGAGGCGGGGACGGGCGCTGCGCTGTCGATCGTGTGCGGCGCGCCGAACGTCGTTGCCGGGATGAAAGTCCCGTGCGCGCTGGTTGGCGCGAGACTGCCTGGCGCCGAGCCGGACAAGCCGTTCGAGATCAAGCGGGCGAAAGTGCGCGGCGTCGAGAGCGAGGGCATGCTCTGCTCGGAGCGCGAACTGGGACTCTCGGAGGACCACAGTGGATTGCTTGCGCTTGCCGCCGATGCGCCCGTGGGAAGGGATTTCCGCGATTATTACGCGCTCGACGACAAGCTGATCACCATCAAGCTCACGCCCAATCGGGCCGATTGCCTGTCGCTGCTGGGGGTGGCGCGCGAGGTCGCGGCGCTGACCCGAGCGAAGCTCGATCCGCCCGCGGCCACGCCGGTGCCGGCCGTGATCGACGCGACCATTCCGGTTTCGATATCCGATCCGCTGGGATGCGGCCGGTTTACCGGGCGGGTCATCCGCGGCGTCGATGCGCAAGCACCGACCCCCGGCTGGATGAGGCAGCGTCTCGAGCGAGCCGGACAGCGATCGATTTCCGCCCTGGTCGATGTGACCAACTACGTCATGCTCGAACTCGGCCGGCCGCTTCACGTCTACGATCTGGACAAGCTTCGCGGCGGAATCGACGTGCGCTTCGGGCGCAAGGGCGAGCAGCTCACGCTGCTCAACGAGCAGATGGTCGAAGTCGACCACACCGTGCTGTGCATCACCGACGACAGCGGTCCCATCGGATTGGCCGGCGTGATGGGAGGCGAGAGCACCAAGGCCGATTCTGCCACGCGCGACGTTTTTCTCGAATCGGCGTTTTTCTTTCCCGATGCGATCGCGGGGCGCACGCGCCGCTACAACTTTTCCAGCGACGCAGCCTACCGATTCGAGCGGGGCGTGGATTTCGATAACAACGTGGCGGGCATCGAGCGCGCCACGCGATTGATCCTCGACATCTGCGGCGGGCAGCCCGGACCGGTGGTCGATACGATGGAGCGGCTGCCGGAACGCAACCCGGTGATGATGCGCGTCGCCCGCGCCCACAAGGTGATCGGCGTGGCGGTTCCCGCCGATGAAATCGCGGACATATTCCACCGCCTGGGACTTGCGTTCGCGCGCGAGGGCACGGGAGCGAACGAAATCTTCGTCGTTACCCCGCCCAGCTTCCGCTTCGACATCGAGATCGAGGAGGACCTGATCGAGGAGGTAGCGCGCGTGCACGGGTTCGAGCGCATTCCGGCGCACCCGCCGGTTGCGCCCGCCGTGATGCGCTCCGAGCCCGAACGCCAGCGATCGCTGCACGCCGTTCGGCATCAGCTCGCCTCATCGGGCTACCAGGAGGTGATCAACTACAGCTTCACCGACGCGGCATGGGAGGCGGACTTCGCCGGGAATCCGAATCCGATCCGGCTGCTCAATCCGATTGCAAGCCAGCTTGCCGTGATGCGCAGCACCCTGATCGGAAGCCTGGTCGCGAACGTGGCCTACAACCTGAACCGCAAGCTCTCGCGCGTGCGGGTGTTCGAGATCGGGCGCACTTTTGCGCGAGATCCGGACGTGCAGGACGGCAATCTGGACGTGGCCGGGGTGCGCCAGGGGATTCGAATCGGCGCCATGGCCTATGGGCCGGCGTTCGAGGAGCAGTGGGGCGAGAGTGCGCGCGCGGTTGATTTTTTCGACATCAAGGGCGACCTGGAGGCCTTGCTCGAACCGCGCCGGGCACGTTTCCAGCCCGCTACCCATCCCGCCCTCCATCCCGGACGTGCTGCTCGCGTTGTCCTGGAAGGCGAGAGCATCGGCTGGGTGGGAGAACTGCACCCCCGCTGGCAACAGAAATACGAGTTGCCGGCCGCGCCGGTGCTCTTTGAGCTGGATGCTGCGCCTTTGATGCAACGCCCGCTCCCCGAATACACCGAGGTGTCGAAGTTTCCGCCGGTCATCCGCGACGTGGCCCTGGTGGTGCCCGAGTCGGCCCCGGTTCAGGCGCTTCTGGACGAATTCGAGCACGTTCGATCTGCTGCAGTGCGGGAGATCAGGCTGTTCGATATTTACCGCGGGAAAGGGGTGGGATTAGGCCAAAAAAGCCTTGCGTTTCGGGTAGTTATGCAAGATACTGCGAAAACCTTGACGGATGCGGAAGCCGACGCTGCCGTGGCTCGGCTGACCGAAATACTGGTATCCAAGTACGGCGCAAAATTGCGTGCCTAGGGAAAGAAAATGACACTCACGAAAGCAGAGCTTGCCGACATGCTTTTCGAGAAAGTCGGGCTCAACAAACGTGAAGCCAAGGACATGGTGGAGGCGTTTTTCGAGGAGGTTCGTCTGGCCCTCGAAAACGGCGATTCGGTAAAACTCTCCGGGTTCGGCAACTTCCAATTGCGCGACAAGCCGCAGCGTCCGGGACGTAACCCCAAGACCGGAGAGGAGATTCCCATCACGGCGCGGCGTGTGGTCACCTTTCATGCGAGCCAGAAGTTGAAGGCAATGGTCGAGCAGGCGCAAGAAAATGGAACACAAGGCCAGCAGTACCCTGCCGCCGATACCCGCTAAGCGCTACTTCACCATCGGCGAGGTCAGCGAGCTGTGCGGGGTCAAACCGCACGTGCTGCGCTACTGGGAGCAGGAATTCACTCAGTTGCGTCCGGTGAAGCGCCGCGGAAACCGGCGCTACTACCAGCACCACGAGGTGCTACTCATTCGCCGCATCCGGGACCTGCTCTATGAGCAGGGGTTCACCATCAGCGGCGCGCGCAACCGGCTCGACGAGAGCCTCGGGCAAACCGCCAACAGGGTGTCCAAGGACCAGGGGCAGGTGGTGGTCGACCTCGCCTCGTTGCGCCGTGAAATCAGGGACGTGATCGAGTTGCTGCGCGCCTGAAGGGCGGCGCCTGCCAATCTGCGCACCCGCATGCCCGATGCAGGTCAGAGGGCGTGAATTTCGCACGCCGCAAATACTGGAATTCGACCACAATTGCGGCTGCTGCAATGATGCAAGCCCATACCAGGAAAGAAAAACATCCATGATCACCGACCGCATCGATGCCGTAACAAAGATCCCGCCGGAGTACCGCAAGGCAATGCTGCCGGCGCCGATAAGCGTCAAGATCGAGATATCTCCGCGCTGCAACTACCGCTGCGGGTTTTGCGCCCTGCGCACGCGCGAGGTGCAGCCCAAGTGGGACATGGATTTCGATTTGTTCAAGCGAGCCACCCGCGAGATGCGCGAGGCTGGGGTGAAGGAAATCGGGGTCTTCTACCTCGGCGAATCGTTCATGAACCCCAAGCTCCTGGTCGATTGCATCGCCTACTTGAAGGGTGAGATCGGAATGCCCTATGTGTTCCTCACCTCGAACGCGTCGATGGCGTTTCCCGAAGCGGTCGAGGCGTGCATGGCCGCGGGCCTGGATTCGCTCAAGTGGTCCGTGAATGCCGCCGACGAGGCGCAGTTCGAGCAGGTGATGGGGGTCTCAGGAAAGTTATTTCACAACGCACTCGAGAACATCCGCTCGACCTGCGCGATTCGCAAGGAAAAGGGGTACAAGACCGGGCTGTACGCCTCATCGATCCGCTACGACGGCGAGCAGCAGGCGAAGATGGAAGGCCTGTTGCGCGAGCGCGTGATTCCCTACGTGGATCATCACTACTGGCTGCCGCTGTACTCGATGGGTGCATTTGCAACCAAGCGCGAGGCCGAACTCGGCTATCGCCCGACAGCGGGCAACCAGGGGCGGATCGGCGCGCTGCGTGAGCCGCTGCCCTGCTGGTCGGCTTTCACCGAAGGTCACGTCACCGCCGAGGGCAAGCTCTCGGCCTGCTGTTTCGACGCCACCGCCAACTGGACCATGGGCGATCTCACCAAGCAGCCGTTCATGGAAGCCTGGAACAGCCAGCCGTTCGTGAAGCTGCGCGAAGCGCATCTCAAGCGCGATGTCAGCGGAACCGTGTGCGAGGCCTGCGTCGCCTACGGCTGACCCAATCTTTTTCCCCTCCTCGACGAGGAGGGGTGGCGCGCGAAGCGCGACGGGGTGGTCGGTTTCCCCTCCTCGATGAGGAGGGGTGGCCGCGCAGCGGCCGGGGTGGTCGGTTCCGTCTGATATAATTCCCTCAGTCGGGGCGTAGCGCAGCCTGGTAGCGTACCTGCATGGGGTGCAGGGAAGTTTCCCTCTCATACGCCGAATTATGTAACCGATTCTGTAACCCCTCCTTGAAGTTTTCCATTCATCTGGTATGCGACCGAGGCGGTTCCCCGCCAGGGGCTGGGGCGAAAAGTTGCTTTCGTTTCTGCCCCGGAAGGGCCTCCCCGACCAGGGCAAAACTATGGGCGCCGCTGGCTGATTAAGGGGGAGCTGGCTTAACGTGGAATTGAGGCCGCCTGCGCGACTCTGCGCGCAGGTCGAACGCCAGGGTTAGGCATCGCGCTTGACCGTCGAGGGCTGCAACATGGGAATGTCCTTGGACGGCCCCTTTACCGCAATGTCGCGAATGTTACCTATGTGTAGGCGACAAGCACTACCTGTGCCGTTTGTCATGACAATGCGAAACTCATTCTGATAGTCGTGCTCTTTGAACTTCCTAAACGGCCCCATGGTCCCATCATGGGTGCTCTTGTCGACATACTCTACTGGCCCATGGAACACTTGCTTCTCAAGCGCAGTGGCGGCGGACTTGACTCGACGAATAAATTCAATTGGGTTGCCTATCACCACTGCGACGTCTCCAAATGCCAGGTTTCTCTTATCAAATGGTTTGTCAGGCTGATCTCTCAGTGCGTACATGCACAGTATGTTGAGTCTCTCGGACTCTTTGCGTCGAAAGACAACGGGATTGATGATCCCGCCGATTGGCGTCCAGTCTCCGCCGGGCGCTGCAATGGAGATCTCCTTGACTTGACGGGACTGATCGATGCCGTCAAATGGATCAAACCGAACTCTGTTCGACTCATCGAGGTTCGCAAAGTACATGTTTGTGTTTAGGTAGAGATTGCCGTCCAGGAAATCATCTACCCAATATTCAGGCAAGATCTTGATCAGTAGGACCTTGTACGACATGCCGGCACGTGGAGATGCCTAACGAGGCTGTAGAAAAAGTCCTCGCCTGCAAATTGGCGGCATTTTCAGGGGTACGTTTACCATTGCCGAGGCTGCGATCGTCGAATACAGCGGATTCTGGAAGGTCGATTCTTGCATGGTCATGCCTCGAACATACGAAAGGGTCTTTTTCTACAGCCTCAACGTCCGGCATCAGCCGCGCGCGGCTTTTTAGGTGTCTTTTTGCTTGGTTGAGACATGCTGAGCTGCTGCCAACATACTCTCAATTCGCGCTCGCGCTGCGGGATCAATTTTCTCCACCGCCTTCAACGCGTCCTCCCATTGCTTGCGTTCTGCCTCAACTTCTGCAGCCGGAGCAAACGTATCGAGAAACACAAGACCAGCCTCTAGGCCTCGCTCAAACTGAGAAGACAAGACGTGCTGCGCTTCTGCCGGCGACAGCGACTGCACGAGGATGGTTCGCAAGTCAGGGCGTCTTATGGCCTGCTGCAAAATGGTAATGGCCTGACTTATCGCCTGCTTACTATATGGCAACTCTGATTCGGGCCTTTTAATCGTCGGAACGCTGCTGCCGCTGCCCCGTTCGAGAATGACTCCAAACGCGCTCACAATTTCCATTGATGCTCGAAGAACGCGTTGAAGCTTTTTATCAACATCAGAAGCTGACGATCTTGGAGACCACCAGGCGCGTACTGTATCGAAGAGGCCCATTGTTTCTATCCGCTCGGGTTACTATCCTTTGCAAGGAACACTTGGTCCACGAGTGGTTTGTAGATCGCCTCTATCTCATCAAACCAAGCATGCTGCGGTAGTGCGGACTCGGGGATGCCAACTTGCTCTTGCCAAGCGCTAACCAGGCCGAAAAAGACTTTAAGCACCGCCTCCGATTGCTGGATGAGTCGATGTACGAACTGCTTGGCCTTCGCGGTCCGCCCTGGAGACCCAAGCTCCCAGTCGGGGACTCTTGAAAGGTCGTGGATAAAATCGTTCCTATTTTTCAGGAAGTCCTTCAGCAGCACGTCGAAACCATCGTCCAGATCTGCGCGCTTGCGCAGTTCTGCTAGGAAGTAGCCCAGGGTCTTATTCCTTTCGGTCTCCTCTTGTTCTTGAAGTGCCTCAAGTGTAAGAGGCGATTGCTTCTGTAGAACCAATGTCATGCAGAGACGTATGACTTTCTCCGTGGCTTGCAGCATCAACACTGCGACGCCCATCGCCAGCAAGACTTCCTGATGCTCGGGGGGAATGTCCATGAAGACACCTAACGAGGCTGTAGAAAAAGTCCTCGCCTGCAAATTGGCGGCATTTTCAGGGATACGTTTACCATTGCCGAGGCTGCGATCGTCGAATACAGCGGATTCTGGAAGGTCGATTCTTGCATGGTCATGCCTCGAACATACGAAAGGGACTTTTTCTACAGCCTCAACGTCGCCCATGAGCGGCCGAGCAGGCGGGCGAAGCCCGCTTGCGAAGGTCCGTCTCGATGCGCCTTGTGAAGACACGGTGCGACTGCACTCGCCCTCGTTGCGGTAACAGGGGGCTACGGATACGTTGGTTCTCCCTTTTTCGACAATCCTACTCGCTAAGGCAACGGCCCGCCAGAACCGGCAGGCACCACTGGCGAAGCCTGCTTGAGGACGTCCGCTCTATGGAGGAAGGGCTGGGCGTCACGTGCGTACGAAGAGTTGAATTTCGGGCTCGTTCAATTTCGAAGGGTATGAAGGGCCCTCTTGACGGAACCCACCACGAACGAGTGAAGCGTGCATGCGTTCATTGTTGACTCGCGACGTGGCGTAGACGGCCGCTCCCTTTAGCGTAGGCATCAGCTTCTGGACAAGACGGCTGGCGAGCCGATGGCCTTGAGCGGATGGGCGCACGTAGACCCAGCCGAGTTCGAACTCGAAATGCCCCGCGTTCAGCGCAGAACTAGCGCTCCTAAACACCCTGTTCCGATAGGAGGGGTTGGGGCGCTTGATGGCACCCACACCGACGAGAGATGAGGGTGACTTGACGAAGGCGAGCGACAACGCTCGCTCGATAAGGGCATGAATGGTATTGGGATCAACCTCGCCACCCTCGCGCACGAGCACCTCGAACTTCGCGAGCGCCGCAGCGTTGCAAGCGTTTGGAGCTGAAATGTCGATGGTGAATCCGCGGTTCTGGCACATGGTTGGCACTCAGATGCCGTTATAGGAAGTGGGCGTCCATTCCATTACGGGGCTATGGACACATTGGTTCTCCCTGTCGCAGCAATCCTGACGCGAGGGCGCTGGGCAACAAGACAGTTTACAGCGAGCAAGAATTTAAGAATCATCTCGGGCATACTGTGCTGATGCTCCGTGCGCCCGTAATCATATTCTGCACCTTTATCGCCTGCCCGGCACCTCTCGCTGCGGAGATGACGGCAAGGGTCGTGAACGTGGCCGACGGAGACACGATAACTGTTCTCACTCCAGACAAGAAGCAATTGCGCGTCCGGCTCGCAGGGATCGATGCTCCCGAAAGGAAGCAACCCTTCGGCAGTCGATCTCGCCAAAACCTCTCCGGCGTTATCCACGGCAAAGAAGTCCAGCTTGACTGCTACAAGGCAGACCAGTATCGCCGGCAGGTGTGCCGAGTCTATCTTAACGGTCGCGATGTGGGGCTGGATCAGGTGAGAGAGGGGTTTGCCTGGTGGTATCGTCGGTACGTGAACGAGCAGGAATCGAGGGAGCGAAAGGCTTACGAGTCTGCGGAGACCGAAGCCAAGACGCGGCGCGCAGGACTGTGGGTTGACAAGAGCCCTGTGCCCCCGTGGGAGTGGAGACAAGCGCGGCGGAGACGGCGATAGCGATTGCGCGAGCAAGACTCAGGCAATTCTTAGCCAAAGCAGCAATTCGCTCCCAACGCGTCCCGCAGGCACGTAAAATAGCCCCAGTGTTCCCGCTTCAGGGCGAAGCTGCCGGGGCCGTTGGGAGGACTCAAGACGCATGAAGTGGTACTGGCGCTGGCTGATCGGTGTTTTCACATCCCGGCGTCGGAGGCGCCCGGCTTCGGCAATCGAGTTTGTTCCTACAAAGATTTGGGAGGTCGATGCCGAGCTCGACATCTCCAAGCGCGCAAGGGAGCAGGGGGCTGCGGGGTTGCCATCAATCATGGATACCCAGCCGGATTTCATGCACAAGCTCATCCGGGTTCACTTCCACCAGAAGCTGTGGAGCCTTCACACCGATGTTCAGGCGCTCGCGGATCACTACGACAGGCAATTTGCTCAGCTTGGAATCGAAAGCATTCCGAAGCAGGTCCGCTCAGCCCCGGATCGCTTTCAGCAACTGGCGGACTCAGCGCTGACCCGGTATCGATCCCAGCTACAGGAGTTTCGGGTTCGTCGCGACAACGCGAAACAGGCATACCACGGCTTCAAGAAGAAATACGGCGCCGTGTCTGATGCGGAGTATCCAGAGAGCAAGTTCGGGCACTTCGCGTTCCCGTTTCTGCTGCTCGTCCTCGAGGCGCTGTTCAATTCCTATGTGTTCGCGGGCGCAGATCCGACCGGGCGTGGAGTCGCCGGTGGCATACGAATCGCGCTGATCATTGCCTTGATTAACGTCGTAATTGCCGTCCTCATCGGGAACAGTCTGCGCAACCTGAATTCGAAAGATATCTTCATCAAGCTGCTTGGTGCGCTGGCGGCGTGCGTCGCTGTTGTCTACGCTCCGCTGAATCTTTTCTGGGCCCATTACCGTGACCGGGCGATCGCGCTCAAGAATCTGGATGCCTTCAGCTTTGATGAACTGATCAAGTTGAGAATGAAAGTGTTGCCCGACGCTTGGGATCACTTTGTCGAGCATCCCCTAGCTATCACGAGTATCGAATCCTGGGGCTTATTCGCGCTAGGGTGCGTGGTAGTGGGGTTTGCGCTGCTAGACGGGTACGCGATGAGCGACCCGATCCCAGGGTTCGAGAGGCGCCACCGCGCCCTGCTGCGCGCACAAGCCGCCCTTGAGCGTCTGCGTCAGGAATGTATCAGCTTAATCGAGGGTGCTTTTAGCCGGATTTCCGATGAATTACGGGCGGCTGCTAAGTCCTATGGCAGTCTGTTTACGACCTACGATGTTGTTCTTGGCACGCTCGCGCGGCTTGAGACCGTATACGGAAACCAGGCCCGCGACTACGTTGAAAGTTACGACGCTGCGATAGCCTTGTACCGCGCCGAAAATCGCGTGCAGCGCCAGGGCGCGCCAACTCCTGACTACTTCAATCGTTCAGCCGAACCCTTGCCGGTGCCACCTTTCCCGGCGGATTTGCAGGCCAAGACGCGCTGGCGAGAGGACTTTCGCACCTATTCGGACCGAATAACCACCGAGGTGACGTCGGCAGAGACGGAGCTACAGGCAAGGCGAGCCACGGCACTTCGCGATGTGGATATTGGTCCGACCGAGAGGCCCAATGGCTGGTGAGCAAACCAGCGTGAAAACCCTCGCGCTCTACACGGTGGGTGCCGTGTTGCTGGCCGCGCTGATCGGGTACATGGTATTGGCGCCGGACGAGGTGCCTCTTGATCCGAGGACGCTTTGTCCGCGGGATGCAATGCACAATGCGGCGCGCACGACCGCCGTGGTTATAGACCGCACGGACCCGATCACGGAGGTTCAGCAGGAGGATGCGCTTGCGCATCTCACGGACATTTTCCGAAAGGCGATGCCACGTGAGCGGTTCGTGATCTATGGGCTTGATGCGCGCAGCGATATTGTTTTGAACGGAACGGTCCGGTGCAACCCGCTAGGGCCAAAGCAGGGCAGCGCGCTCGAGAGGCTGAACACTGATACCGAATTCGACGAAAAGTTGTTCAACGACAAGTTCTTGACTCCGCTAGTCACGACAGTGAAAGCGATGCTGCCGACGACAAGCACTTCACAAACAGACTCGCCGATCATGGAGCTTGTTCAAGCCGTTGCAGTGCGTGACCTGAAGCGCAGTCCCAAAGCCCGCCTCGTGCTGGTATCCGACCTGATGCAGCACTCCGCGCGCTACTCGCATTACAAGGTGGTGCCCAACTTCAAGGAATTCGGCCGCTCGGACGCTTTCAGGGAAGTTGCTGTCGATCTGAGCACTACGGCCGTCCATATTTTGTACGTCACCCGGTCCCGAGGCGCGGGCCAGCAGCCTCCAAATCTCGAGGATTTCTGGCAGCAGTATTTTTCGGCTCTCCGGGCCAATTCGATCGTGATCGAAAAGATCAGAGGCGAGGGTTGGAAATGACCGACAACAATCAGGCGCGGGTTCCGCCGGGGGAACTGGGTATCGACGCCCGCGAGATCAGTCAGCGCTCCGTCTTTTTGTTGGCGCTGATTCCAGGGGCGATTGCGATTGCAATCAGCAGGTACCTCCAGTTCTCCGGCCTGTCGTTTCTGCTAGCTGGGATCGCGATCCCCGTTGCCTGCATGCTCACGTACTGGGCGGTAAATGTCCGGGGCGAGTTCTTCGACAGCACGCGGGCGCAGGTCGCCGACAACATCTATTTTCTGGGGTTCCTTTACTTCCTGGTCAGCCTATCCGGGACTTTGCTTCTTTTTGCAGCATCGAAACAAGTCGATCAGACCGTCGTCGTACAGGGGTTCGGCATAGCGCTGGTCACGACGATTCTGGGTCTCTTCCTGCGAATCCTTGTGCTTCAGCAGGCCGCACCCTTCGAGGAGGCGCGGGAGCGGGCGGAGCAGGATCTGTTGCAGGAGATCATTGACTCGCGCGCGCAAATCGCCGCGGGGAATGAGGCGCTTCGGCAGGCGCAGGACGTAGCTATTTCGGGCCTGGCCGAGACCACTAGGGTCCTTGCAGAAAAGGCCGCTGCGACCGCGGACGAAATGACGATGAAAGTCGTGACTGCCGCTACAGCGATCGAAGAGAGACTAAGACACCTGGACATTCCCGCCGACACGCTGACCCGGGCGTTCCAGCCTGCCATCGAAGAGCTTCGGGGCGCGGTCAGTGACTTTGCACAGAGTACAAAAGAACAGGCTCAGGCTGGGCGGGATCTGGCAGCCAAGGTGCGGGGCCTGGCCGCGCCCCTGGAAAAAACCGCTGCGGCCTTGAAGTCGTTGAATCGCACCGTGGAGTTGGTGCGACCAGGGGTCGAAGCAATCGAGCAGTCGATCACCGCGTCGGCTGCAGGGACCGCGGCCGTGGCGAAGTCGACCGACGCCGTGGCGAAGGCGGCCGACGTCGCTCGCGATTCGATGCAGGCGCTCGCCGGGAGCGTCGCGGCGCTGCAGGAACGTGTGCAAACCCTAAGCCTTGGGGCCGGCCTCGAGCAGACCGCGGCACAACTGAAGCAGATGCAGGATCAGCTTGCTGCGTTGAGCCGTCTGGCCACGGACACGATGCCTGTAATAGGGCAGGGCTTTGGAGATCTCCCTGTCCTAGCCGAGAAGCTAAAGGGTATAGCGGACGACATCCGCCAGGCAACGTCTGCGACGCGAACTATGGTGAGCGAACTCGAGCGCATTCAGGGGCCGGAGGCGATTCGCGGTGCCCTCGACAGCGCAAATAGCGTCGTCAGCAACCTGCGAGAGCTTCAGGCCATCGTCGCTTCCCAGATTGAGCGA
>JACQTO010000077.1 GCA_016210745.1 Betaproteobacteria bacterium
GCTCCGGAACATCGCGATAGTCCTGCAGGCGCACCTCGCAGCGGCCCTCCAGGCCCTCTTCGCCGATGCGTCGCTTGGCGAGATCGTATTGGTTCCTCGATAGCGTGATGCCGGTGGCGAGGGCGCCATACTTCCTGACCGCGCGGAGCATCAGCGCGCCCCAGCCGCAGCCGATGTCGAGCAGCCGCTCCCCGGGCTTGAGCATGAGCTTGTCGAGAATGTGATCGAGCTTCTGTTCCTGCGCCGCCTGGAGCGAATCGTCCTCGCTGCGGTAGTAGCCGCACGAGTAGACCATGTTGCGGTCAAGGACCAGCCGGTAAAAGTCGTTGGAGACGTCGTAGTGGTACTCGATCGCTTTGCGGTCGAGTTTCCTGCCGTGGCGCACAAAACGCTTCAGTCCCCGCCTGCCTGCCGAAGCGGCGCTGCGCGCCAGGCATTCGGCCGCGCGGAACACGTCGTGCACCCGCCCCTCGACCTCGATGCGGCCCTCGACGTAGGCCTCGCCCAGCGCGTTGAGACTTGGAGACAGGAAATAGCGCAGCGCGGACGCGCGCGGGATGGTCACGGTAACGGGCGGGTCCGGCGCGAGATCGTAACTGCGCCCCGTCCATAGCTTCAGCCGAAGCGGAATGGGGGCTTTCTTGCCGAGTCGTTCGACCAGTCTCTCGAATCTGGCTTCCAGGAACATGATCGCCCCCCCAGGCTTCCGGGAACATGAGCTGCGCCCCAATTCGCATAATATGTTACTCATTCTTGCGCCTTCCGTAAATCGGGTTCGCCGGGATTTCAGCGTCGGATGGAACGGTGCTACACTGGCCGCGCTCATAAGCGGCCGGCGAGATGGAGGACTCATGGCAGCGTTTGCACTGGAACCGATCGAAAAAGCGAGCATCGCCGAGCTGCGATCCCTGCAGCTCGAACGCATGAAATCGCAACTCAAACACGCCTACGACCATGTTCCGCAATACCGCAGGAAATTCGATGAGGCCGGCGTCGGCCCCGAGGATCTGAAGGACCTGAAGGACCTGGCGCGCTTTCCGTTCACCAGCAAAAAGGACCTTCGCGATACGTACCCGTTCGGGATGTTCGCCGTGCCGATGGACAGGATCGTGCGCATCCACGCCTCCAGCGGCACCACCGGCAAAGCGACGGTGGTCGGCTATACAAGAAAGGATATCGAGATGTGGTCGCACTTGATGGCGCGCTCGATCCGCGCCGCCGGCGCGCGTCCGGGCGACAAGGTGCACGTGTCCTACGGCTACGGCCTGTTTACAGGGGGTCTCGGCGCCCACTACGGCGCGGAGACCCTCGGACTGGCGGTGATCCCCTTCGGCGGCGGCCAAACGGAGCGGCAGGTGCAGCTCATCGCCGATTTCAAGCCCGAAATCATCATGGTCACGCCTTCCTACATGCTCGCGATCGCCGACGAGTTCGAGCGCCAGGGGCTGGATCCCAAGAAGACGTCGCTGCGCCTCGGCATATTCGGGGCCGAGCCCTGGACGGATTCGATGCGCAAGGAAATCGAGGCGCGCGTATCGCTGCAGGCCATCGACATTTACGGGTTGTCCGAGATCATGGGACCGGGGGTGGCGCAGGAATGCATCGAGACCAAAGACGGGCTGACGGTCTGGGAGGACTACTTCTACCCCGAAGTGATCGACCCCGTGAGCGGCGAGGTGCTGCCCGAGGGCCAAAAAGGCGAGTTGGTGTTGACCTCTCTTGCCAAGGAAGCGCTGCCGATGATTCGCTACCGCACGCGCGACCTGACGCGCTTGCTGCCCGGGACCGCGCGCACCATGCGCCGAATGGAGAAGATCACAGGGCGCTCCGACGATATGCTGATCATTCGCGGCGTCAACGTTTTCCCGACGCAGATCGAGGAGATGATTCTCAAGCAGCCCGCGCTCGCGCCGCACTACGTTCTGGAAGTGTCGCGCGAGCAGCAATTGGACCGTCTTGATGTGGTCGTCGAAATCAAACCCGAAGCGCATGCGCTGGGGAGCGTTGACCGGGAAGCTGCCGCCAAGAAGCTCCAGCACGACATCAAATCGTTCATCGGCGTCACGACGCACATACGCGTGGTCGACATCGGCGCCGTTGAGCGTTCGATCGGCAAGGCAAAACGCGTCATAGACAAGCGACCGAAGGACTGAAGACGCCTCAGGGCAGGGACTTCGAGACGAAACGACTTGCCGTCGCCCGGGTACTGGATATCGGCGGCATCCGATCTGAGCCGCCTGCCCTTCCAGAATCTGCGGGGAACGACAGTTTCTTACTCGATTCTCTTCTCCGTGCTGTAGCGCATTTTCGAGTACAGAAACTGGTTGATCGACTGCGTACCGGGTGTGCCCATGAGCACGGTGTAACCGTCACGGGTCGCCTTGGCGACTTCGGCTGCGCCGATATATCCGCGCCGCGGCGGCCCGAGCCCGAGGCCAAACGGCGTGCCCCGAGCCCCGATCTAACACCGCCGGAGGCGCAACGGGCAACACACGCCAGGGCAACTATGTATAGAATGAATCGCTGCATCGAAAACCTGTCCATTGAGGAGGAACCATGAACATCGGAAAAGCGGCAGTGCTGGCAGCGGCGATTGCGTCGGCCGCCGTCGCTGCGAACGCGTCGGCCCAGACGATCAAGATCGGCGTTATCACCACCTATTCCGGGCCCGGTGCCGCCCAAGGTGACCAGCTCGACAAGGGCTATAAACTGTACCTGAAGCTCAATGCCGACAAGCTGCCGCCCGGGGTCAAGGTGGAACCGATCTTCCGCGACGACACCGGGGCGAACCCCGACGCCGCAAAACGTCTGGCACAGGAGCTGATCGTGCGCGACAAGGTGCAGTTTCTGACCGGCGTCGTGTGGACGCCGAACGCCATGTCGATTGCGCCGCTTACGGCCGAAGCCAAAGTGCCGTTCATCATTGCGAATGCGGCCGGCGTGTCGGCCACGCTTGCCTCGCCCTACGTCGCCCGGGTCTCGTTCACGCTGTGGCAGGCCTCTTACCCCTTGGGTCAGTGGGCCGCCAAGAAATTCAAGCGCGCCTACACCGTCGTGAGCGACTACGCCCCCGGTCACGAGGCCGAAGAAGGCTTCGTCAAAGGATTCAAGGAAGGCGGCGGTCAAGTCATCGGCAGTGCGCGAGTCCCTATGACCGCGACTGACTTCATCCCCTACATGCAGCGGGTCAAAGATGCCAAGCCGGACGTGGTGTTCGCATTCAACCCGGCAGGCAAACAGGCGACCGCGCAGATGAAAGCGTATTCCGACCTGGGCTTGAACAAGAGCGGGATCAAGTACATCGGACCCGGGGACATCACGACCGACGAGGAACTGCAGACCATGGGCGACGCGGCCCTGGGCGTCCTCACGGTGCATCATTACTCGGCTTCAGCGAACCGCCCGGCCAACAAGGCTTTTGTCGCCGCCTACAAGAAGGAGTACGGCGAGAAACTGAACCCGGGATTCATGTCCGTCGGCGCATGGGATGCCATGGACCTCATCTTTCAGATGATCCGCGAGCAGAAAGGGAAAATCGATCCGGACAAAACGATGGAGCTGATCAAGAAATACAAGAACGTGAACAGTCCTCGAGGTCAGATCGTGATCGATCCCGAAACTCGGGATGTCATGCAAAACGAGTACCTTCGGGAGGTTCGCAAAGTCGGCGGGCAGCTGGCCAATGTCGAGATCGAGACGGTCGGCACGCTGATCAAGGACCCGTGGAAACAATTCAACAAGAAGAAGTGACGCTGTAGCGAAAAGTGACCTAAAGGAGCCCCCGCGCCGCATTTGTGCCGTGGGGGCTCTTATTGTCCGGAACCCAGAATCCGACTCATGCAGGCCTTTCTGTCCTCAGTCGTGAGTGTCGCGTTTCACGGGCTGGCATACGGCATGATCCTGTACGTGATCTCAGTGGGACTGTCGGTCACGATGGGATTGATGGGTTTTGCCAACCTTGCGCACGGTGTGTTCGCCATGGCTGGCGGCTACGTCATGCTCTCGGCCATGGGCCGGCTTGGCATGCCTTTCCCGCTGGCGGTTGCCTGCGCTTTTGTCGCCGTGGCGCTCGGCAGCATGCTGCTCGAGAGATTGCTGTACGCGCGCCTATACACGGCCGGCGAGCTCGACCAAGTGTTGTTCACCATCGGTCTGATCTTCATGTCGGTGGCGATCGCGCGTCTCTTTTACGGCGCCATGCCGCTGCCGGTCCATCTTCCCGAGTACATGAAGGGGCAACTGCGCTTCCTGGACCGTGATTTTCCAACCTACCGCGTATTCCTGATCCTATTCAGCATTACGATCGCGGCTCTGCTGTGGTTCGGGGTCGAGCGAACGCGCTGGGGCGCCATGGTGCGCGCCGCGGTGGATAACCGGGCCATGGCTCAGTCGGTCGGCGTCAATACCACGCGGTTGTTCACGCTCACCTTTGCGCTCGGCAGCGGGCTGGCGGCACTGGGCGGTGCACTCGGCGCCGATATTATCGCCATTCAGCCGACCTATCCTTTCGAGCATCTGGTGTATTTCCTGATCGTGGTCGCGGTCGGTGGCCTGGGTAGCCTGCGCGGGCCGTTCGTGGCGGCGTTGCTGATCGGCGTCGCCGATACCGCATGCAAATACTGGGTGCCGGAATTCGGCGCTTTCTTTATTTTTGTCGTCACCATAGGCGTGCTGTTATGGCGCCCCGCCGGACTTCATGGGAGAGCGGCATAGGCATGTATACCAAGGAGGAAGCGCCGTGAGTCACGCCGGCGGCTATGTCGCCGATTCCCGCATCCGCCTGGTCGAGTGGCTGCCGTGGTTGCTAGCCCTGCTTTGCTACGTCTTCGCCCCCTCCTACCTGCCCTTGGGCAGCTATGTGCTGACGATGATTCTTTTCGCGCTCTCACTTGACCTGGTGGTGGGCTATTCCGGCATCATCACTTTGGGTCACAGCGCCTATTTCGGCATGGGCGCCTACCTAGCAGCGATCCTTGCGGCGCGGCTTACGGCAGAACCGCTCCTGGGTCTTGCGATAGCGACCCTTGGCGCAGGGCTGTTGGGATTTCTCACCGGGATCGTCATTCTTCGCACGCGCGGGTTGGCGCTCCTGATGCTCACGCTCGCCATCACCTCGCTTTGCTTGGAGATTGCCAATAAAGCAACGGGTTGGACGGGCGGTGCCGATGGGCTAGGCGGATTCACGATGCAGCCAATTCTCGGGCTCTTCAAGTTCGACATGTTTGGCAAGACCGCCTATCTCTACTGCCTTGCAGTTCTGTTTGCGTGCTGGTGGCTGGTCCGGAGGCTCGTCTACTCGCCCTTCGGCGCCTCGCTTACCGGGGTACGGGAGAACAACCAGCGCATGAACTCCGTCGGCGCGCCGGTCTACATGCGGTTGGTCATTTCGTACACGATTTCCTCCGCGCTGGCCGGTCTGGCCGGCGCGCTCCTTACGCAGACGACGCAGTTCGTCGGGCTCAAGGTACTCGGCTTCGAGCTTTCGGGCGAGTTGCTGGTGATGCTGATATTGGGCGGGATCGGACGTATTTACGGCGCCTTCGTCGGGCCCCTGGTCTACCTCGTCGCACAGGATTACTTGGCGAAGCAGTTCCCGGAATATTGGTACTTCGGCATCGGCTTGATACTGGTGCTGGTCGTCCTGTTCGTTCGCGGCGGCATTCTCGGAATTGTGGACGCCGGCATCGCTAAATGGCGGAGGAAATCCGCATGATCGCCGCCCTGGAGTCACGGCGATTGTGCAAGAATTTCGGCGCGCTCACGGTCGCAGACGAAATCGATTTTCGCCTGGAGCGCGGCGCGCGGCATGCCCTGATCGGCCCTAACGGCGCCGGCAAAACCACTTTCATCAACATGCTTACCGGCCGATTGCGGCCCTCGAGCGGACAGATGCTGCTCGGCGGCGAGGACATCACCCCCCTGAGCCAGGCGGCGCGAGTAAAGCGTGGCCTAGGGCGCACGTTCCAGATCAATACGCTGTTCCTCAACCTTCCCGTAATCGACAACGTTGCCCTGGCGGTTGCGGAGCGTGAAGGCGTGGCCTGGAGCATGTTTCGCCCGGCGAACCGCTATCGCGCCGTAGTCGACGAGAGCATGGCCTTGCTTCAGACGCTCGGACTGGCCGACGACGCTCCGGTCCATGTCACGCGGCTTCCCTACGGCAAGCAACGCCTGGTCGAAATCGCGGTAGCCCTCGGCCTCAAACCCAAGGTGCTGCTGCTCGACGAACCTGCGGCTGGAGTACCCTCGCTCGAGTCCCATAGAATTCTGGAAGTGCTCGCCGCGTTGCCGAGTGAAATCGCGATCCTTATCATCGAGCATGACATGGACTTGGTGTTCCGGTTCGCGCAACGCATTACGGTGCTTTGGCAAGGCACGATACTGGTGGAGGGCACGCCGGCGGAGATTGCCGCGAATCACCGCGTACGCGAGGTCTATCTCGGTGAGCGCGATGCCTGATCTGTTGCGCCTCGGAGGCGTGCGTGCCGGTTATGGCGCGACGGTGGTGCTCGAGGATATCGACCTCGCGCTGCCCGAGCGCGGTTCGCTCGCCGTGCTTGGCCGCAACGGCGTGGGCAAAACAACCTTGCTCGCGACCATCATGGGACACACGACGCTGCACGGCGGCACGCTCGAGTACCAGGGCAAGTCGGTATCCCGGATCCCCGTCTATGAACGCACACGGCTGGGATTCGGCTACGTCCCTCAAGGACGGTTCATATTTCCGTCGCTCACGGTAGAGGAGAACCTGACGGTCGCCGAGCGCTCGGGTCCTTGGACACTGCAGCGAGTCTATGATCTGTTTCCATCGCTTGCCCAGCGACGCGCGCACATGGGCAATCAGATCTCGGGCGGCGAACAACAGATGCTGGCGATCGGCCGCGCCCTCATGGGAAACCCCGCGTTGCTCCTCATGGACGAGCCCCTCGAGGGGTTGGCCCCTATCATCGTCGATGCTCTGATCAAGGTAATCGACCGGTTGATACGGGAAGAATCGCTTACGGTGATGCTCGTCGAGCAATCGGCTAGGCACGCGCTGGAAATGACCGAACGCGTGATCGTGCTCAGTCGCGGGCGCATCGTCCATTCCGGGGAAAGCAGTGCACTCCTGGCGGACCCGGAACTGCTCGCGCGCGTGGTCATCACGAACTAGCTTGACTTCAATGTTTTTCGCCGCCGTGCCACTTGCCTTGGCGCTTGCCCTTGCGGGGGCCGACGCCTCTCCCGCACAGGATCGCTACGAGCGGGAGCGCGCCCAGATGGCCAGGGAAATCGCCGCAATGGCGCGGATGACCGCCGCCGACACCGGACGGCCGGTATTTGCCCAAAGGGTAATGGCTGCGATCGCCAACGTGCCGCGCCACCGTTTTGTGTCCCCGGAGCAGGGACCCAACGCCTACCAGAACCGCCCTCTTCCGATCGGTCAAGGCCAGACCATATCACAGCCGTATATCGTCGCGCTCATGACCGACCTGGTCGAGCCGAAACCAGGCCAGTCGGTTCTCGAAATCGGTACCGGCTCCGGCTACCAAGCTGCGGTGCTGGCGGAATTGGTCGGGATGGTGTACACGATCGAAATCGTCGAACCCCTGGGACGGCGGGCCGCAGACACCCTGCGATCGCTCGGGTACGGCAACATCGCCACTCGGATCGGCGATGGCTACAACGGCTGGCCGGAAAAAGCGCCTTTCGATTCGATTGTCGTTACCGCCGCGGCTCCGTTTATACCGCAACCGCTCATCGAACAGCTAAAGCCGGGAGGCAAACTGGTAATTCCGGTCGGCGAACAATCCGGGGTGCAGCGCCTGATGGTGATCGAAAAAACCGCGGACGGTACCACCACACGACGACGCACGTTGCCGGTGCGCTTTGTCCCCTTGACCCGAACCCCTCCCGCGAAATGACCGGGGCCTGGCCTATCCTATTGAGCGTCGTGCATATGGCCGACGCCCCTACCCTCATCCTCTGATCCTTCTGCCGGAAGGAGAAGGAAGGTTCGAGGCGTAAATGGGTTGTCACCCATTTACGCCAGACTCGGTAGGGAGTCAAGCCAGGCGCCCAATCCCTGAGCATTGAGCTCTATATCGCCGGCGAAAACCTTCAGCGCATCGTCCCCGCGCAGGCGCCAGCAAGAACGATTGGCTTCCTCGACCACGAGCCGGGCGACTCCCTCGCGGAGCCGCTCGTGCCGAGAAGACCCCGCGTTGCGCTCCCGCCGGGCCAACTGCACGTGCGCCTCGATCAGGCGCTTCAGGTCGGAGCCAAGACGCGCAACGTCCCGAACCTGGCCGTAGTGCGTTACGTAGATAGCCGAAGGCTGCAGATCAAGCAGCGCCTCAATGGAAAGCTGCAGTGCGTCCGGGTCGAACTGTACCGGGCTTGTCGTCGGGAACACGAACTGGCGCTCCCCGCAGTCCAGTTCACGGTAGGAAAGGCCGAAGGTATCGCCTGCAAAGATGTGCTCCGAGCGCGAGTCGTGGATGCACACACAGTGACGCGCGTGGCCCGAGGTTTCCAGAAAACGCAATTCGCGGCCGTTGAGCGATATCCCGGCGCCGTGCCGGGTTTCGATGATTCGATCCTTGGGCACGGGGACGATCTCGCCGTACAGGCGCTTGGCAAGCGCCTGGCCGTAGACTGCGATAGTTCCCTCCATGAGCTTCGTCGGATCGGCAATGTGGCGCGCCCCGCGCGGATGCACCGTGAGCTTCGCGTTTGGACAATGGGTCATCAAGAGGCCGGCGCCGCCGGCATGGTCCAGGTGAATGTGGGTCAAAATGATGTAATCGAGATTCTCCGGGCCCAAGCCTTTGCCGTGCAGCGCGTCGAGCACCAAGGGCACTGAATGGTTGCTGGCGGTATCGACAATGGCAGCCCGATTCCCTTCGACGATCAGGTGGATTGCGTTCAGTCTGGGCCGCTGAAACTGGGCGTCGATGGCGCTGATGCCGTGGGCATAGTCGATGATGTCGGTCATATTTCGTACCCGCGAGAAGGGTTCGTTCAGCCTAGTCGAGCTTTCCATTGTATGATTTGCATCGGTTCCTGCCAGGTTCCCTCCAAGATGCAGGCGAGAGTGGGCGACCGGGACCAACTCCAGCCGTGACGGGTCCGCGCAAGCCGAATTTGCCCGCTACTGCATGCCCGGAACGACACACGCAATGGCCTCGACCCCGATCAGGATTCAGACTTTTCTTTCCAATGTCCCGCTGTTCCGCGAGCTTGCCGAAGGCGAGATCGACCGCATCGCTGCGCAAACCAAAGCGCTGCGTGTCGATCGCGGCGCGCTGTTGTTTCAGCGTGGCGATGCGTGCGAGGGCTTCTATGTCATCGTCTATGGTCAGATCAAACTGGCCTTCATCTCCAGTACAGGCGACGAAAAAGTGGTGGACCTGCTCGGTGCCGGCCAGAGTTTCGGCGAGGCGGTCATGTTCATGGAAAAGCCCCACGTTGTCACCGGACAGACGCTCGCCGACACGCTGCTGCTCTATATCCCGAAGCAGACTGTGTTCGAGGGGATCGAGCGCGACGCTCGCTTCGCCCGGCGCATGATTGCAGGACTTTCACGCCGGCTTCATTTCCTCATTGGCGACATCGAGGGGTATTCGATGCGCTCTGGCATGCAGCGGGTGATAGGCTACCTGCTTCGCGATGAGCCGGAGCACGCAGACTCCGAGGCCCCGCTCGAGATCAACTTGCCGGCGACCAAGGGCGTCATTGCTTCCAGGCTGAACCTCACCCAGGAACATTTCTCGCGTATCCTCCACGATCTTGCCGCAGCCGGTTTGATCGTGGTCAGCGGCCGGCGCATATCGATTCCGAATGTCCAACGCCTGCGGACTTTCGAGCCCTGAACCAACGCGCGAAGGTAGATTGGAACCGCCAAATGCTTGGAACTGCCATAAGCGAAAATGGGTTTCGATTATTCGGAAGAACTGAGAAATTGCATAGTTCGGCAGCCGACTTCGGACCGTTTTCGGAATATCGGAGGGCAAATGAGCAACGGCGCTACAGCGGAACGTGAATTGACTGCGGCAACGCCGTCGAACGCCGCGGGTTCACCCGCCGACGGAAGCCGGCCGATCGCCGTTTGGCTCCTGATCTGCTGCGCCTTGTTGTTCGCGCTGATAGTGGTGGGCGGTGTGACCCGACTAACGCATTCCGGCCTTTCCATCGTCGAGTGGCAGCCGCTGGTCGGCGCCGTTCCGCCATTGAATCAGGAGCAATGGCTGGAACTGTTCGCGAAGTACAAGCAGACCCCTGAGTATCGGCAAGTGAACTTCAACATGGGGCTGGAGGAGTTCAAGGGAATATTCTGGTGGGAGTACTTCCACCGCCTGCTTGGACGTGTTGTCGGGGTCGCCTTCTTGCTGCCCTACCTTGTCTTCCTGGTGCGCGGCAAGGTGCGCGGAATCCTGGCGCTGAAACTGGCGGGAATCTTTGTCCTCGGCGCCCTCCAAGGAGCTATGGGTTGGTACATGGTCAAGAGCGGCCTGGTCGACAACCCTCGCGTCAGCCATTACCGCTTGATCGCCCATCTGGGACTTGCGTTCCTGATCTATGCGCCGATGTTCTGGTTGGCGCTCGATCTGCTTTTCCCTGCCGCAAAGTCGCAACACACCCCCGCGCGCTTGGGCCGCTTCTCGCTCGTACTGGTTCTGCTCGTTTTTTTGGCCGCGCTCAGCGGGGGGTTGGTCGCCGGCATCCGCGCCGGCTATGCCTACAATACCTTCCCGCTCATGAACGGTGCCGTGGTGCCGCCCGAAATCCTGTCGCTGGAACCCTGGTACCTCAACCTTTTCAACAACATGGCTTTGGTGCAGTTCGATCACCGCCTATTGGCCTGGCTGCTTGCCTTGCTGGTACCCTGGTTTTGGTGGCAATCGATGGCGATTGAACTGGCGCCGCGTGCACGCCTCGCCTGCCATGTGTTGCTCGCTCTCTTGGCGCTGCAACTCGCGCTGGGTATTGCCACGCTATTGCTGCGGGTTCCAATACCTCTGGCCGCCGCACACCAAGCCGGCGCCGTCCTGCTGTTTTCGGGCACCCTGTTTTCCGCCCACGCCTTACGGAAAACCTAACCAAATATATTTGCAATTTTGCTTGCAGCGTTGTTGCGCGGACGAAAAACCGTCCGCGCGGATCGTCGATGGTGCACGGATGAAAAAGCCATCCGTGCACCATGGACGATCTCATATGAAAATGCCAGGCCGTCCGTGCCGTTATCCGTAACCGGGGTTTCAGTACGGATGCTTTCTATCCGTACTGAAACCCCGGTTGGCGCGCGCAGCGCGCAAGACCGCGGTCGGCTGACTGACCGCCGCACCCACCGCGGCTTGTGGCGCCTGGACGAAAGCCCTATCGGCTCAATACCCACTCGATCATTTCGTGAAGGTCCTTGTCGCTGATCTTTTCTTTTGCGGTAGGCGGCATCGGTATCGGACCATAGGCTCCCGCTCCGCCGCTGCGCACTTTTTTCTCGAGCATGACGACGGCGCCCTTATCGCCTTTGTGCTTCTTGGCCACGTCCTTGTAGGCGGGGCCAACACCCTTCTTGTCGACGCTGTGGCAGGCCGAGCAGCCGGCCTTTTTCATTAGCTCCAGCGCGCTCTTGTCGCTGAGGCTCGCGGCGGTGGCGGCTCCACCGGCAAATGCCATGGCACCGGCAATCGACAACGCAACGATATTGACCTTCATGCAGTTCTCCTATCCAATTTTGTGTATCCCCACCAAGCTATCAGCCCGCAGTATTGTACCCGCATGATCGGCGCCCTTGGCCTTCGCCCCTGATGAACCACAAATCGGCCAGCGAACGTACATCGCCCGTTCACGTCCGGCGCGGCTGAACGGCCTGCAACGCGGTACCTGCCGCAGTGAGTTCGGCCGCCGAGACGCGTATAATCACGCCTCTCGCGCCGTGTCCGTGTCTCATTCGGTCTTGCGTGCGAGATCCACAAAAACCGTTTCGTAGCTAATTCATGCGACGCCAAATTTCGCCTGGAAAGGGTTTCACAGCCGCTTTGTCAGGCTCTTTGATTTCAATCAAAGTTTCTGGCAGCCGCATCGAACAGCATGCCGGCTCGTTGAAAATCAGCGGGGGACGCCTGTTTTGAAGGGAAATCATCATTGCCGCAGCACCCTCCGCGCGAAAGGGATTGGCTCCGCGTCATGAACACCGTTCTTGAACTCGTCTGCCCCGCCGGCGCACTGCCGGCCCTCAGGGCAGCTGTCGACAATGGCGCCGACTGGGTGTACTTCGGTCTGCGCGACAACACCAACGCGCGCAATTTCGCCGGTCTGAACTTCGACGAGCGAAGCGCCCGGGAAGGCATTCGCTACGCGCACGATGCCGGTGCGAGAACCATACTCGCGATAAACACCTTCCCTCAAGCGGACTCATGGGAGCGTTGGCACCGTGCGATCGACGCCGCCGCCGATATCGGAGTCGATGCGGTCATCCTCGCCGACCCCGGGCTGATGCGCTATGCCTCGCGGCGGCATCCCACGCTCCCATTGCATCTTTCGGTTCAGGCCTCGGCGACCAATTTCGAGGCGATCAACCTGTATCACGAGCAGTTCGGTGTGAACCGCGCCGTGTTGCCGCGCGTGCTCTCGCTGGCGCAGGTCGAGCAGGTGATAAAGAACACCGAGGTCGAAATCGAGGTGTTCGGCTTCGGCAGCCTTTGCGTGATGGTCGAAGGCCGTTGCGTGCTGTCTTCCTATGCCACCGGAAAATCGCCGAATACCGGCGGCGTATGCTCGCCGGCGAAATCGGTGCGCTGGGAACCCGCAGGCGACAAAATGAACGTGCGCCTGGACGGGGTGCTCATTGACCAGTTCGAAGCCGGCGAGCACGCGGGCTATCCGACCATCTGCAAGGGCCGCTACACCGTTGCCGATGAAACCTACTATGCGATCGAGGAGCCCTCCAGCTTGAACGCGCTGGAGCTGCTCCCACAGCTCGCCGCGATGGGCGTCGCCGCGATCAAGATCGAAGGTCGGCAACGCAGTCCGGCGTATGTCGCTGAAGTCACGCGCGTCTGGCGCGATGCGATCGATGAATGCAAAGCGGGCCGTTTCTCGGTCAAACCGCAGTGGAAAGCCGGCCTCGCCAAGATCGCCGAGGGCACGCAGCACACGCTGGGCGCCTACAACCGGAAATGGAAATGAACCGCTCCCAACAGAACGGCAAGCCGAGGCTTGCGCTGGGTCCCGTCCTCTACTACTGGAAGCGCGAGGCCTTGCTTGAGTTTTACGCCCACCTGCCACACTCGTCGCTCGCCACGATATACCTCGGTGAGGTGGTCTGCGGGCGACGCCATGAGCTGCGTCTCTCCGATTGGATTTCATTGGCACGCGAGCTGGCGCAAACCGGCGTCGAAGTGGTGCTTTCCTCGCAGACGCTTATTGAGTCGGATTCGGACCTGCGGGTAATGCGCCGATTTGTCGAAAACGGGGAGTTCCTCGTCGAAGCGAATGAGATGGGCGCGGTGCGACTTCTCGCCGGCAAGACCCGCTTCGTAGCCGGGCCGCATTTGAACGTCTACAACGCGGAAACGCTTGCGTGGCTGGCTGAACTGGGCGCATGCCGCTGGGTGATGCCCCTCGAGATGGGGCGCGAAGCACTGGCTCTGCTTCAAGCGGATCGCCCTGCCGGAGTGCAAACGGAGGTGTTCGTTTATGGGCGAATTCCGCTTTCGTTCTCGGCGCGCTGCTTCACGGCGCGACACTTCAACCTTCCCAAAGACGACTGCCAGTATCGCTGCATCGAAGCTCCCGACGGGATGCCTCTGACGACGCGAGAGGGGAAGCCGTTTCTTGCGCTTAACGGCATACAGACGCAGTCCGCTCAAATCTACGACCTTTCGGCTGCGCTGCCGGAGATGCGTTCGCTCGGCGTCGATCTTGTTCGCCTGTCGCCGCACTCCTCGGGAATGAATCAGGTCATTGAGGCATTTCGCCAGGGTATCGAAGGCAATACCGACGCGCGCGGGTTACACTCGCTTCTTGACTCCGTCAGACCGGCGGCGCCGGTGGACGGCTACTGGTACGGAAAGGCAGGAATAGATCATGTTACCGTCTGAACCCGCGGGCCGCGCAATGCCGGTCCTGCGACTACCCTCCCCGATCTCGGCGCTGGTTTCCCGGCTTCCGCAGTTTCCGTGCTCTTTGGGCCTGGCCCTCGGACTGAATCTGATTCTGCGCCCGCTGCTCGCGCCGGAGGCGGAACAAGTCCTGCGGGGTCGCGTCATCGGCATACAGGTGGATGACGCGGGTATCGATGTGCGTGTCCAGCTCGGGCCGCGCGGATTCGCTCCCCTGGCAAGCTCCACGACCGCCGAAGTGACATTTCGCGCGAGCGCCTACGATTTTTATCTTATGGCCCGCCGGATCGAAGATCCGGACACGCTCTTCTTCAATCGCCGGCTCCGCATCGAGGGCGACACCGAACTCGGATTGGTGGTCAAGAATTCGCTGGACGCCATCGACTGGCAAGGCCTGCCGGGGCCCCTGCGTGCGTTGCTCGAGCGTGCAGCGGGATTCTTGGCCTCGGTGACCGGATCAGCGGCTGCAGCGCGTCGTCCAGGCCTTCCGTTCCCGCCTAGTTCCACGCCCCGGTGAACCCTTAGTCGGTAGCCGGCACTGCGGCTGCCTAGGGCCCCGTGAGGCGGTACTCAGGGCGGGAGCCCCAGTGCGCTCCAGCTTCAATCCCCGGCTTTCCGCAGGAGCAGGAAGCTTTCGCGGCTGCCCACACGGCGGTCGGTGTGCCCAGGGTTCCCACCCAAGGCGCGCTCATGCTGTCCAAATAGAACTTGACAAAAATGCACTGTTGTCTAACACTTATACGGGTTTATTTAGAAGTCTGTCTAATAATGACCGCTAGCATCGATGATATCTAGCAAAGAATTACTAATTAAAACAGGCCTTTCAAGGGCTACATTAAATAATTACATTAAACTTGGACTACTGTCTAAGCCATTGATTAGACAGTCAGACAGCGACGCTGGACGCGCCAAGTTGCTGGGTTACTTTCCGGATTGGTGCTTGGACAGAATCGAACATGTCCACCGGCTGAAAGTGGAGGGATTGACGATGGGTGAAATCGTTACACGCTTTAGCGACGGCGACGGGGGGCACGCCGAAGATGAGGGCAGTCTCAGGCTCGCCGCCGTGACGTCCGAGCTCTCGGTCGTGGGGACCGGCGAACGCGCGTCCGAGCGCCGGACGCTCCACCTGACGATCGACGAGATCCCCCACCCGGCCTACATGGTCAACTACAACTTCGAGGTAAGTTGGTACAACGAGGCGGCATGCGCGAGGTTCCTGGGCCGGTTTGATACCCTCCCGGCGCGAACCGAGGCGCGCAACGTGTTCGCCCTGTTGCTTCAGGGAGCGGTCGGACGGCCGGCCGAATACCGCACCGACCTTCTTCGCTTGCATGTCTCGTTGGCCAAGTCGCGCCTGTCCAAATCGAGCCTGCTGGGCTTGTGCAAGGACCTGGGTCGCGAGAGCGCCGCCCTGATCGACTCGCTCTACGCCGACGCAGAAAAATTCGGGGAAAAGGCGATCGTAGAGGTTCCGCTCGAGTTGCGCGAGGGCCGCGAGGGTGCCGAGAACTGGCGCGTGTACGCGACGTTTTTCCGCGAAGGCATTCTGATCGTGTACGCCAGCGGGGGATCGGCATCGGAGACCCTGCTCGAGTTCCTTTCCCGTCGCGATATGGTGATCCGCAACCTGTTGCGGCGGCGTCTGCCGGTAATGACGCAACTCGCCGTACTGGTCGCCGACCTTCAGAATTCAGTGAAGATTTGCTCCGAACTCCCTCCGGAAGAATATTTCGAGTTGATCAACGAGATCTGGCTGACCATGGGACCGATCTTCCGCAAGTATTACGGCACCAACGGCAAGCATGTCGGTGACGGGATGGTCTATTACTTCTTCCCGCAGCCCGATAGCCACTATATTTTCAATGCCCTGGCCTGCGCCCACGAGATCAAGCTGGCAATGAAGCGGATAAGCAAGGATTGGCAGCTGCGCAAGAACTGGCTAAATGAGCTCTTTCTCAACACCGGGCTCCACGAAGGGCAAGAATGGCTGGGAACATTCCAATCGGCGACCAGCGTCGAATTCGCGGTGCTGGGCGATACCATCAATCACGCGGCGCGCCTGAGCGATTTCGCGCGTTTTGGCGCGATATGGGCAACCAAGAACCTCGTCGGCAAGCTCACTGCTGACGAGCGCGCAGCCCTTCAGTTCGGAATCATGCGCAAGGGTCAGGACGATCGCGAGCATTTTGTCGCATCCTCCTATGCCCAACTTGGAAGTTTGATCGACCTGGGCGCGGAGCGAAACGAGAAGTTGCGTGAAATCGCCACACTGCCGATCACGGAGATCCGGGGCGTCACTCTGGGGTCGTAGTCGAGGCGATTCCTCGGTGCGCCGCGGCGCCCAGCGCACTCGATAATCCCCTCCCCGTTTTTCCAAATCGCGAGCCGGCGACCGCGTGAACCGGCAAGCGCCTTGATCCAATATTGACGATCGCCAATTGGCGGAACGCGCGGCGTCCAGGCTGCGGGGGGCGACTGATGCGGGCGTTTAGGGGTAAAATGCAAAATTCGGTGCAAGAACCAGGACGGCACCGAACAATCAAGCGCGTAGCGCAGAAGAGCAGGAAGGGGAATATATACCATGGCAACCAAGCGATCCAAAAAAGGATCAACCAGCAGATCAACCAAGCAAGCAGGCAAGCAAGCAAGCAAGAAATCCACGAAGAAAGTCACCAAGGCGCCAGCCAAGCGGTCATCATCGGCATCAAAGCGCATGCCGACCGGCATGACCCTGCTGCGTGACCCGACTCTCAACAAGAGCACTGCATTTACCGACGAAGAGCGCGACGCTTTGGGGCTGCGCGGGTTGCTGCCTCCGCGCGTACACACCCAGGACGCGCAGGTCGCCCGGGTGCTGCGTCAATTCCGTGCGCTCGATGATGACCTGGACAAGTACATCAATCTCAGGGCATTGCACGACCGCAACGAGGCGCTGTTCTACCGCGTGATCGCCGATAATCCGGACGAGATGATGCCTATCATCTACACGCCCACCGTCGGTCTCGCCTGCGAACGATACGGAACTGTATTCCAACGCCCGCGCGGCATGTTCGTCTCGGCAAACGATATCGGCCGGGTCGAGAAACTGCTGCGCAACTGGCCGCACCGCAAGGTGGGCATCATCGTGGTCACCGACGGCGAGCGTATCCTCGGCTTGGGAGACCTTGGCGCGAACGGTATGGGCATCCCCGTGGGCAAACTTGCGATTTACACTGCCTGCGCCGGCGTGCACCCGAATCTGTGCCTGCCGGTAACGCTCGACGTGGGAACGGATAACGAGTCGCTGCTGAATGATCCGCTATACATCGGGATCAAACAGAAGCGCCTGCGCGGCGCGGCATTCGACAAGCTCGTGGACGAGTTTGTCATGGCGGCGAACAAAGTGTTTCCGGGCGTGGTCATCCAGTTCGAGGACTTCGCCAACACCAATGCGTTCCGGGTGCTCAATCGCTTCCGCGACCGCGTCTGCGCGTTCAACGACGACATCCAGGGAACCGCCGGTGTCGCCCTGTCCGGACTTTACTCGGCATTGCGCATCAGCGGCGGAACGCTTCCTGAGCAGAAAATCCTGTGTCTCGGGGCCGGTGAAGCGGCGACCGGCATTTGCGAACTCGTGGTAACGGCGATGGTCGATCAAGGTCTGTCGCGCAAGCAGGCGCGCGAGCGCTGCTGGCTGGTTGATTCACGCGGCCTGGTTGTCAAGAGCCGCACCGACCTTGCGCATCACAAGGTAGCTTTTGCCCACGAACATCCACCGTTGCCCGATTTCCTGACGGCTGTGGAGACACTCAAGCCCACGGCGATCATCGGTGTGGCCGCAGTCGGCGGGACGTTTACGAAGCAGGTACTCGAAGCGATGGCGCGCATCAATACGCGGCCAATCATATTCGCGCTGTCGAATCCAACTTCCAAGACCGAATGCACTGCCGAAGAGGCCTATCGTGCGACCGGCGGGCGCGCCATTTTTGCCTGCGGCAGCCCGTTCGGCCCGGTCACTTACAACGGGGAGACCTTTGTACCGCGTCAGTGCAATAACTCCTACATATTCCCCGGCGTGGGGATCGGTGCGATCGCCTGCAGTGCAAAGCACATTACTGATGACATGTTCTCGGCCGCAGCCCTGGCGCTGGCGAACCAGGTGACCGAAGCAGACTTGGCGCAAGGCAGCCTTTTCCCGTCGCTTACGCGGGTGCGCGAGGTGTCGGTCCATATTGCCGTGGCAGTAGCCGAAGTTGCATACAAACGCGGGCTCGCCGCGAAGCGCCGTCCGGCAGACCTGACTGCCTATATCCAGTCGCAGATGTACGACCCGCATTACCGCAGCTACGTCTAACTTATCCTGGAGAGCCTGCTCGCCGCGACGCGGCGGGCAGGCTAGAAGGGAAAATCCAAGCGGCGCGCACGCCGCCTGCCGAGCCCTCCCCCCTCCGCAACTCTGTTTGCACGAGCGAGCGATGAGGCGCAGTTCATGCAGCCGCAAGCCTGGTCAGCGATGTCGGCCCCATTGCGCAAAGCGATAATGCTGGTCATCACGCCGAGGCGCCACAGCATTTCTTGAGCTTCTTGCCGCTCCCGCACGGGCAGGGGTCATTGCGGCCGGCCCGCTCGGGTGCCCTCGCATATCCGGATCGCACCCAGTCAGAGAATTGTTCGATCGGCTGTCCGGATTGAATAAATGACGCCAGCCTGCGCAAATGGGCTCGCGCGTGGGTGTGGAATCGCTGGAACGCGTCGCACAGGTAGTTCAATCCCGGCTCGCCGTCCCGCGTCGTGATGAAACGGTCCTTGGGGCATCCCCCATTGCAGAACTCGAGCACCTTGCACCTGCGGCAGCTTCGCGGCAACGAATCCCACTTGCTCTGCCCGAAAGCCCGTTGCGCTGGGCTCTCGAGCAGTTCGACCAATGATTTTTCGCCGATGTTGCCGATGTAATGTTCGCGATCGACGTAATGGTCGCAGGAATACAAATCCCCGTTGTGTTCGAGAACAGGCAGCTCGCCGCAGGTTTTCCTGAGTGTGCAGACGGAATGTTCGAGCCCTCGATGGGGTCTCGCCGCTTCGTCGAAAATCTGAATGTAGATCCGACTGATATCCTCCTTGATCCATTCATCGAAAATCGTGCACAGGAAAGTCCCGTACGCTTCAGCCGAAACCGATTCCGGACTCACGCCGCCACCCTCGCCCCTTGCCACCAGAGGCAGAAACATCAGATATCTGGCGCCGATATCCTTGAGATAGCGGTATACCTCCAGCGGGCGATTGACGTTGTGGCTGTGGACCACGCAAAGGATGTCGCAATGGACTCGATGGCGCTGCATGAGCTGGAGACCGTTCATCACTTGTGCGTGAGTCGGTTTTTTGTTCTTGGTGACGCGATAACCGTCGTGAAGGACCTGCGGACCGTCCAGGCTCAGTCCGACATAGAAATTTTCCGCGGCCAGGAAGCGGCACCATTCCTCGTCTAGCAGAGTCCCGTTTGTCTGGATGCCGTTGAGAATTTCGCTTCCCGGAACCCGGTGCTTACGCTGAAATTCGACGATCTTGCGGAAATAGTCGACGCCGAGGAGGGTCGGTTCGCCGCCATGCCATGAGAAATGAACCGTGGATATCGGGCAGGCCTGAATATGCTGGCTGATGTAGCGCTCCAGCAACTCGTCGGACATGCGCAGCGAAACGGTATTCGGATAAAGTTCCTGTTTCTTGAGGTAATAGCAGTAGCGGCAGTCCAGATTGCACGCCGCGCCGATCGGCTTGGCGAAAACCTGAAATTCCCTCGAAGCGGTGGCTGTCTTCATATGCCTCGTATTCGAATTACTTGCCGGAGACCGCGCTACGCCGTGGCGCTCAGGGCTCGATGCGCCGGCGTTCGAGCCACCACCCCCAGCACGGAGGCCAGTGCCCATAGCCAGCATCGCCCAGAAGCTCATTGGTCGCAAGCAGCGACCAATTCGGATTACGCAGGAGTTCGCGGCCGATGGCTATGAGGTCTGCATCGCCTGCAGCGAGCGCGGCCTCGGCCTGTTGCGCCTCGATGATCAGTCCAACGGCCATGCTTGCCACACCGGCGCGGCGTCTGACCTCGGCGGCGAAAGGCAACTGGAAGCCGCGGCGGCGGGGAACAGGCAGCGCGCTGGAGGAGCCAGATGCGATGCCGCCGGAAGAGCAGTCGACCACGTCAACCCCGCGTTCGCGCAGGGCGATGGCGTACGCGACCGTGTCCTCGAGCGCCCAACCGCCTTCGATGCCATCGACCGCCGATACGCGCACGAACAGCGCCACGCTGGGGGGCAAGGCGCGGCGCACCGCGTCGACCACATCGAGCGGGAAACGCATTCGGCCGGAGCGGTCTCCACCATACGCGTCGCCGCGTCTATTGGAGATCGGGGACAGGAACTGATGCAGCAAATAGCCATGCGCCGAATGGATCTCTACAGCCTCGAAGCCGGCCTGAACCGCCCGCTTCGCCGCATCGACCCAGGCGCTCACGAGCGAGCGCAATTCCCCGATTTCCAGGGCTTGCGGCTCGAGCCAGCCGGGGGCGAGCGGCACAGCGCTCGGGGCAACGATCGGCCACGGACGGTCGCCGCGAGCAAAGTCCTCGGCACCCAGGGGGCCGTTGCCAAACCAGGGGCGCTGCATGCTGGCCTTGCGCCCGGCATGAGCGAGCTGAATCGCCGGCACTGCTCCGTTTTCTTTCAGAAATGCCGCGATCCGGGCGAGCGCAGTGCCTTGCTCGTCGGACCATATCCCCAGATCCCCATGGGTGATTCGACCGCGGGGTTCGACCGCCGTCGCCTCGGTCATCACCATGCCGGCGCCGCCAAGCGCGAAGCGCCCGAGGTGGACCAGATGCCATTCGGAGGCGATGCTGTCGAGCGCCCGGTACTGGCACATGGGCGAGACGACGATCCGATTACGCAGCCTTGCGCCGCGCAGTGCGATAGGCGAAAGAAGCGTCGGGCCGGTTCTGGCAGCGGATGTGATATCGGTAGCCTGTGTCATGCGTGCAATGCCTTCGTCAGGATTGGCCCCGGGCGCCCCGGACTCCGTTAATCGGAAGATCAAAGGCGCACGGGAAACCCCGGCATCGTATGACGGAGGACTGGGACAAAGATTGACTTAGATCACGCGATTTCACCATCCCCTTTGCGATTGGATTCCGACATCGTTCTAAACCCGCGCGAGGAGGACGGGATTTGGCGTTCGAGTTTGCCGGTACAATCACCGATACCAAAGCGCTTCTCGATCAACCCGGGAGACAACGATGGCAGGGCTTTATTTCGAGCAGTTTGAAGTCGGTCAGCGGTTTGATCATGCCTGGACGCGTACCGTCACGGAAACGGACAATGTTCTATTCTCCTCTCTCACCATGAACGTGCAGCCGCTGCACCTGGATGCCCATTTCGCGGCGAAGACCGAATTCGGCAAGCCGCTGGTGAACAGCATCTTTACGCTTGGTCTCATGGTGGGAATGACCGTAAACGATACGACCCTCGGCACGACTATCGGGAATCTCGGCATGACCGAGGTCAAGTTCCCCAGACCTGTTTTTTGCGGCGACACGTTGCGTGCACGCACGGTCGTAATTTCGAAGCGCGAGAGCAAGTCTCGACCCGACGCCGGCATAGTCGATTTCGAACACACAGCCCTCAATCAAAAGGACGAGATCGTGGCCACGTGCAAGCGCTCGGCCTTCATGCGCAAGCGGCCGCAATGATTCGCTTGTTTGTACTTGCTTAACGCAAAGACGCATTCGCTGCCTTGGGCTGATAGTTTCCCGCCTGCGAGCGGAACGATATCGCGAGACGATTCCAGCCGTTGATCCCGACGATCGCAAGTGTCAAATCGACAAGGGTCTTCTCGTCGAAATGACGCCGGACATCGGCATAGAGTTCATCCGACACGTCCTCGGTGGAGATTCGGGTGAGTGCCTCCGCCCACGCGAGCGCAGCCCTCTCGCGCTCCGAATAGAACGGCGCCTCGCGCCACGCCGGCAGCAGGTACAACCGTTGCTCGGTTTCGTTCGCGGCACGCGCTTCCTTGGTGTGCATGTCCAAACAATAAGCGCAGCCGTTGATCTGGGAAACGCGCGTCTTCACCAGCTCGAGCAGCGAGTGCTCGATTCCCGAGGCCCGCACATACGTTTCGATGCCTTGCATGGCCTTATAGGCCTCGGGCGATACCTTCCTGTATTCGATGCGTTCTTTCACTGGCCGGCTCCTTGATATCGTGATGGAGATTGAGTTGCGGGTTTTAGACTCTGTCGAAGAATCGCTGCAAGTCCGGATGCGTCAACGCCGATCCCAGGCATTCGAACCGGCCGGTTTCGCGAAGTTCCCTGGCCGCCCTGTCGACGGCCGACAACGCGAGGGCCGCGAACCGTGTCGCCGTGCTTACGCGTGCGACTCCGAGCTGTGCAAGTTCGGTCAGGCTCGGAATGCCGGGGCGCGCAGCCACGTTGATCGGCGCATCGAGCGCCTTGACCAAGGCCCCGAGAATAGCGCTTTCGCCCAAACCGATGGGATAAATGCAGTCGGCGCCAGCGGCGAGATAAGCCTTCGCCCGCAGGACCGTCTCATCGAAGCGCTCGGCGTCGTCGTTTCCATATTTCAACAAGTAGGTGTCGGTGCGGGCGTTGATCACGATGGGCACACCGATCGCGGCGGCAGCAGCGCGCGCGGCGCGAATCCGCTCCACGGACGCTTTTATGTCGCGCAGCGCTCCGGGGGCGTGCAACCCGTCCTCGATGTTGATGCCTACGACGCCCGCCTCGACGACCGCACGCACCGTTTCCGCGACGGCCTCGGGCGTTGCGCCGTAACCGGCCTCAATGTCCGCCGTTACGGGCAGCTCGACCGTTCGGGCGATACGCCCGGTGGCGGTCACCACCTCCGCCAGCGGAGCATTCTCGCCATCGGCGTAGCCAAGCGACCATGCGATACCACCGCTCGTGGTGGCGACGGCCGCGAATCCCGATCGGGCAAACAGACGCGCGGTGATCGCATCCCACGCGTTGGGTAGGACGAGCACGTTCGAGCGGTCGTGCAGTTTCCTGAAAACCTCGGCCCTGCGGACTTGTTCCTTCAAGCTCATGTTGCGCCTCCGTTCCGAATAATGCCGTGCCGATAGGGTATAACACCTTTGCCCAGCCCTCCGCGCCGGCGAAACTGTGCTGATGGGTGTAGGGGGATTGCGCCAAGAGCGGCTTCACCTCCGGGCCGCCTAGGGCGAGTACAACCGCCACCGGCGCAAGAACTTGGCTTCGCTTCATTTGCCCCCCCGGCCGGCCTGATAGCTGAACCTGCAAAACTTCCGCATGACTATCGGGTCGATAAGTTGAGACTTGGCATGCTAAGTTGTATTCACAGGGCATATTCAGGCCGAATCGACCAGCCACGAGGGACTCTCGACAATGAGCAAGGACGCATTTGATATCCACGCCGCGAGGCGGTTGGCGGAGGAAATTTCGGAAAACCTCGCTGCAGTTCCCAAGGACAACGCCAAGCATGCGGAATTGCGGGCAGAGGTGGAAGAACTGAAGGCAATGCTCAGCGAGGCCGAAGCTCATTCCCACGTGGTCGAAGGCAAGATGAGATCCGTCTATACGCTGTTTGACCGCGCGGCCGCGGAACTGCAGGCTGACGGCATTCGAGCCGGTGTCTTTCTGAGGGAAATCGGCCGCATGCTTGGATTGGACTGACGGCCGTTGCCGACCGTCCGAAGCAGCCGTTCTAAAACGCCATCCGGTATTCAACGCAACAAACCGATCCTAAAAAAGGCTCTTCATGTATAGCAAGATTCTAGTGCCGACCGATGGCTCGGATATGTCCAATAAAGCCGTTACCGAAGCCGCACGGCTTGCCAAGTCTCTGGGCGCGAAGCTTCTCGTGCTGCACGTCAGATCTCCCATCGATATTCCGCACCATGTCGAAGGCGGTGCATTGTCGCGCCTGGGTGAGCTAAAGCTTATGGAAGAGATCGAAGGCGAGGAGCGCACGCTGCTCGATACGGCGGTCGCGCTTGCCGCCTCAGCGGGAGTGGAAGCGCAGGCAGCATTCGTTGCGGGTTATCTCCCCTACGACGCGATCATCCGTGTTTCCCGGGAACAGCATTGCGATCTAATCGTCATGGCCTCGCACAGTCGTCCCGGAATACAGGGAATTCTCATCGGCAGCGAAGCGCAAAAAGTGCTGACTCATACGGCAACACCCGTGCTGGTGATAAAAAGGGAAGAATAGGACCAGAGGGCTCTCCCGACATGAAACGAAGGCGTTTCCTCGCCGCGGCCAGCGCTCTCGGACTGTCGGCTTGCGCCACCCCGCCCCGTGGCAGCTTCGAAGCGACGCAGGTTCCCGCTCCCCGTTGGCGGGTAGGCGACAGATGGACCTTTCGCCGCACGGACGGCTACAACGGCGTGCCGCGCGGCATGCTCACCCGGTCGGTCGATTCGATCGATAGAAACGGCATTCGCATCGTGACCAGACACGATGCCGGGTCCGTGCGCGACGATGCAATGTTTGCATCACCGGGCATCGAAATGTCCGGGACCTTGAGCGAGAACGGCCCGGTGACAGGCGTATTCACGCCTCATCTGCACCTGTACGACTTTCCTCTCTATTCCGGCAAGGCATGGCAACAATCTCTCGTACGCACCGATGCCAACGGGTACCGGACTTTCATGAGCGCATCGCTCCGCGTCGAAGGTTGGGAGGATTCCGTTGCCGGCGGGAAGACGTATCGGGCGCTCGTTATCCGTCGCGACTTCATGCTGGGACCGAGAGACCCATTTTCCGGCCCCCTGCACCGCGAGGAACTCGAATGGTACGTGCCGGAGCTACGCGGCCCGACGCATATGCGTACAGTGGAATATCTCAGGAAGTGGGGCAGGCGATTCAGCTGGATTCCAAGCGATCGCTTCGTCTACGAACTTGAGGCATTCCATCTGGCGTAACTGTCTCGGCTCGCGGACCGGTGGGGTTACAAAACCGGATATGGGCTCTACGCCGGCAGATAATAGACCGAAGGCCGGGTGCCAAGCTCAGGATGCAGCGGGAAGCCCCCCCGCTCCTTGATCAGCCGCGACACTTCATTATTCGGATCGTCCAGATCGCCAAAAATGCGCGCCACCGTCGGACAATTGGACACACAGGCCGGATCCTGGCCCGCATTCACC
>JACQTO010000073.1 GCA_016210745.1 Betaproteobacteria bacterium
CGACAATTAAGCTCAGCAAGGCGACCGGGAGCATTTACGTCGATCACTTCGCGACGGCCAGGTTCGAGAACGACGTGGGGGAGAGTTTCGTCTGGCGGTTTGACTCGGCGATGGAGATGTCAAACTTCCCACTCAAGATCATCGCGCCTCGCGGCTTCGATGCCGGTAATACCTGGGTGATTGTCCTCCATCCGAGTGGGCATTTCATCTAGTCTAGTGATCGGTGGGAGCCGGTTGCCACTGTCTGCTTCAACCGGCGCCTTGACCACGGCTGGCGGCGCGATGTATCTCGCGAACTTCGACCCATAGTGAGGATTCGTGGTTGCGAAAGCCGGACAGTGGCATCGCGAGTCCGCCGCATGGCGGCTGATTGCCCTGGGTTATCTTCCCTGGCTTGCGGGACTCAATCTTGCGTGGGAAACCGCCCACGTTCGTCTCTACACGTCGTGGACCGAGGCGCCGCTCGGGTACATCGCTTTCGCGATCGCGCATTGCACCCTCGGTGATCTGGCAATCGGCGTCCTGGCGCTCATGCTGGCGCTGATTATGAGCCGGGCGGGCGGGCCGAGTCGATGGCGCTGGGGCCGCATCGCCTTGCTGACCGCCGCGATAGGAGCGGGATATACCGTGGCGAGCGAGTGGATGAACCTGACGATCCTGCGAAGCTGGTCGTACTCGGAGCAGATGCCGACGATCGAGATCGCCGGCGCCGGGATAGGGCTCTCGCCGCTGCTGCAGTGGCTGGTGGTTCCGCCGCTCGCCCTAAGCCTCGCGAGAAGGATCGGCACATGAAGCGAAACAGATGACGTCGCCGCCGCCAGCAACAATCATTGCACGCGAATAACCTTTTTCCCGGATCATGGATTGATCGCGGAGCGATCGCACGGCGTCGATGGTGTCGCAAAATCGCAACATAAGGGAGCCCAAACCGCCAATTGGACCGCCAACTGCGGCGAGTTCCCCGATTTTGCCTGTTCCTGTGCGGAGCCCTTTAGCATTATTGCAACGACTCCAAAGCAGGGGTTAGGTGAGCAGGGCAGAGTCCGGCTCCTCGAGGATGGACTCCGGCCGCTCAAGGCAAAAATCAGAGGAGATTCATTTGATGAGAAAGAAACTGATGGCGGTGGCGGTCGCCGGCGCGCTGGCCGTGCCGGCGATGGCGTTCGCGCAGGCGAGCAATGTGCAGATCTACGGGCGTGCGCATTTGGGCATTGACCAGTATCAGGCGAAAGGAGCGACGGGCGGATCGGCTTTTGATCTGAAAAACCGTACCCGCGTATATGACTACACCTCGCGCATCGGCTTTCGCGGCGTCGAGAACTTGGGTGGTGGCCTGCGGGCATTGTTCCTGATGGAGTCTGGGGTCAACATCGATACCGGCAACAATTTGAACCAGCAAGGATTGCCAAATACGAGCACCGGTTTTCTCAGTTCGCGCATCGGCCATGTGGGCTTGAGCGGCAACTGGGGCCAGCTCACGTTCGGCCGCAGCAATGTCTGGTGGGGCAACGGCAGGAACGACCAGGCGGTCTCGAGCTACCTCAGCGGCAACACCGTGGGTGTCTTCAGCGGCACTTTCGGCCGCGGCATGAGCGTCGCCATCACCCGCACGAGCAGCACCGTACAATATACGAGCCCGACATTCAGCGGTTTCAACGCCGTGCTAAGTTATTCGCCGCAGCGGCAGGAAGCCCAAGGCGTAAACCTGAATGCCGACGGCAGGGTCATGGGCGTTACGGTAGCCGGCCAGTATGGCCAGTTCATCGGCGGCTACGACTGGGCCAAGGATGAGGGCAACACTCCGGTCGCAGGCAATCAAGGTTCCAATACAGGTAACAAGCTGCGCGCCGGCTGGCAATACCAGCCCGGTGCGCAGGTCTCGCTCCTCTATATAGTCACCAAGCTCCAAAACGGGGGTGCCGCCGGCGGTGGCGGCGTCGATCCCACGTCAAACAGCGTGAGCCAAAAAGCCTGGGGCCTGAGTTGGGAACATGTGTTCGGCAACATCCAGGGGATCGCCCAGTTTGCCAAGATCCGTGACGCTACCGGCTGTACGGTTTCGGCCACCTGCGCCAACACCAATGCTACCGAATATACAGTCGCGGCCCGCTATCTGTTCTCCAAGCGTACCGCGGCGTATTTGAGCTATGGCACAATCCGGAACGCTTCCAACTACAACGCGGAGTACACCACCTATACCGCGGGGCTGCTCCCGGCTGTTGGCTCGCGAGGCGCCGACCCGCGCGTCTGGGCGCTTGGCTTGATGCACAACTTCTGATCCGACCAACACCGGTCGGCAATCGCAAGATTTGAATGGGCACCTGCGGGTGCCCGTTTTTTTTTCCTGTGCGGACGCGCGCATCAGGGCCTGTTTGGTTTTGAGAATGCGTTTGCCGTCCGCTGAACGCGATCGTTGTCTGCTCAGGGTATTCGGTCTGGCGTCCGATGCAGGACGCTACCGGCGGAGCAGGTAATCATCTCGGGTGAGGTCTGTCGGCTGCCGATAGACTTTCTAGCAGTTCATGTTTACCCAATCTTGCATTTACCAGCGGACTCAACGCGCCGCCGAGATTACATAAATGTTAACTCTGCGTCAGCACTGTGTTATCTGCCGGCTATCACAATGCCATCACTGTCGGCATGCCGATGGGTATAAGCATTTTCTTGGTGAGTCCCCAATGCGGGCGCGTACGTACCGAATTTTTTCATTTCCGGCAATGCCGGATTAGGAGCTACGAAATGAATTTGAAATCCATCCCGGCTTTGCTGGCGGCGCTCGTAAGCCTAAGCGCGCTGGCAGCCGATTACACCGATACCGCGCGCGTGATCTCGTCGACCCCGATCTATGAGAAAGTGGTGGAACCGAGACAAGAGTGCTGGACTGAAACCGGGAACGTTTCTGCTCAGGCCGCTCCGGAACGCGGCTTGCTCGCGCCCATCGTGGGCGGGGCGGCGGGTGCGCTGCTCGGCAGCCAAGTGGGCCGGGGCCGCGGCCGTGACGCGGCGGCTGCGACCGGGGCCGTCGTCGGGGCGGTCGCTGGCGACCGGGTCGCTAATCCGAACAGCCCGAATTCGACCACCGGTACAGTGATCGGCGGTGTCGCCGGGGCCATATTGGGCAATCAGGTCGGCTCGGGCGCCGGCAGGACGGCAGCGACGGCGGCGGGAGCGATCGCGGGCGCCATGGTCGGTGATCGCGTCGCAAGTCACGGCGCACCCTCGTCCCAGCCCGCGCAGATCCAGCGTTGCCGCACGATCGAGACGACGCGCGACGTGTTCAAGGGCTACCGGGTGACTTACCGCTACAGCGGCCGCGATATCGTCACCACTCTTCCATACGACCCCGGTCCCACAGTGAAGATTAACGTGGGCGTGATCGGCTCTGGTCCAGATACGCCGGCTCAGCCGCACAACCCACCCGCTGTTTCTTCGACCGACACCTCGCATGATTCTTCCGGTACGCATTCGGGTGCGTACCCGGGTGCCTGGTCCGGCGGTGGAGGCCACCATCACTAGATCGCCCGCAAGGGAACAAGGGGTGGCAAGAAAGAATGTCCGCCATGTTCGGGGACGTCGAAGTGATAGGTAGCCTTGATTGGGAGTGAGGCGTTGGCGAACCGTCCGCGCATTCTGGTCGTCGAAGATGCCGAGGAGATCGCGCAGCTTCTGAAGACGAATCTCGGCGAGATCGGCGCGGAGGTAACGGTGGTGGCAGACGGTCGCCAGGCGTTGTCGATGGCGCAGTCGGCGCATTACGATCTGATCGTTCTCGACCTCATGCTGCCGGGGCTGGGCGGGCTCGATCTATGTCGCGCACTGCGCAACGCCGGGCGTCAGATGCCCATACTGATGCTGACGGCCAAGTCAAGCGAGCTCGACCGGGTGGTCGGGCTGGAATCGGGAGCGGACGATTACGTTATCAAGCCGTTCAGCGTGCCGGAGTTGATGGCTCGGGTCCGAGCCATTTTTCGCCGAATGGAGCTTTCACGGGCGCAAAAGGCGAACGCTCATCATGAGCCGCTCCGGTTCGCCGAATTCCTAATTGACCCGGTGGCACGCGAAGTGCTGCGAGACGGCAAGCCGGTTGCCCTGACGAGCAAGGAATTCGATTTGCTCTTTCTCTTCGCGAGCAATCCCGGCCGGGTATATACGCGGCGCCAGTTGCTCGATTTTGTCTGGGGTTCGGGCGGCGGAGTCTACGAGCATACGGTCAACTCGCACATCAACCGGCTTCGCGCCAAGATCGAGGCCGATCCGGCGCATCCCATTCTGATCGAGACCGTGTGGGGTGTCGGCTACCGGTTCAACCGTCACTTCGTTGCCTGAGCGCGACATGCGGCTGCGTGCCGAGGTTTCGACTGCATGCGCCAAACGGCTCGGCCGATTTCACCTTGTGGCGGGACGAAAATTCCAGCATTCCGTGACGATTTCGGGACCACTTCCCCCGCAGAATCGTTCAGCGGATGCACCGAAGCGACAACGCGACTGGGCATTTTGATCCATTCCGCGATCTCAGGGGGGCTTTTGATCCATTGTGGCGTCTGCGCACGGCCTTGCCGACGCGGCGTTTGTGTCCCGATGTCATGAAGGAATCTCGGAGGAAAAATGGCAAGAATTCTTGTGGTTGACGACGAGCTGGGTATCTGCGAACTCCTGGCGGAGATCCTGGAGGATGCCGGCCACGCCGTGACGGCGGTGCAGTGCGCCGGCGCGGCCCGCAAGGCGCTCGCGTCGCGTTTTCCCGACCTCGTGTTGCTCGATGCTTGGTTGCCCGATACCAACGGCATCGAGCTTCTCAAGGAGTGGAGGCACGCTAACGCGTTGACGATGCCCGTTATCATGCTTACCGCCCACGGCACCATCGACAGCGCCGTTGAAGCGACGCGACTCGGGGCCATGGAGTTTCTGGAGAAGCCGATTTCCCTGCAAAAACTGCTGCGGGCGGTGCAGCGGGCGCTGGCCGGCCCGAAATCGCGGGATCTACCGGCGGCGCCTTCGATCAGCGTCAAGACGCTCGGGCCGGTCTCGGCGCCGCCGGCGGCTTCGCTGCGCCTGGATCTTCCGTTTCGCGAGGCACGCGAGGTGTTCGAACGGCTTTACTTCGAACACACCCTGAAGCTGGAAAACGGATGCATGCCGCGCATTGCCGAGAGAGCGGGTGTCGATAGAGCCCATCTTTACCGCAAGCTGCGACAGCTCGGCATCGCGATCGGTAATCGATCGGCGTGATCTCCGGCGGCGCCGGCAACGAATTCGCCGCCGCACTTCGCCGGGGGCGCCTGACAGGGGATGCTGAGTATGGCCGATAGAGACCTTCTGCCGCTGATTCGAAACGCCAGAGCCGGAAACGCCGGCGCGCAGTTTGCGCTCGGCAAGATCTATCTCAGCGGCGGCCACGGTGTTTCCCGCAACCCGGCGACCGCATTTCACTGGCTCCAGAAAGCGGCCGCACAGGGCATCGAAGACGCGGAGCGCCTGATCGGCGACGCAGTGCCCTCGAGCGCGGTAGCTGACCCGGTGCTCGCAGCGCCGATCTACGAACGCGCTGCATCCGCCGGAAGCCGAAATGCGCAGAAAGTGATGTCTCATTGGCTGTTGAGCGACGCCGGTGTCGGATCCGATGAGGGGCGCGGCTTGCGGCTGCTGGCGCGGGCAGCAGAGAAAGGGGACCGGGCGGCGCAGCTCCGGCTCGCGTGCCTGTATCAGGCAGGCGATGGCGTCGAGGCAAGCCCGGAGCAGGCGTACTATTGGTTTGAACAGGCCGCGATTCAGGGATCGCTCGCCGCGCAGCAGGCGCTCGCCGAGAGGGATTGGTCCAGAAGTGATCCCGCTGCGATGAAGTGGCTCTCGCGGGCGGCGAAGAGGAACGACGTGCAGGCGTGTTACCGGTACGGTGTGATGCTGCTCAGCATGAATCGCGTCCAGGAGGCCGTCCCCTGGCTGGGCCGAGCAGCCGAGCAGAATCATGCAGAGAGCCAGCTCGCCTTCGGTTTACTGCATGCCGCGCGGGACGGCGCCCGGGTGCCGGGTGTTGCGCACAGCTACAAGCGCGCCGTGCACTGGCTGGAGCGGGCGGCGCGTCTCGGGCTGGCACAAGCCTCCTACGAATTATCAAAGCTCTATTCGCTGCGCAACTTCTCGTTGCGCGATCCGGCAACGGCCGATCGCTATCTGGAACAGGCGGCCGAACGCGGACATGCGCACGCGCAGTATCTCGCGGGACTTGCGTATCTGCGCCGGCGCCTGGAGCCCGACGCCGACCTGGTCGCGGTAACCTGGCTCGAGCGCGCCGCACGACTTGGCCATAGCGAGGCGGCAGCCCTGTTACGGCGGACTTGCCCGGAATCGCCGGCTGTTCCGCACGGGCTCGCGGCAACGCGCGCGGAAGCCATACGGCACATCGGTCAGAGCGATCTCGCTATCGCGGTTCGCCTGGAGCTGGCTTGCGCGTTCGGCCTGCGAGTGCGCCAAGCCTTGACCGTGGATCCGTTGGCGGCCGATCGCGCCAACTGCCTGCTTGTGGATCTCCGGGGCGCCTGCAGGGGCGCGCGCCGCAGGATCGTGCTCATTGGAAATGCGCAGCGGCGCGAAGTGCTGGATCGCGCGAAACGGGTGCTGCAGTTCCACGAGCAGGAACCGGGGGCCGCCGCGGAGAAGTATCGGCGATGCCACAGGGCGATGATCGCCGTCTGCGCCAAGCTCGGGATCGACCCGGCGCTATTCGAGCCGCCGGAGAGCACGGATCGGCCCGGATTTGCGCCGGCGAAGACTCATCGCGCTCGTGCTCGCTGAGGCGCTTGGGCTCCAATCGACGGCGATGTGCGCCTCCACACAGTCAGTGCGGGCCAAGCGGCGAATTCTGATTGTCGAAGATGCGCCGGAGATCGCCGAACTGATGAGAACCCATCTGTCGGAAATCGCCGACGAGGTGACCACCGTTGGGAACGGCGACGCGGCGCTCTCGCTCGCCGCATCGCGGCGACCCGACCTGATCGTCCTCGATCTCATCCTGCCGGGCATGGGTGGACAGGACGTCTGCCGGTCGCTTCGCGCCGGCGGTTTTGCATCACCGATCATCATCGTGACGGCAAAATCCTCGGAGCTCGACCGCCTCCTTGGGCTCGATCTTGGCGCCGACGACTATCTGGTCAAGCCGTTCAGCGTGGTGGAGCTGGTGGCTCGGGTCGAAGCGAGCCTTCGCCGGGCCGAGATCGACGCCGGAGGGCAGCCCGCTCGCAATCAGAAGCCCATCCGGGTCGGCCAGTTCACTGTCGATCCGGCTTCGCGGCAATTGCTGCGCTCCAGGGAACCGGTTCCGCTGAATGCGAAGGAATTTGACCTGCTCCTGCTCATGGCGCAACATCCGGGCCGGATATTCAGCCGGTCCCGCCTCATGGAAGCTCTGTGGGGCCAATCCGGCGGGATGCACGAGCACATGATCAATTCAAGTATCAACCGCTTGCGGGCCAGCATCGAACCGGATCCGGCGAACCCAACCATTATCGAGACCGTTTGGGGTGAGGGTTACCGCCTCAATCGGGATGCCGACGGCTGAGCGAACGAAAGCGAATGCCCTACCCCAAGACGCTGTTCGGGAAATTGGCGCTTGCCCAAGCAGTCTTCGGCGTCCTGGTGGCCCTCGGATTCTTCCTGATCCTGGACCACATCCACAACCGCTACCACGTCGAAATCATTCATGCGCAAGGCCACGGGCTCGCCCAATGGCTCCTTCGGGAACGGCGCGAACTGGCCGAGCAGGCTCGAGGCGACACCGAACTGCTCCAGGTGTCGTTAATGCGGCTGCAAGGCTTCAACCCGGCCGCGGACTTGTACTGGCTGGATCGGGACGGCCGAATCGTTGCTGCGTCGGCTTCGGCACGGTTCCTTCAAGCGGACCGGGTCCGGCTCGCCCCGCTCAAGAGCATGCTGCGCGCCAAGGACCCGATGCCGGCATTTGCGGACGATCCCAGAGATCCGTCGCAACCCAAGGTGTTCAGCGTTGCCGCCGCTGGCGATCCGGCAAGTCCGGACGGGTATCTCTTCATCACGTTGCGCGAACCCGACAGCGATTACCTTGCGCGCGCGGGATTCGCCCACACATTTTGGCTGGCGGGGGGCCTCTTCGCGGCCGTATTAGCGCTTGCGCTGGGGACTGCGCTTGTCGCTATGACGCTCGTATTGAAGCCGTTTCGCCGCCTCTCGCAGGCAATGGATCGGTTCCAAGGCAGCGGCTTTTCCGAGTGGTCCGCAAGCAGCGCGGTTGCGACGAATCCAAGCGGGGGTGAGCTCGAGCGCCTTATCGCGCACTTCAACGAGATGGCGGCGCAGATCGCCGGCTTGCTGGTCCGGTTCAAGGATGACGACCGGCGCATGCGCGAGATCTTCGCGGAAGTCTCGCACGACCTGCGCACTCCATTGACGGTGCTTCAGGGAAACCTGGAATCGCTGCAGCTCAAGGGCGATCGACTACCTCCTACGGAACGCCAGCGCCTGATCCAGATCGCCGGTGCGCAAGCCACTTCGCTGGGAAAGTTGGTGGACTCCGTGTTTCAGCTTTCGCAACTGGAAAGCCCGCAGTACCGGCCCAAGCTCGAAATTTTCTCCCTCGCCGAAATAGTGCAGGACGTTGCACAGAAATTCGCGCTCAAGGCCGGGGCACAGGGGGTGAGTGTTGCCACGAAGGGCGCTGAGGGCCATGGGCTTGTGTCGGCGGATATCGCTCTGATCGAGCGCGTGCTGGATAACCTCATCGACAACGCCCTCAAGCACGCGAAACGCGCCGATCGCATCGAGATATCCATGCAACAGCGCGAGGAACAGATCGAAGTCGCGCTATCGGACAACGGCGAAGGTTTGCCGGTGTCCGCGCAGCGCGCGCTCGAGGGGAATCTCCTGGTCAGGGCCAACGCGCGCAAAGGCGAGGGCCGCAGCCCCGGGCTTGGACTCGCCATTGTCAGCCGCATACTGCAGCTTCACGGCTCCAGGCTGGGCTGGGAATCCATTCCCGAGCGGGGCACGACGTTCAGATTCGCGCTGCCGCGGGCGGTTTCGCCGTCGGTCGGATCGCATCCTGAACGCTGACGATGTCTGTTGATTACGCAGTCCAGATCCGGTGAATGCCATGCCGCGGCGAACGGTCAGCCAGGATCGAATCGGACGGCGACGGTCACGTATACCGATCGGGACGAGACGAAATTATTAACCCGCAATGGAAAGGAGTACGGCAATGGGAGCAATTATGTTGGTCATGATGGTAGTCGTAGTCTTTGCGTTTCCGATGCACGGCTTTCACGGCACGACGGCGCATGATCCGGATACCGATCAAATGCGCGAGCACTCCAGCGCTACCAGCCCGGACAGGGACCCCGGCAGGCACGCGGAGGTGCCGGACCAGCAGCGCCAGTCGGTTTCCCCGACGACGCAAAAGTAGCGGATTGAACGCGGGTAAAACGGCCTGTTTCGCGTCAGCTATTATCAACTCCCAGTGAACGAATAATTTCAAGCTCTTGCATTATTTCAAGCTTTTCCATTATGAACGATTTCCGTTTTCCCGGACCTAAGAGAGACTGGGCCGCGCTCGCGAACGGCGGGCGGACAGGCCCTGAACTCTTAGACGAGGAGACGTGCGATGATGAAAAGCAAGCTTGCAGCGGTGCTGCTCGCGAGTGCTGCGCTGACTACTCATGCCGGTGTTGCCACCGCGAGCCCCGGCGACCCGAACCTTTCCAGTTTCCGCGTAACCCAGTCCGCGGAAGATGACACCATGGGAAAGAGCGATGACACCATGATGAGAGGACCGGGTTCGCCTTGGTATGACGGCGCTCCTTAATCCCAGTAAGCGCCCCGCCGGCGCATCAAAAAGACGGGCACCCGAAGGTGCCCGTATAAGCAAGGGAACTAACGACGGGATTGCGCCGGATCAGAAGTTGTGGACCATGCCAATTGCCCAGATGCGCGGATCGGCGCCGACGGGAAGCGCCGCCACCACATTATGGCCGAAGGCGGTGTAGTCCAGGTTGTAGTTGCGGGCGTTGCGTATCGCGTTGTAGCTCACGTAAGCGTGGGTGCGCTTGGAGAGGAGGTAATTGGCGCCCAGAAGGTAAGTGGTGGCATTGGTGTCCGTGCACGCACCCGCGGTGACGCAGCCGGTGGCGTCGCTCACCTTAGCCCACTGGGCAATCGCGCGGATGTTGCCGAACAGATGGTCCCAGCTCAGGGTCCAAGCTGTTTGCTTCAAACTGCCCGAGGCCGCATCGACTCCGCCGGTGGCGTTAGCGCCGCCGTTGTCGAGCTTGCTGCTGGTCCAGAACAGGGCGAGCTGGGCGCCGGGCTGGTAGGGCCAGCCGACGCGGAGCTTGTTTCCGGTAGTGGAACCGCGGTTCCCTGCGGCTGGGGTGTTGGCTTGGTCCTTGACCCAATCGAAGCCGGCGTTGACCGGACCGAGGGCGCCCTGCAGCGTAACGGCCCAGAGCCTGCCGTCGGCGTTCAGGTTGACGCCTTGGGCTTCCTGGCGGCCCGGCGAATAACTCACGACGCCGTTGAAGCCGTTGAAAGTCGGGCTGGTGTATTGCACCACGTTGCTCAGCCGCGTAATGCCGACGCTCATGCCGCGGCCGAATAATCCGTAATTGGGCAGCACGCCGGTGTTCACCCAGTGAGCGACGGCATTCTCGATCGGGCCCATCAGCCACCACACATTGCTGCGGCCGAACGTGAGCAGGCCCCAATTGCCCTGCAGGCCGACATGGCCGGTGCGCGAACTGAGGAAACCCGTGCTGACGTTGGGCGCGCCGCTCTGTCCGAGGTTGGTGCCGCTATCGACGTTGACGCCTGACTCCATCTGGAAAACGGCTCGAAGGCCGCCGCCCAGATTTTCCGTGCCGCGGAAACCAAGGCGCGAACTGCTGTCAATGACCCGGTAGCGGCTCTTTATGTCGGAATTGGCCGCGGTGGCCCCGGTGGCTTGGTAATTGTCCAATGCCAGGTTCAGGCGCCCGTAGATCTGCACGTTGCTCGCTTGCGCCAATACCGCCGCGGGAGCGGCGAGCGCACCGGCGACTGCCAATGTCATTAGCTTCTTCTTCATCAAGAAATTCTCCTATGATATTTGCCTTGGGCGGCGAAAGCCTATTCTTGAAAAGATACCCTCCAATTCCGCCCGCTCTAACCTCGCCGACGATCAATCCGCGAGAATAGGGGCGATACTGCCCGGAGAGCGCTCGGCGCAGCAATAGCGCCCGACGGCATCCCCAACAGCTATGATGAATAGCGTGCAATAGGATCGATTTGTGGCGTTTTTGCAACGCCATCGGCTCGCACGCTAAGGTGGAGGATAGGCTTTGCGTGCCGGTGCGGGTCAGGGAAAACGCAATCGGAATCGCGTCAGGTCCCCGGGTTCGCTCGAAACCGTGACGGTGCCGCCGTGCAGACGCATGATCGAGTTCACGATGGCGAGTCCGAGCCCGGAGCTTTCCTGAGAGTGCTCGCGCGCGCGGTCGATGCGGTAGAAGCGATCGAAGATCCTCGAAAGATGTTCGGCCGGAATGCCGGGGCCGGGATTGTTGACTTCGAGCGAGGTGCCGCCGCCGGTTTCCTGGGAGACGACCACGCCGATCGTTTCTCCCCCCTGGGTGTGCCTTACCGCGTTTGAAACCAGATTCGTTATCGCGCGCTGCAGGAGAATCCGGTCGGCCGAGACGCTCGCCGTGCCGCGCAGCGAGATCCGAAGACCCCTGTCCGCGAGCAGCGCCTCGTAGAATTCGAGCACCTTGTCGACCTCCGCCCGCAGGTCAACCTCCTCGCGCTTGAGCGCGACTTGGCGCTTGTCCGCTCGGGCCAGGAACAGCATATCGGAGATCATGCGCGATAAGCGGTTGTATTCTTCGACGTGCGATTCGAGCAGCCTGGCGTATTCATCCGGCGTGCGCGCGCGCGCGAGCGCGACTTGCGCGGTTCCCATCAGGTTGGTGATCGGCGTGCGCAGCTCGTGCGCGAGGTCGGACGAAAAATCATCCAGGTGGCGAAACGATTCCTCCAGCCGGGCAAGCATGGCGTTGAACGCGAACACGAGCTGTGCGAGCTCCTCGGGTACATGGCGCTCATCAAGCCTTCGGTCGAGCCGATTCGCCGTAATGCTTGCGGCCGAATCGGCAATCCGTCTCACCGGGCGAAGACCGCGACTTGCCACAAGCCATCCCAGCAGCATCGCGAGCAGCGTTCCTCCCGCCATCGCAAGCATCAGCGACGTCCTTAATTGCAGCAGCAGGTGCTCATGCTCTTCCCCTATTTCCAGGGCCAGGGAGATAAGCAACGGCTGGGTCGAAACGGATCCAACGCGACCCAAGGCGGCGATGGTCAAATACGATTCGCTGCTGGGGCTGCGCCATTGACGAAAAGTCGCGGGCGCATCGGTCGCCGCGGCGGGATCGTCGAGGAGCTCGGCCGGCACTTGCACGCTGTCCGAGGCGAACAGCGCTCGGCCATCGGCACCGAGCAGCCGCAAATGCAGTTGGGGATGTCCTGCGAACGTGTCGGCAAGACGCTGTGATGCGTTGGCGATATCCTTTGCGGAAGAGAGCTGGGACAATACGTCGCGTACATACTCCACCTTCGCAGTGAGTTCGTCGACATGTCGCTGCATAAGCTGCCGGTCGAGGGCGCGGTAAAGGTATATTCCAGCAGCCGAGAAAACGACGGCTGAGACGGCGGCGAAGGCCAGACTCAGGCGGGCGGTGATCGAGAAATGGCTGCCGCGCCTCACGTGCCGCGATCCTCGATCACGTAGCCGACCCCGCGCACCGTGTGCAAGAGCTTCTTGTCGAACGGATCATCGACCTTCGAGCGCAGCCTGCGCATGGCGACTTCGACGACGTTGGTGTCGCCGTCGAAATTGATGTCCCAGACCTGCTCGGCGATGCTCGTGCGCGAAAGCGCCTCGCCTTGGTGGCGCAGCAGCAGCGCGAGCAACGCGAACTCCTTGGCAGTCAGGTCTATTCGAGCGCCGGCGCGAAAGACCTTCCGGTGCAGCAAATCCACTTCGAGATCGCCGATGCGGACAACGTCGGGTTCGCGCCCTTTGCTGCGCTTCAAAAGCGCGCGAACCCGGGCGAGCAGTTCCGAAAACGCGAATGGCTTCTGCAGATAATCGTCGGCCCCCAACCCCAGCCCCTTGACGCGGTCTTCGACGCGCTCGCGCGCGGTCAGAAAGATCACCGGCGTGTCCTTTCGCTCGCGCAGTGCCTTGAGCACGCCCCAGCCGTCGAGCTGCGGCAGCATGACATCGAGCACCAGCAGGTCGTAGTCGTGCTCGATCGCCAGGTGCCGGCCATCGACGCCATTGGTCGCGATATCCACGACGAATCCGTTCTCCGTCAGGCCTTGGCGGAGATAGTCCGCGGTCTTGGCTTCGTCTTCAACGATGAGAATCTTCATGTGGCGGCAGAGGCGGTTCGCGTTATGCGGCGCGTATGGGTTGCGCGGGGCGGCGTCTGGAAAGCCCGAATTGTAATGAATTCAAGGCGTAGTTGTGCTGACAAAAATGTAAACTTGGGGACAGCATCGTGTAAAGAAGGGGGGATCAGAATGGCATCACTGTCAGCGTGCTGATAGATAGATACAACAACCCAATTATCGAAACAACGCCATTCTAGGA
>JACQTO010000078.1 GCA_016210745.1 Betaproteobacteria bacterium
GCCGGGAGATTCCGGAAAGCAAGAACGTCACCATCCGGTACTCCACCACCGACGACGGGGTCAAGGAAGAGGAATTCGATCTGGTGGTGTTGTCGGTCGGACTGAACCCGCCTGCCGACGCCAAGGAATTTGCGCGCATCTTCGGCGTCGAGCTCGGGCCCCAGGGCTTCTGCAAGACCAGCCCGTTCAACCCGATCGAGACCACCCGTCTGGGAATCTTCATCAGCGGTGCTTTCCAGGGACCTCTCGACATTCCCGAGTCGGTGGTGAGCGCGAGCGCGGCGGGGGCCCTGTCCGCCCAACTGCTGAAGTCCCGGCGGGGACGGCTGAGCCGGGAAAGGGTGTACCCGGCGGAGAAAGACGTGTCAGGACAAGCGGCGAAGGTCGGGGTGTTCGTCTGCCGCTGCGGCGCCAATATCGGCCGTGTGGTCGACGTGCCTTCGCTCGTCGAATACTCCCGGACACTCGGGCATGTCGTTCATGCCGAGGAGAGCCTCTTCGCCTGCGCGACCAATACCGCCCAGGCGATCTCGGACACGATCCGCGACAAGGGGCTGAACCGGGTCGTGGTCGCGGCGTGCACTCCCAGGACGCACGAGCCGCTGTTCCGGGACACGCTTCGGGAAGCGGGCATCAACCAGTATTTCTTCGACATGGCGAATATCCGGGAGCACTGCTCGTGGGTCCACTCCAAGGAGCCGGAAGCCGCCACGCAGAAAGCGAAAGACATCGTCCGCATGTCGGTGTCGCGGGCCTCGATGCTGGAGCCGCTGGAGGAGTTCTCCCTGCCGGTCAACAAGACCGCCTTGGTGGTCGGGGGAGGCGTGGCCGGGATGACCAGCGCGTTGACGCTGGCCGAACAGGGATTCGAGACCTACCTCGTAGAGAAGGCTTCAGACCTGGGGGGAATGGCGCGCAGGATTCACTACACGCTGGAAGGCCTCGACGTACAGCCCTGGCTCGGCGATCTGAAAAAGAAGGTGTACCGGCACCCGCTGATTCATGTCATCACCGACGCCACCATCACGCAGGTCTCCGGGTACGTGGGAAGTTTCGTCACCCAGGTGAAGTCGAAGGGCCGAGTCCGCGAGATCAAGCACGGAGCGGCCATCATCGCAACGGGTGGCGATGAGCACAAGCCGCGCGAATACCTTTACGGTGACGATGACCGGGTCATGACACATCTGGAGCTGGAGGAGAAGATCAACGGGCGGGATGAGCGGCTGATCAACTCGCAGAGCCTGGTCATGATCCAGTGCGTCGGCTGCAGGCAGGAAGACCGCAACTACTGTTCCCGGGTCTGCTGCAGCGGCGCGATGAAGAACGCCTTGAAGCTCAAGTCCGTCAAGCCTGAGATGGATATCACCGTGCTTTTCCGGGACATGAGGACCTATGGGTTCCGGGAGGAGTACTACCGCGAAGCCGCGAGCAAAGGGGTGAAGTTCATCCGCTATGAGCCGCATGACAAGCCCCAGGTGGAAGCGGTCGAGGAAGCTGGTCGCAATTTCCTCAAGGTGACTGTGACCGATCCGGTGTTGGGCCAGAAGCTCGCGATCGACGCCGATTCGCTCGCACTGGCTGCCGCTGTCGTACCCTTCGCAGGCAGCGAGGAAACGGCGCGCCTGTTCAAGGTGCCTCTGAGCCCGGACGGGTTCTTTCAGGAAGCGCATGTGAAATTGAGGCCGGTCGATTTTGCCGCCGAAGGCGTCTATCTGTGCGGGACGGCCCAGTATCCCAAGCATCTGTCGGAGACGATCAGCCAGGCGTATGGTGCGGCCGGTCGGGCTCTTACGCTTCTTTCGCACGACACCGTCGTCGCCTCCGGCGCCGTGTGCGAGGTGAACGAGAAAATCTGCGTCTCGTGCGGTGCCTGTATTACGGCTTGTACCTACGGGGCCATCGAGTTCCACGATACGCCGCGCGGGAAAAAAGCCAAGATCAACCCCGTTCTCTGCAAAGGCGATGGACTTTGCAACGCAAAGTGTCCGTCAGGCGCGGTGTTCCTGAAGCATTACACCGACGATGAAGTGTTCGGCCAGATCGACGCGGCGCTCGCGCACCGAGCGTCTTTCGGAGCGTCAACGCAAGGCGGTATCGACAGGTGAATTGAGCATGGCGAAGGCAACCGAATTCAAGCCGACGATGGTCGGGTTCCTGTGCAACTGGTGCTGCTACGGAGGCGCCGACCTTTGCGGGGTCTCCCGTTTTCAGTATCCCCCGTATCTGCGCGTAATCCGGCTGATGTGCTCGGGCAGGGTCGATCTGGCATTCATCTTCCGCGCTTTTGCCAAAGGAGCCGACGCGGTGTTCATCGGCGGGTGTCATCTGAACGACTGCCACTACGACCCCGAGGGCAATTACGACGCGCTGGGCAATACGCTGATGGCGAAGCGAGTCCTCGAGCACCTGGGCGTGAATCCCGAACGGTTGAGGCTCGAATGGGTCTCTGCGGGTGAGGGTACCCGTTTCGCCGAGGTCATGAATGACTTCTCCGCGAAGGTGAAGAGCCTGGGACCGTTGGGGAGTTCCGAAGGAATCGACACCGCTGAATTGAAGTCACGACTCGAGGGTGCCACAGACCTAGTCCCCTACATCAAGCTGGTGGAGAGGGAGAGGCTAAGAGTACCGGTCCGGACGGACGAGGGATATCGGAAATTCTTCGCCGGCGACGAGTTCAACGAGTTGTTCAACGAGCTTATTCTGGACAAGCTCGTCATGAGTCGGATCATGGGGATCCTGCGAGCGAAGGCGGCGTCTGCCGGAGAGATCTCCGAGAGCCTGGGCCTCGCCGCGTCGGACGTCGCCAGACACCTCGATGAGTTATCCCAGCAGGGACTGATCAGGTTCGATGAAGACCAGACTTTGGTCGCGGCGGCCGTGTGAGCGCCGATGATTCACAGGGACAAGGTGGGGCGATGGTCATGTGTGAAGACAAAATCGATCGAATTATCGACAAACATCGGGGCAAGCCCGGCTCACTGATCCGCGTGTTGATTGAAATCCAGCGCGAAAATCGCTGGCTTCCGCAAGACGTGCTGGTCAGGGTCGCCGAAGCGCTGGGCGTGCCGTTCAGCCAGGTGATGCAGATTGCCACCTTCTACAAGACCTTCAGTCTGAAGCCCAAAGGGCGTCACGAAGTGCACGTGTGCACTGGCGTCTCGTGTCACCTTCGGGGGGCGGCAGGGCTGCTGCAAGCGGTTGAGCAGCAGATCGGCATCAAGCCGGGAGAGACGGATGCCAAGTCCGGGTTCAGCCTCGAGACCGGAAACTGTCTCGGCAGCTGCAGCCTCGGGCCGGAGATCATCGTGGATGGGAAGCACCACGCCAGGATGACCCCTGCCAAGGTGGAAGACGTGTTGAAACGCTATCGGGAAGACGATGCCAAGGCTCCAATCAGCCGCTGAACTGGAACAACTTCGCGCTGACATCCTGTCAGGGCGTGATCCCGCCAAGCCCTGCATCTCGGTGTGCGCGGGTGCGGGATGTCACGGCCTCGACTCGGGCAGTGTCGTCAGCGCCTTCGAAGAGGAAGTCAGCAAACGGGGTCTCGCCGACAGGATCGACATCCGCGCGACCGGCTGCCATGGATTCTGCGAAAAGGGACCGAATATCGTCGTCAGCCCCGCCGACATCTGCTATTTCGAGGTCAAGCCCGAGGACGTCCCGGACATCGTGACTCATACGGTGAAAGGGGAGGTGCTCGATCGTCTGGTGTACGCCGACCCGGACACCGGGCAGAGGGCGGTTCATCTGGACGAGGTGCCGTTCTACAAACACCAGACGCGGCTTCTGATCGGCGACAACCCGAAGATCGACCCGAAGCGGATCGAAGACTATGTTGCGCTCGGCGGCTATAGCGCGCTGTCGAAGGCGCTCTTCGACATGAGCCCCGACCAGGTTCTCGAAGAGGTCAAGAAGGCGAATCTGCGCGGCCGGGGTGGCGGCGGATTCCCTGCCGGGCTCAAATGGGAGACGGCCAAGAATGCGCCCGGGGACAAGTACGTCATCGTCAACGGCCACGAAGGCGAGCCAGGGGCGTTCATGGACAGGGCCCTCTTCACCGGCAATCCGCACAAGGTGCTCGAGGGACTGATCATCGGTGCTTATGCGATCGGCTCACACCGGGGATTCATCTACACCCGTCATGACTCTCGGCAACTGATCGAGCATATCGAAAAGGCTCTCGCGCAAGCCGAGGAATACGGCCTCCTGGGTGACGATATTCTCGGATCCGGTTTCGACTTGAGGGTTGAAGTGCACTTCGACGTCGGCATCTTCGTGTCGGGCGAATCCAGCGCGCTGATGCGCTCGATCGAAGGCAATCCGCCTGAGCCGAGACCGAAGTACATCCGCACCTCCGTCAACGGGATCTGGGACCAGCCGAGCAACCTGAACAACGTAGAGACCTGGGCGAACGTCCCTCAGATCATCAACCGGGGCGCCGAATGGTACACGGGCATCGGCACGGAGAAGAGCAAGGGAACGAAGCTCGTTTCCCTCTCGGGCCATGTGACGAACAGCGGCGTGGCGGAGGTCCCGATGGGAACGCCGCTGAGGAATATCGTCTATGACATCGGCGGCGGGACTCGGAGCGGAAAGGCGCCTAAGGCCTTGCATTTCGGCGGACCGATGGGAGGCTCCATTCCGGAGAGCCTCATCGACACGCCGCTGGATTTCGATCAGTTGGCCGCGCTGGGAGCCCCGATCGGCGCCGGCGGCCTGCTCGTCATGGACGACGAAACCGACATGGTCGAAGTGGCGCGGTATTTTCTCGACTTCCTCACCAAGGAGTCGTGCGGCAAATGCGTCCCGTGCCGTGAAGGCCTGATGCAGATGCTGAAGATCCTGACGAATATCACGAAAGGAAAAGGCAAGAGCGGCGACATCGCGCGGCTGGAGGACTTGTCCGACGTCACCGGGCTGGCCTGTTTGTGCGCACTCGGGAAGACCGCCGCCGATCCGCTCAAGAGCATGCTTCGCTACTTCAAAGACGAATACGAGGCGCAAATCGCCCGCGGGAGCGAAGCGCGATGAGTGAAATCGCATTGGAGATCGACGGCAAAGCGGTCAAGGCCGCCCAAGGCACGACCGTTCTGCAGGCCGCCCGATCGGCGGGGATTTCCATACCGACTCTCTGTCACCACGAGAAGCTGGAACCGTATGGCGGGTGCCGGCTCTGCATGGTGGAAGTGGACGTGCGAGGCAAGAAGAACTACGTGGTGTCCTGCCTCTACCCGGTGGCGCCGGATCTCGTGGTCCGAACCCGCTCGGAGAGGGTCGACAAGATCCGCCGCGTGATCCTGGAAGAGCTGCTCGCCCATGCGCCCGATTCGCCCGACCTGCTGCGCTTGGCCAAAGAGTACGGCGCCGACAGGGACCGGTTCGAGAAAGACCCCTCATTCTGCATCCTCTGCGGGCTGTGCGTCCGCTACTGTGCCGAAATCAAGCGGAAGCATGCGGTCGGATTCATCGAAAGCGGAGCACGGCGGAAGATAAGGTTCATTCCGGAGATCGCCGCCAAGGAGTGCTGGGACTGCCAGGAGTGTTTTACGGTTTGCCCGACTTCGGCGGCCCAGGCCGCCTACTTTCTGACCGAAGCGCTGGCGTTTCCAGGTCAGCGCAAGGCAAGCTCCCGCGGGGATTAACCTTTCCAGCCATAAGGCTTTACTTTGTTTGCCCCCCCAACAATCGCGGCCTATGCGCCCTATTGACCTACCGCAAAGAAATCGACAAAAGGCGCGTGCAACATGCCCGGGGCGCCACGCACTGAATCAGCGCCAGAATCGCAACCGCGGGACCGACCCGCGAAAGCGATAAAGCATTGAACCGAATGAAGAGGCCAGAGAGATCGTGGAAACCGTAGCCCCCATGAAGGAAATTTCCGATCTCATCAAAGAGAACGGCGGAGCATCGTTCCAATTCTGCTATCAATGCGGAATCTGCGATGTTGTTTGTCCGTGGAACAGGGTCAGCCGCTTCAGCATGCGCAAGATCGTCCGGCAGGCTACCTTCGGCTTGACTGAAATCGAGCAGGAAGACATCTGGCGCTGCACCACCTGCGGAACCTGCCCCCAGCGCTGCCCCAGGGGAGTCGATCAGATACAGGCCGGAATATCCCTGCGCAGGATAGCCACGGAATACGGCGCGTTTCCTGATTCCGTAGCCCCCATCGTCGCGGTCACCGACGGTCTTATGGCCGAAGGCAACCCGTTCAACATGGAGCGGGCAAATCGGGCCGATTGGGCGAAGGACCTGCAGGTGAAGAACTTCACCGAGGGGATGGAGATCTTGTATGCCCCCGGCTGCTATCTGAGCTACGACCCGCGCCTGAAAAAGGTGGCGGCCGCCACGGCCGGGATCCTCAACAAGGCCGGGGTCGACTTCGGCATACTGGGCTCGAAGGAAAGCTGTTGCGGAGAAAGCATCCGCAAGACGGGCAATGAGCAGGCTTTCAAAAAGCTTGCCCGGGAAAACATCAAGAACTGGATCGACCACGGGGTGAAGAAGATCCTGGTCTCTTCCCCGCATTGCTACCACACCTACAAGAATGAGTACCCGGCGGAATTCAACGTCCACTTCGAGATCGTCCACATCTCCCAGTTCTTGAGCGAACTGATCAATGAGGGCAGGCTGAAGCCCGCCAGGGAGTACGAAAAGAAGATTACCTATCACGATCCGTGTTACCTGGGCCGGCATAACGGGATATACGAGGCCCCCCGGGACGTCTTGAAGCACATACCCGGCGCGCAACTGACCGAGATGGAAGAGCGCCGGGAAAACAGTTTCTGCTGCGGAGGGGGCGGAGGCAGGATCTGGATGGAAACTCCCAAGGGTGAAAGATTTTCCGATTTCAGGCTGAAGCAAGCCGTCGACGTCGGTGCCGAGGTGCTGGTGACCGCCTGCCCCTATTGCATCACGAATTTTACCGACAGCAGCCTCGGTCTCGAGGAGGGTCGAAAGATAGAGATCAAGGACATCACTGAAATCGTCCAGGAAGTTCTCTGAGCGGCTGTTGGCGAAGCGGTGACCCGTGTTGACAAATTTGGCGAAGATCGGGTTTCTAAATTCGGATAAGCGGCAAAACCAGCTGGCTCCGTGTCGTCGGGTTTAGGTAGATAAAAATTGAACAGCATGCCAGCTCCAGGACTGACATCCGGCAGCCCCAAAACCGATACCATCGGAGACGTACTGGTTGTCGGCGGCGGGATCAGCGGCATTCAAGCCGCGCTCGATCTCGCGGGAACCGGTTTCAGGGTTTATCTGGTCGATAAATCCCCCGCCATCGGCGGCAAGATGTCGCAGCTCGACAAGACATTTCCCACCAATGACTGCTCGATGTGCATTGAATCGCCCAAGTTCATCGAATGCAGCAGACATCCCAATGTAGAGATCCTGACCAATACAGAAGTCGTCCGTGTCGAGGGTGAAGCCGGTGAGTTCAAGGTAACCCTCAATCGAAAGCCCAGATACGTCAACGAGGACATCTGCACGGGTTGCACCACCTGTTTCGAGTACTGCCCGGTCCAGAAGCCCGATCCTTACAATCAAAACCTGTCGCTGACCAAAGCGGTCCACATACACTTTTCCCAGGCGGTACCGCTCGTCAGCTATATAGACCCGGAAACCTGCCTTTACCTTCAAGACGAAAAATGCCAGATCTGCGAAGGGGTCTGCAAGCATGGCGCCATCGATCTTCATCAAAAGCCGAAAAAACTGGAAATAGAGGTAGGCGCGGTAGTCCTGTCTCCGGGCTATGAGGTTTTCGACCCGGCGGTGAGGGGCGACTATGGCTATGGCAAGATAAGGAACGTCGTCACCAGCCTCGAATTCGAACGCATCCTGTCCGCCACCGGGCCTTACGAAGGCGAGATCAGGCGCCCTTCCGACGGAAAGCATCCGCAAAGGATCGCCTGGATTCAGTGCGTAGGTTCCCGGCAAGTCATCCCCGGCGGCAACACCTATTGTTCGGCCGTGTGCTGCGCGTACACCCAGAAGCAGGTGATTCTGGCGAAAGACCATTACGCGGAGATCGATGCAACGGTATTCCACAACGACATTCGCGCTTTCGGCAAGGATTTCGAACGCTACTATCAAAGAGCGGCCAACCTGCCCGGTGTCCGATTCATCAGAAGTTACGTGTCGATCGGCAGGGAGGTCCCGGAAAGCAAGAACGTCACCATAAGGTACGCCACCGATGGCGACGGAGTGAAAGAAGAGGAATTCGATCTGGTCGTCTTATCCGTGGGATTGAATCCTCCCAAGGATGCTGCGGACCTGGCGAACAAGTTCGGCATCGAGCTCAATTCCCGCGGCTTCTGCAAGACCGATCCGCTCAATCCTATCGAGACGTCGCGCCCGGGAATTTTCGTGAGCGGAGCCTTCCAGGGACCCGTCGATATTCCCGAATCGGTGGTGTCCGCCAGCGGAGCGGCTGCGCTTTGCGCTCAGATGCTCGCCGCTCAGCGCGGAAAGCTGAGCAGGGAGCGCGAATATCCGCCGGAACGCGATGTTTCGGAAGAGGAACCCAAAGTCGGGGTTTTCGTGTGCCACTGCGGCGCCAATATCGGCAGGGTGGTCAATGTCCCCTCGGTCGTCGAATTCGCCTCCACGCTGAAGAACGTCGTTCACGCCCAGGAAAGCCTGTTTGCGTGTTCCACGGACAACGCTCAGCAGATCGCGGACACCATCCGCGACAAGGGGCTCAACCGCGTGGTGATCGCCGCCTGTACGCCGAGGACCCACGAACCGTTATTCCGGGACACGGTGCGGGAAGGAGGAATCAACCAGTATTTCTTCGACATGGCGAACATCAGGGA
>JACQTO010000083.1 GCA_016210745.1 Betaproteobacteria bacterium
ATGGGCAGCACCTCGCCGCTCACGGGGTAGATCTATTAGGGGTAGAAGTAGTCCTAACAGACAGTCAGCCAGTCTTTTGTATCGATGAATTACTGCGACACCCCCGGTCCCATGATATTTGACTAACCGTAAATGTCGATGGCTTCGAGCGATAGGCGCGCCTCTATTTCCTTGCGCATCGAATCGGTCCACGGCTCGGCCCCGAATATGCCCAGTCGCAGAGAAGCCTTCTTGGGATCCAGTCCCTGGCGCTCGAATTCGTCGGCGATCGCGAGCATGTACGAGGGCGTTACCATGATGATTTCGGGCTTGAAGTCGGCGATGAGCTGCACCTGCCGTTCTGTTTGTCCGCCGCCGAAGGGAATCACCGCCAGTCCAAGGTACTCAGCGCCGTAGTGGGCGCCGAGGCCGCCGGTGAACAGACCGTAGCCGTAGGACACGTGCACCTTGTCGCCCGGACGCGCGCCGGCGGCGCGGATCGAGCGCGCCATCAAGTGCGACCACATGGCGATGTCTTTTTTCGTATAGGCGACCACAGTCGCCTTGCCGGTAGTGCCGCTGGAGGCGTGAATGCGAACGATTCTGTCCATCGGCACGGCGAACATGCCGAACGGGTAGGTATCGCGAAGGTCCGTCTTGGTGGTGAAGGGGAAACGCACCAGATCGCTCAAGCCCTTGAGATCTTCGGGTCTGACGCGGGCTTCGTCGAATTTCCTGCGGTATTGCGGAACGTTGTCGTAGGCGTGTCGGATCTGTGACTTCATGCGCTCGAGCTGCAGTGCGCGCAGCTCGGCGATGCTAGCCTTTTCGATCGGTTCCAGTGCAAACGCTGCCATGAGTCCTCCCTCTCGCGGGCCCCTTACGGGCGCTGCGAGTTTAGCACTGTTTTATCGGGTACTGGCGGGAAGCGATTTACGGATGGCTCGGGAATGAGTAACATAATCTGCGGATTGAGGCGCAGCTCAGGTTGTTGGAAGGAAAGGAGGGGAGGCGCGATCATGTTCCTTGAAGCCAGATTCGAGCGGGTGGTCGAAAAACTCAGCAAGAAGGCGCCCATTCCGGTACGGCTCAAGCTGTGGACCGGGCGCAGCTACGACCTTGCGCCGGACCCGCCCGTCACCGTGACGATTCCGCGTCCCTCGGCTCTGCGCTATTTCTTGTCGCCGAATCTCAACAGCCTTGGAGAGGCCTATGTCGAAGGCCGAATCCAGGTCGAAGGCGCAGTTCATGACGTGTTCCGCGCTGCCGAATGCCTTGCGCGCAATGCCGCCTCGGCGGGGCATCAGGGACTCAAGCGTTTTGTGCGCCACGGCAGAAACCTCGACCGCAAGGCGATCGAGTATCACTACGACGTCTCCAACGACTTTTACCGGCTGTTCCTTGACGGCAACATGGTCTACTCGTGCGCGTATTACCGCAGCGAGGACGATACGCTGCAGGCGGCGCAGGAACAGAAGCTGGATCACATTCTCAACAAGCTCATGGTCAAGCCCGGCGAGCGGCTGCTCGATATCGGCTGCGGCTGGGGCGCGCTGATCTTACGCGCGGCACAGAAGTATGGGGCGATCGCCACCGGGATTACGCTATCGAAGAATCAGTACGATCTCGCCAGGCAGCGCATCGTCGAGGAGGGCCTGGAAGGGCGCTGTGAAGTGCGCCTGCAGGACTACCGCGATATCCCTGAGGAAGGCGCTTTCGACAAGATTACGAGTGTCGGCATGTTCGAGCATGTGGGACTAAAGAATTTGCATGCCTATTTCGCCAAGATCTGCCGAGTCCTCAAGGACGGCGGACTGGTTCTCAACCACGGCATCACGGCAAGCGATCCGGACAGCCGATGGACTTCAATGGGCGCTGGGGAATTCATCGACCGCTATGTGTTCCCGCATGGCGAGTTGCCGCACGTGTCCCTGTTGCTGCAGGAAATGGCGCGCGCCGGCCTGGAAGTGGCGGACGCCGAATCGCTGCGCCGGCACTACGCCCGCACCTGCTTCGAGTGGGCAACCCGGCTCGAAGCCAATCGAGACAAAGCCGTTACCGCCGCGGGCGAAAAGCGCTTCCGCATCTGGCAGATCTACCTCGCCGGATGCGCCCACGGATTTGCCAAGGGCTGGATGAACATCTATCAGGTCCTCGCGTGCAAGGCGGGGGCGAGGGGTCTAAGCCCGCTGCCGCTGACGCGCGAGTACATGTACCCGCGCTGAATCACCGGAAGTACCACATCAACAGGGCATCTACCAAGGATTGCCCCGTCGATGGAAGCGTCTCAGAGCAGTCCGTCGAGAACCGACTTTGGGCTGATGAGCGGCCTTTCCGGCTCCGCAATAGAGGAGAGAAGGCTGAGGTCGGCGTATTCGAAGCCCGGGCCCACCGAACAACCCACCAGTGCGTACGAACCCAGCGGGCGTGCCGCCTGCCACCAGCCGGCCGAAACGACGTGCACAGGCACAGACGTGCTTGAAACGGGGCCGAGCGTGGCGCTGGAGACCGCTCCGCCGTCAGGCCCGACACTCAGGAGTTCGAGCGGCGAGCCTTCGTACCAGTGCCAGGCCTCGTCCGAAAGCACGCGGTGCCAGCGGCTGAACGCACCTTCGGCCAGAAGGAAGTAGATGACGGTGAGTGCGGCGCGTCGGCTGCGCGAGTCCGATGGCGACACGAGCAGTTGAGAGCGGAACACCTCGGCAAAGTGTCCGCCCTCGGGATGGGGCTCAAGCCCGAGCAGGCTGATCAGTTCGGCAGCGCGAGCATGCATGGGTGAGAGCGCAAATCTTTCGTTTATCAAACTTACGGCAGTCGTCGCGCCATTCTCCGTGGCCCTCTCGGTGCCTATCGATCTTACCGATCACTGCGGAATCGGGATGCCGGCCTTGGTCATCAGGCTCGTCCACTTGGCCGAATCATCGTTCAGAAAGCGCGCGAACTCTTCGGGCGAACTCCCCACGGGCGTCGATCCGATCGCGGTCAGCCGCTCGTTCACGACCGGCACCTGCAGTATTCGCGCGACTTCGGTGCTGATTTTCACGATGATCTCTTTCGGCATTCCGACCGGACCAAGCAACCCGTACCAGCCCACTGCTTCGTAGCCGGCGACGCCGGCTTCGGCGACGGTCGGATAATCAGGGAACAGGGAGGAGCGCTGGCTGCTCGTCACCGCAAGCGCTTTGAGCGTTTTCGCCTGTATATGCTTCAGCACCGCCGGCGGCGGGCCGAACATGACTTCGACCTGTCCGCCGATCAGATCGCTCACCGCCTGGCCGATGCCTTTGTAGGGCACGTGCGTCATCTTCGTTCCCGTCAGTCCCATGAACAGCTCCGCAGCCAGATGCGAAGCGGAACCGACGCCTGAGGAAGCGAAGTTCAGCTTGCCAGGACGGGCCTTGATATAGGCGATGAATTCCTTGGTCGAGGAAACCGGCACTTGAGCGTTCAAGAGCAGCATGTAGGGCGGGGCGGTTACCAAGGATATCGGTGCCAGATTCTTGATGTTGGAGGCTACCACTGCGCCGCTTGCTGCCATGAGCAGCGTATAGCCATCGGGCTTCGACTTGGCCACAGCGTTGGCGCCGACGATTCCCGCAGCGCCGGACCTGTTGTCCACGACAATAGGCTGATGCCAGATCTCCGATAGACGCTGTCCGATCACCCGCCCCAGGATGTCGGCGCCGCCCCCGGGCGGGAAGGGCACGACCATGGTGATCGATCGGCTCGGATAGGCATCTGCCGCCTGGGCGGGCGAGGCGATGGCAAGACACGCGATCGCCAGCAACAGCGCACAGCGCCAATTCAAAAGATCATGTCTCATGCTAGTTTCTCCTCTGTTTAGAGCTTCTTCTCATGAAAACCGTCGCGGCAAGAATGGCCGCAGGTCATAACCGGGATCCCGGCCGAGCACCAGTGCTGCAATGATCCGGCCAGTAACAGGACCAAGCGTCATTCCGTTTTGTACCACAGCGTGAAACAACCCGGGCATTTGCGCGGACTCGCCGATAACCGGCGGCGTCGAGAACGCAACGCCGACCCACGAGCGAATGACAAGCAGGTAGCCAAGCGAGGGCAACATGTCGCGGACGATCGCAAGGTTGCCTGCGAACCCGTCGCCTGAAGCGCGCATGCGCTTCGAATACGAATCGAATATCGCCTTCCAGCCTCCGCCGATAAGCAGATTGCCGTTTGCGGACTGTTTCAGCGTAAGGCGCCGGCTCGCATGGGCGAGGTAGTAGCTGATTGCCGGCGCTGCTTCCGTCACCAGCATCTGGATTGGATTGGGCCGCACCGGGATCGACTCGCCCACGAGCGCAGCGATCGATCCGGCCCACGCACCGGCGGCGTTCACCAGCCGCTTCGCGCCGAAAGTTCCGCGCTCGGTTTTAACGACAAATCCCGTGCTCGCGCGCTCGATGCCGAGCACCTCGGTTTGAGCGTAAAGACGCGCACCGGCTTCAAGCGCAGTAGCGAGCACTGCGGGGGAGGCCTTGAGCGGGTTGATTTTGCCTTCGTCGCGCGAGAGCGATGCAGCGAGAATGCTTGGCGCCAAAAGGGGGAGCAACGCCCGGGCCGCGTCCCCGCTCAACATTTCGATGTCCAAGCCCGCCTTTCGCTCGAGATCGACCTTGCGCTCAAGACGCGCAAGACCAGCCTCGTCATCTGCCACCGTCAGTCCGCCGCAAATCTCGACTTCGATGCCGGGTGCGGCTTGTTTGGCGAAATCCGCCCACAAGCGCCCGGAGTCGCGCTGAAGCACGAGGGTCGAGAGGGAAGCGCGAGCGGCATCCGAAGCGAAATCGGTGATTCCGAAAGTCTGGAACTGCACATGCAGGTTGCCGGCATTGGCGCCTGAGGCCTGTGCATGCGGGTCCCCGCGCTCGAGCACAGCAACTTCTTCGCCGCTGCGCGCGAGTTCCAGCGCAGTGCAGAGACCGATGATGCCGCCGCCGATTATGAGCGTGCCGAAATCGCCGAGGCGGTCTTGACTCGCGATGCGCCGGTTAGTCTCCATCAGAGGCGCAGGCGTGAGGAGCTCCGGGCGCTCCATTGCGATCGCGTCGATGGCGACCGGCTTGATCGGGGCTTGCGAGTGAGCAAAGCTCGCCTCGCTCAACGGTTTGCCGGTTCGCTCGGCGAGCATTCGCGCGACCGCGTGCGAGCAATAGCGGCCCTGGCAATGGCCCATGCCGGCGCGCGTGGCGCGCTTGATCGAAGGCCCATCGATTGCGCCGCGTTCTATCTCTCGGCGTATAGCGCCGAAGGCGACGTCTTCGCAGCGGCAGGCGATAGTGTCGTCGCTTGCCACTCGGTCCGCCAACTCGGGCATGAAAAACACCCGCGCCAGGGCAGTCTGAAAGCGCGTCTCGCGCTCCAAGCGCTGCCGCGCCCGGGCGAGTTCTGCGGAAACGTTTGCGCTCGTGCCGCCAAGATCCTTGGCGGCCATGGTCCCGGCGATCGCGCCTTGCGCAAGCGCAATGTGCGCGCCCCAGACGCCGCCGGCGTCCCCCGCGGTAAAGACGTCGCCAATCGTCGTGCGCATATCCCGGTCGCGCTTTGCTAGGAGGGTGGTTCCATCGCGGCTATCGATCTCGTGAGCGCATCCGATCAGGCGCGTGATCTCGTTCGCAGGCGCAAATCCATAGCCGGTACAGATCGCATCGACTTCGAATTGCCGCTCGCTTCCCCCGACAATGTTGCCTGCGGTATCGAGTGCAGCGATCACCGCGCGCTCGGCGCAACCGCTGCCTTCGACCCGTGCGAGAACGTGGCGATAGAAGAGGGGAACGCCGCGCTGGCGCAAAGCCGCGACATAGGTCGCTCCCTGCCACGCGAGGTCGGGCCGCGTCCGTGCAAGCTGCGCTAAATCTGCGCCGCGCGCGCCAAATACCGGTTGTGCCGCCTCGGCAACGGCGACCACGCGAACACCGCTCGCGCTCAGGTCGGCGGCGACCTGAAAGTTCAGCGGGCCGTTTCCGGCGATGAGAACTCGCGTACCGGGCGCCACGCGATAAGAGCGAGCGAGGGTTTGAGCGGCGCCGGTGGTCATGACACCTGGAAGCGTCCAACCGGGTACCGGCCAGGATCGCTCGTAGGCGCCGGCAGCGACAATCAGCTTGTCGGCGGTCCACGAAAGCGATCCGGCGCGATCGACGGCGCGAGCGATGACGCCGCCTTGCGGCCGGGCCTGCGTATCCCACACGGTGACTTGATCGAAAATGCGCACGCCGCGCGAGCGCACGCGCCTGACCAGTTCAGCACCCTTCCCGAATTGGCTGTCGCTGGGCTTGCCGCCTCGAAACCGGTGGCTCTCCCCGAGCGGTTTGAAGTACTGGCCGCCGGCTGCCGGGCGCTCATCGAGAATCACAACTTCAACGCCAAGCTCAGAGGCGGCATCGGCGGCCGCAAGACCAGCCGGACCTGCGCCGAGTACGAGCACAGCGCAATGCTGCTCGCGCGGTTGCGCCGCCGGCGTTGCACCGGCATTCGGTGCGGGGCTCGTTTCGATCCGCATGCCGGATTTGACGATGGTCATGCAGGCGCGCTCGCCGGGGCGGCCATCGATCGTGACCCGGCAATCGAAGCAGACGCCAATGCCGCAATACAAACCGCGCGGGGAGCCCTGTATTGTCTTTCGCAGGGCGAGATGTCCCGCTGCGGTAAGCGCTGCGGCGACCGTTTCTCCTTCCAACGCCGCGACGGGGCACCCATCGAGCAGTATTTCGATCGGCGAACCGGCACGCTCGATGCCTTGCCGAGCAAGGCGCAGCGGGCTTCTTCGGGAATCGTCCAACATGAATGGTCACGGACCTATTCTGATCGCGCCATCCGTTTACCCCGGGGATCGGCGCGAAAACTGCGTGATGCGTCCGATGGTGAGTGTAACCGCTCAAGTGTTGGCGTCACAAGCATGCAAAGCTGCGAGACCGGTCGGTGGCAGCAAGCGGAAAAACGTTGCATCATTAGCATTTGCCGGTTCACGGGGAGAAGAAGATGCACAACGCAGCCATCCGAATCGCCGCAGGAATCGTTGCGCTGGTGATGTTCTCGCCGGCGCAAGCGCAGGACCGTTTCCCAAGTCGCCCGATTCGCATCGTGGTCGGCTATTCCGCCGGCGGCGGCAACGACATCTTCGCTCGCCTGATTTCAACCAAGATGTCCGAACGTCTGGGCCAGCCTGTCGTCGTGGAAAATCGGCCTGGAGCGGAATCAGCGATCGCAGCGGAGTTGGTTGCCCGTTCGCCTGCCGACGGTTACACGCTCCTGAGCGGCGCCAGCGGACCGATGACGGTGGCGCCTGCCATGCATTCGAAGCTCAAGTACTCGCCCAAGGACTTTGTTCCGATCTCGATCATCGGCGAGTATTCGTTGATGCTGGTGGTGAGTTCTCAGATGCCGGTGAAATCGGTCAAGGAATTGATCGAATACGCCAAGGCGAACCCGGCGAAAGTGAATTACTCGTCGACCGCACCGCCGTTTCAGTTGGTCACCGAGCTCTTTAAACAGAAAACGGGCACCAAGTTCGAGCACATTCCCTATAAGGGCGGCGCAGACGCGGTCAACGCAGTGGCCTCGGGCGAGGTGACCATGGCCATCAATAACATGCCGACGATCTCCATCCAGCTCAAAAGCGGCAGGCTGCGCGGTCTTGCGGTGACTACCGCCGAGCGCATGCCCGGATGGCCTGAGGTGCCCACGATGTCCGAAGCAGGGGTGCCCGATATGGTCTTCAAACTGTGGATCGGCCTGGTCGCACCCGCCGCGACGCCGCCAGCGATCGTCCGCCGGCTGCAGCAGGAGGTCGCCTATGCCGTGCGTCTTCCCGATACGCGCGAAAAAATGCGAACTTTGGGCATTACTCCAGTGGGCAATACATCGGAAGAGTTCGGCGCGATCATCGCTGCCGAGCTGAAACGCTGGACCGAAATCGCGACTGCGGCGAAGCTCCGCGATTGAGAGCGCTTACGATTCTTACCTCAGGAGGTCTCAGGCGGCCGTTTTCTCGCTGAAGAGGCGTCCGAATCCGGGTACGGCCCCGCTATGGCCCACGAGGCGAACGGCTGAGCGAAATGCCGCAGGTGTGCTAGCCACTACGGGTACGCCGGTAGCTGCCTCCAGAGGCACGGCCAAGTCGAGGGTGCGAAATCCGCCGCACGAAATAAGAATCGCATCGGCTCCGGGCGAGGCGCGAAACACGCGCTCTCCGAGTTCCTGCAGCTTGTCCTGCGACACATCCTTGGCCACACCGATCCGGTCGAGGTGGAGTCCCTCCAGTGCGAGTACCTCGAATCCGGATTCGGTGAGGAAACCCCGCAACCGATTGTTCACTTCGTCGATGTAGGCGGTGCCCACGGCTACTCGCTTGGCACCCACGGCGCGCAGTCCCTCGACGACGCCTGCGCTCATGCTGCTCGTCGGGAGCCCCGTGGCGCGATGTACGGAGTCGATCAGTTCTTGGTTGAAAGCTGCGCCTTTGAAAAACGTGAGCGACGTGCCCATGATCGAGAGCGCGCTGACGCCCCGCGAGCACAGATCGCGCGCTAGAACCGTGATGCGGTCGATCACCGATTCGTAGCCTTCGGGAGTCATCCATCCCAGGCCCAGGCCGGCGGCAATGAATTTCACGCTTCCCCCGTACATGCGTGGCCCTTCCTCGGGCACGAGGCCCGCGGCCGGCGGAACGATGAGTCCAATGGTTGGAACATTCGGCATGGCAATCTCCCTGATTTAGCCGTCATTCTTCGAGATTCTAGTCTTACGGCATCGCGCCCAATGATCTACGAGACAAGGTCGTGAGCGCAAGCGATTGTTGGCGTGGACACCGATAGCCTGCGACGGTCAGTGGAAATCTCGCGAAGCAGTCGGCAACCGGCCGAGCAGGGCGCTGTGATCGGCGAGGCGCCGCGCCACCAGATGCACCACTTCGCCTTCGCGTTCCAGCATGCCCTCCACGCCCATCAAGCGCGAGCCGAGCAGTTCGCGCCGCTGGCGCTCGGTGATGTCGTGCCAAACCACCACGTTGACGTAGCCGGTTTCATCTTCGAGCGTGACGAACACCACGCCCGATGCGGTATCGGGCCGCTGCCTGCCGGTGACGATGCCCGCGGCGCGAGCCCGCCGCCCGTGCGGCAGAGCGCGGATTTCCTCCGCGGTCGAGAAACGCATGCGCGCAAGACGCGGCCGCAGCAGCGCAAGCGGATGGCGTCCGAGCGAAAGGCCGAGACTGGCGTAATCGGCGACCAGGTTTTCGCCTTCGGTGGGGGAGGGCAGCGCAGGTTGGGTTTCGGCCATCGGCGCATCGCGCAGCATGTGCGTGCCCATTTCGATGCCCGCCACGTCCCAGAACGCCTGATGCCGATGGCCGGAAAGTGATTCGAGCGTTCCTGCGGCGGCAAGGCACTTCAAGTCATGCCGGTTGAGGGCCGCGCGGTGCGCGAGATCCTCAGCCGATTCGAATGGCTGCTGTTTCCTGGCCGTGACAATGCGCTCCGCGCCCGCTTGCGAGAGGCCTTGCACCATGAGGAAACCCAGACGCACGGCAGGCTGAGCTTCCTCCTCACGCTTTTCCAGTGAACACTCCCACTCGCTTGCGCAAACATCCACCGGCCTCACTTGGACGCCGTGACGGCGCGCATCCTGCACCAGCTGCGAGGGCGCATAAAAACCCATCGGCTGGCTGTTCAGGAGCGCAGCGAGAAACGCCGCCGGTTCATGGCGCTTGAGCCAGGCCGACACATAGACGAGCAGTGCGAAGCTCGCCGAATGCGATTCGGGGAATCCGTATTCGCCGAAGCCGAGGATCTGCTGATAGATGCGCTCGGCGAATTCCTGCGCATAGCCGCGGCTGCGCATGCCGCGGATGAGCCGCTCCTGGAAATGCTCCAGGCCGCCTTTGCGCTTCCACGCTGCCATCGAGCGCCGCAGCCTGTCGGCCTCACCCGGCGTGAAGCCGGCGGCGACCACCGCGAGCTGCATCACCTGCTCCTGAAAAATCGGCACGCCGAGCGTGCGCCCGAGGACGCCTTTTACCGCCTCGCTCGGATAGACGACCGGCTCCAGGCCCTGGCGGCGGCGCAGATACGGATGCACCATGCCGCCTTGTATCGGACCGGGACGCACGATCGCGACCTCGTTAACGCGTTCGTAGAACTCAGACGGCTTCTGCCGCGGGAGCATCGACATTTGCGCGCGCGACTCGATCTGGAACACGCCCATGGTGTCGGCGTGCTGAATCATCTCGTAGACAGCCGGATCCTCCGGCGGCACGTCACCCATGCCCAAAGGCGCGCCTCTTTGTCGCCCCACCAGGTCGAGGGCGCGCCGGATGGCGGAAAGCATGCCCAGCGCGAGCACATCGATTTTCAGCAGCCCAAGGGCGTCCAGGTCGTCCTTGTCCCATTGGATCACGCTGCGTTCGGGCATTGCCGCATTCTCGATCGGCACGAGGCGCAGTAGCAGGTCCTTGGCGATCACGAAGCCGCCGACATGCTGCGAAAGATGGCGTGGAAAGCCGATCACGGTGGCGGCGAGATCGAGCAGTTGGCGGACCGGCGGCGCTTCGGGATCGAATCCGGCTTCGCGCAGCCGCTCGGGCAGGTGATGCCGGTCGTCCCACCAGGCCAGGTTTTTCGAGAGACGATCCACCTGCTGCAAATCGAACCCGAGTGCCTTGCCGACATCGCGCAGCGCGCTTTTCGGCCGGTAGGTAATCACCGTGGCGGCCAGTGCGGTGCGCTCCCGGCCGTATTTCCCGTAAATGTATTGAATCACCTCCTCGCGGCGCTGGTGCTCGAAGTCCACGTCGATATCGGGGGGCTCGTTGCGCTCGCGCGAGATGAACCGCTCGAACAGCATGTTCATGCGCGCCGGATCGACCTCGGTGATGCCGAGCGCGTAGCAGACCGCCGAGTTGGCAGCCGAGCCTCGTCCCTGGCAGAGAATGCCCCGCTCACGGGCGAACTTCACTACATCGTGGACGGTGAGGAAGTAGGGTTCGTAGCCGAGCTCGGCGATCAGCGCCAGTTCGTGCTCGACGAGACTGCGCGCTTGCGGCGGGACACCGCCGGGGAAGCGCCAGGCAAGGCCTGCTTCCGTCAGCGTGTACAACCAGGAGGCGGGAGATTCGCACGGCGGCACCAGTTCCTCGGGATATTCGTAGCGCAGCGAATCAAGGGAAAAATCGCAGCGTGCGGCAACGGCAAGCGTCTCGGCGAGCAACTCCGGAGGGTAGATGTTCGCCAAGCGCAGCCGCAGCCGCAAATGGCGCTCACCATTGGGATAGAGCGCATGACCGCACTCGCGCACCGGCTTGCCCAGGCGCACCGCGCTAAGCGTGTCCTGCAGCCTGCGCCGTGAACGCACATGCATATGCACGTCGCCCGCAGCGACAAGCGGCAGCCCGGAGGTATTCCCCAGCTCGCGCAGCGCCGTGAGCCGTGCCCGATCGTCCGGCCCGCAAAGCAACTCGGCTGCGATCCAAGCATTGCCTGGAAAACGCTCAGCGAGCCAGCGAGCATGCGCCAGAAGATCTTTCCCCTCTCCCCCTCGGGGGAGAGGGCCAGGGTGAGGGGGCAAGAGCAGCGCAAGGCACCCGGGTAAGCCTTGGTCGAGGTCGGCACACGAAAGCGAATAGCTTCCTTTCTTAGCCCGGCGCCGGCCCGCGGTGATCAGCTCGGAGAGATTCCCGTAGCCCTCCCGATCGGCCGCAAGCAACACGAGCCTCGGCCCGTCATCGAGCCGGATTTCGCTGCCGATAATGAGAGGCAGCCCAACTTCCTTCGCCGCCACATGCGCGCGCACCACCCCGGCAAGCGAGCACTCGTCGGTGATCGCCAGCGCCGAATAGCCGAGCGCACGTGCGCGCTCGACGAGTTCCTCCGGGTGCGAAGCACCACGGAGGAAACTGAAATTGCTCAGGCAGTGCAGCTCGGCGTAGGCGGGGAGGGCGGAAAACATGTTCGTTGCGCATCTCCGCGCTCAGTATTCTGCTAGTTCAGGCAAACACCCCATGCACATACCAGCGCGCCTGTGCCCCGCGCTCGCGGAAAATCCACACCACGGCGTCATCGGGCGCGCGGGCGATGAAATAGTCGCGCCGGATGTCCTCGCCGTCCCACCATCCGGATTCGATGCGCTCCGGACCGGCGAGCAGCGTGAGCGGCCCGCCCCGGTAATGCGGAACGGCGTCGATCTCCTCGATGGAGCGGGGCACATTGAGCAACCAGAAAGGGCGCTCGCCGAAATCGAGCGTAAGCTGTTTCCCCCCGGGTTCTCCGGCAACGCTGGCACGTTCGGGCCGGTGGTCGGCCTCGACCGCCAGACCTTGCACCGCTTCGGCGCCCAGGCGCGCGCGCAGCCGCTCGATCAACCGCTGCCAGTTTCCCAGCGTGCCGCCTTCGTCCGGAAACAGGCCCAGATTGTCGCCGGCCAGCGGCAACACATCGTCCGCATCGACGGCGATGGCGCGTACCGGTTCGCGCAGCACCACGCGTTCCAGGCGCTCGCGCACGAGCAGCGCGAAATGCACGGCGTCGCGCGAGGGGGCGACCAGGCCGATGGCGATCTCGGTGATGCCTGCGTCGCGGTGCTTGAGCTTGAGCAGAAAACGTTGCACGCCGCCCGAGCGCGCGGCGAGAAAACCTGCGAGTTGCACGAGCAGCCGCCTCGCGGCGAACAGCAGTGCATCGGTCTGCGTCGCCTCTGCCGGCAGTTCGATGCCGGCGTGGAAGCGGGCGGGCGGCGCGTAAAACGTGCGCGGATCGGGCAGCCGGCCAAACGCGCGATCCAGATTGTCGAGCAGATCTTGGCCGAAGCGCCGCGCCACGCCCTCGCGCGGCAGCGCGAGAAGATCGCCGAGGGTGGCGGCGCCGATCGCCTCCAAGGCTTTGAGAGTCTCCGCATCGCAACGCAGAACGCCGAGCGGCAGCGGTGAGAGCTCCGTCTCGAGCTCTGTGCCTTGAGCGACTTTGCGTTCGATGCCGGCGCGCGAGAGCCACGACGCCGCAAGCGGCGTGGAGGCCGCCGCGATCGAGGCGACAAAGCCCATCTCAGCCATCTCCTCGTGCAGCGCGCGCTCGATCGATTCCTCGCCGCCGAAGAGTTTCAGACTCCCCGAGACCTCCAGCAGTACCGTATCGGGAAAATCGAGTGCGACGTTCGGGGTGAACTGCATGGCCCAGGCGGCGATGCCGAGCAGGGACTCAGTTTCGGCGGCAGGATCTCGCGGCCGGATGCGCAACTGCGGAGCGAGCGCGTGCGCCGCGGCGAGCGACATGCCCGGGCGTACCCCGCGCAGGAGCGCCTTGCGCTCGCAGGCGAGCACGCGCTGCCCCTGGGCGAGCGCGCAGGCATCGGGCAGCACCGCACCGCGCAGCAGCGTATCGAGGGGCAATTGCGGCAGGTGCAGGGCAATCCAGAGCATGGGGGGCGGCAAAGCGATACTGATACTGTATTTTTATACAGTAATTGGGTGCATGGCAAGTTTTTCTTGTGAAAGGGCGGCGAAGTACCTTGCCGATAGAAGACATCAAGGCTGGCGTGCCTGCCTTCGAACACTAATCAAGCGGCACGCAACTCAGGCAATAGTGAGTTCTGAGGGTCGAGCGGTAGCCGGCTGCTCGGCCGGAAGTCGTCGTGCGGCTGGCGGAACGACTGGCAGCAGAACAGGACGGTCGAGGGGTGCGCCGCGGCGTTTGAGGATCCGGACCGCTAGCCCTCCTTGTTCGCTCGCCAGCCCGATCCGCAGCGCCGCAGGTGTAGATTCGTTTGCGGCCTGGCTCGGGCGAAACAGCAGCGCCAGGCTCCGGCCGCTTTCGGCGGCGAGTTGCAGCCGCCGCAGTTCCGGGTATCTGGGCGCTGCCGGCCATGCAAGCACCGCGCCGCAGGCATTCGAGCGCAGCGCCTGCTCGATCGCCCACAGCGTTTCCTTCTCGCTGCCTGTCCTGACGATGAACAGCCGAGCCGGGTCGATGCCCGCGGCGGCGAGCGCCGGCGCATAAGGAGAATAGGGCGGGGCGATCCACGCCAGATACTTGCCTTGCGCCGACAGAGCGGCAAGGGCGGGGCCGAGGATGCGCAGTTCGCCGATGCCTTCCTGAGCCCGCAGGATCTCGGTCAGGCTGCCCACCGGCCAGCCCCTCCCGGGAATCTCGGCATCGAGCACGGGGAACCCGGTTGATACGCCGGGCGTGACGGCACGCGCGAGATCGGCTCCGCGCCAGAGGGCGGGATGCACCGGCACTGGGGAGCGCAGAAGATCGAGGGAGGGCATCGACATCGGGCCCAGCTTCCCGGAGGGAGATGGTTACAGCGCTTGGGGTTACAGCGCTCGGCCGTTCCGGATCACGCCCACGCCGATGCCTTCGATGGCAAACTCCTCGCTCCGGGAATCGAGCGTTATGGTTTTGAAGCTGGGGTTTTCGGCAACCAGCTCGACCGTGTGGCCGCGGCGGCGCAAGCGCTTCACCGTGACCTCGTCGGCCAGGCGCGCTACCACGATCTGGCCGGTGCGGGCATCGGAGGTGCGGTGCACGACGAGCAGATCACCGTCGAGAATGCCGGCGTCGCGCATGCTCATGCCGCGCACGCGCAACAGATAATCGGCGCGCGGCTTGAACAGATTCGGATCGAGTTGGTAGCGGCGCTCGACGTGTTCGACGGCGAGGAGGGGAGAGCCTGCGGCGACACGGCCGACGAGCGGAATCCCCGGGCCTTCTACGAGGCGCAGTCCGCGCGCTGCCCCCTGCATGATCTCGATCGCCCCTTTGTTTTCCAGCGCGCGCAAGTGCTGCTCGGCGGCGTTGGGTGAACGGAACCGCAGTGCCTTGGCGATTTCCGCACGCGTCGGCGGGAATCCCGTCGACTCGATCGCTTGGCGGACGAACTGCAGGATTTTCTGTTGCTGGGCGGTGAGCTCTTTCATGGCAGGCCTCCGATGCTGTATTTTTATACAGCATCGGAGTATTTTGCAAGAAAAATTGGGGTCAGAGTAACTTTTCCTCCATATTCCCTCTATTGCAGAGTGGCGGTTGAGGAAAAGCTACTCTGACCCCAATTTCCAATTTTCTCCAAACCATTGTTTCCAAAGGCCGCGCAAAACCGTTCGGATACAATTAAGCTATGTGCGGCCGCTACGCGCTCCATTCCCTTCCCGAGGTCATCGCGCTGCAGTTCGGCCTTGCGGCTGCGCCGCAGCTCGAGGCCCGCTACAACATCGCGCCGACGCAGATCGCCCCCGTAGTGCGACTCGGCGCGGGCGAAGTCCGTGAGCTCGCCCAGTTGCGCTGGGGGCTGATTCCTTCCTGGAGCAAGGACCCTGCGATCGGCGCGCGCCTGATCAATGCGCGCGCCGAGTCCGTGGCCGAAAAGCCCGCGTTCCGCAACGCGTTTTGCCACCACCGCTGCCTCGTCCCTGCCGACGGCTATTACGAATGGAAACAGGAGGGCGGCCGCAAGCAACCCTACCTGCTGCACCCGGAGAAGGGCGGACTGTTTGCGATGGCGGGGTTGTGGGAGCAGTGGCGCACGCTGGAAGGAGAAACCACCGAGACCTTCGCCATTCTCACCACCGATGCCGTCGGCGCGGCGCGGCGCATTCACGACCGCATGCCGGTGATTCTTGCGCCGGGTGACTACGAGCCGTGGTTAGCCGGGTCTGACCCCGACAAACTGTTGCGCGCGAATCCAGAGGTGAAATTTGCGAGCACGCGGGTGAGCACGCGGGTCAATACCCCGCGCTTCGACGATCCGCGTTGCATCGAGCCTGATCCCGAAGGCTGAGGAGCGCCTATAATTGGCGCATTCGTCAATCAACGCTTTTGCGACATGGCCAAATACTACGAATCGGATGCAACCCGGCTTATCCGCGACTTGATAAGAGAAAATCCCCACATCGTCGAAGAGCAGAAAAAGGGGCGCGCGATGTGGTGGGACAAGGTGATCACTCCGGAGGAGATCAAGCGCGCCGAGGAATCCAGGGTCAAGCAGCGGGCTTACGTCTATTAGGGCTGATCCCTCATTGGTATCCGCAGCGGCACGAATCGCCCTGCCGCTGGTCGTCTTTCTTGTCTCGTGCGCGCCGATGGCGCTACTGCCATTGGCGACACCGCTGCTCTCCATCACGCTTGCTTCCCGCGGCGGCGACACGGAGACATCCCGGCTGATCGCGGAGCTGGAAAAAAAGCAGGATTGGAGCACGCTCAAGCAGCTTGCACAGGCGCACATCGCCCGGCGCGGGGATGATGAGGACTGGTTGATGGTGCTCGGTTACGCGCAGGCGCGGCTCGGCGAATACGCCCCTGCATCGGAGACCTTCGCGCGGATGGTAAGACGCAGTCCCGAGGAAATCGACGGGTGGAACATGCTTGGCGAGGCGCAACGTCTCAATGGGCGTTATGCCGAAGCGGCGCATACGCTCCAGCGTGCGACTGCGATCGATCCCACCTCGCCCATTACGCGCTACTTGCTTGGCGAAGCGCTGCGGGGCGATGGGCGGCTCGAGCACGCCAAGATGGCGTATCGGGAAGCGCTGCGCCTGGAGCCGCGCTTCGCACCGGCGTGGCTAGGGCTCGGAACCGTGCTTGTAGCCACCGGCCCGCAGGACGAGCTGAAAGCGGTGTTGGAGCAGCTTGAACTACTCGATCCGGCTCTGGCGCGGGAATTGGCGCGCCGACAAGCCGCGAACAAATAGGCGGGATGCTGATCGGATTGCAGTTGGCAGGCCCGCTATATTGCTCGAACGGGCAATAGACGTTGGCGGGAGTCGAACTTTCCCGTCAGCGCTGCACGGATGCGATCCGCGCAGCGACGATCCTCGACGGCGGAGGCGGGACGCCGATTGGCTGTTGCCAGGCGGCTAGTTCGCAGGCGCCGGTTTCTTGTCTTTCGGCGCCGGTTTCTTGCCCTTTGATTCCTTGCGCTTGTCACGATTGCCCATGATTTTGCTCTCCTTGGTTATTGTTGAAGCTAGCCCGATCATACCCAAACCTCGCCAACCTGGTGAGGTCGGTAATCGCCGAATAGCTTCGACTGTGCCTGGCTGCAACTGCTTGAGTATGTGCGGCCCTATAACCGCATATGCGTATAATGTATATTATGTTAAATGATGTTTATGTCTGTAGACTGCGCCGTTTGTGGCTTTCCTTTAGCGGCCTCCTTCCACCGAGTTTGCTCCCTTGACGTTCAGGCACCCTGGGCAGAGTCCGATCCAGACGCGATCTGGGTTTCAGAAGACAAGTTGTCACTTCTGCCAATGCGGACGCGCGCGTGCGGCTGGCACGCACCGCGTGCTCGAAGGCGCGTTGACGGGGCTGTTTTTCCGCATAGGAGCACAGCCCATACTCGCCGACCAAGGGCCCTTGCCATCTTGGCGGCGGAACTTGAGCCTTCCTTCCGAAAGCATATGCGCATCCTGTTTGGCGAAGTACTCATGATCTGACTCAAAGTACATACCCATAAGTACGTATCGTTATTCCCTTTCGTTAAAACCTTATACGTGTTAGGCTTTTTGCGTAGTGCTTCGACTTTATTAATTTTTGGGGATATACGTAAATGGGGACCGGTACAGTAAAGTGGTTCAACGATGCGAAGGGTTTTGGTTTCATCACTCCTGATGGCGGCGGCGAAGATCTGTTTGCACACTTCTCGGCGATTCAAGGTTCTGGATTCAAGACGCTGAAGGAAGGACAGAAAGTGGAGTTCGACGTCACGCAGGGCCCAAAGGGCAAGCAGGCCTCGAACATCAAGCCAGCCTAGCACGCGCGAATTCGCTAAGAAGCCCGGAAAGTCCGGGCTTTTTTTTCGCTGCCCGGTGTCACCGAGCGCCCGATTGGCGCAGAAATTCGGCGACCTCGCTGTTCTCCGCCTTCAGGGCCCAGTTAAGAGCCGTTGCACCGGCGTCGTTGTGCAAATTTGCATCTGCGGCGTTCGCCAGCAGCAGCTTCACCGTTTCCAAGTGTCCCTGGCGCGCCGCCATCATGATCGGCGTCGTGCCGTTGGCGGATCTGGCATCGATGTTCGCGCCCTTTTCCAACAAGAAGCGGCAAATGTCGCTGTGCCCGCCCCACGCGCAATAATGCATCGGAGTCCAACCTGAATGGTTGATTTCGCCGCCATAGGCCTGGAGCAGCTTGACGATTTCCAGATGCCCGCGTAGCGCGGCGAACATGATCGGGGTCTCGCCGAAGCCGTTACGAATGCGAACCTTGGCCCGCTGGTCAAGTAAGTGTTTGGACAGATCGAAATGGCCCTCGCGGGACGCAATCATCAACAAGGTGTTCCCACTCGAGTCGGCAGTGTCCACGTCCATGCCTCGGGTCAGAAACGCCGTGACCACGTCGACCTGATTCATCCTTACGGCGGATATCAGCTCGTCCACCATCTCTTGGGCCGATACGCTGAAGCCCAAGAAACAATAAACAACTATTACGCTTTTAATCAGTATATTACAATGTTTATTTGACATAATACATTAACTATTTCAGCACTTGGAACAGGCGAAAAAAATTCCTGGTGGTAGCCGCTGCCACATCCTCGAGCGGTATCGCTCGCAGTCTCGCGATCTCCTCGGCAACGTATTTGACCAGCCCCGGTCGGTTTGTTTTCCCCCTGAACGGCACCGGGGCCAGATAGGGCGAGTCGGTTTCGATCAGCAGCCGATCGATAGGAATCACGCGGGCAATCTCCTTGAGTGCGCTCGCATTGCGGAAAGTGACGATTCCGGAAAACGAGATGAAAAAACCCATCGCCATCGCCGCCTCGGCTACTTCCATGGTTTCGGTAAAGCAGTGCATTACCCCGCCGACCTGATCGGCGCCCTCTTCCCGCATGATGCGAAGCGTATCGGTGGCAGCTTCGCGTGTATGGATGATGAGCGGTTTGGCGCACTGGCGCGCCGCCTGAATATGGGATCGAAAGCGATCCTGCTGCCATTCCAAGCTGCCGCTTTGCCGGAAATAGTCGAGTCCCGTCTCGCCGATCGCGACGATCCGCGGATGTCCGGCGATGCCCAGGACATCCGCGGCGCTTACAGGATCGCCTGCGTCATGGTCCGGGTGTACCCCTGCCGAGGCGTAGAAGTTCGGATAAGTCTCGGCAAGGTCCAATACCCTGGGGAATTCCTGGAGGCTAACGCTGACGCACAGCGCATGCGTGACCCCATTGGCGCTCATCTCCGCGCGAACGGCGTCCATTTGTCCCTCGAACTCGGGGAAGTCGAGATGACAATGGGAATCGACGAACATCGTCAGTGCGTCAGGTGCAGAGGCGCTCGGCAGGCTGTCAGGCACGATTTCATGTCGCAGCAATCAGATCGCGGTACTTGAACAACAGATCCTCGAAAAACAGTCGCGTGTTCAGCGGATGCTGCGACAGAGCGCGAGCGCTCATCAAGACTCTCAGGAATCCTGCCAAAGCGGTCGGTTCCGGGCCCGCCGCCAGTCTCTCCAACGTCCCGGTCTCCTCCACATGGTATCGAATCTTCCCGGACAGGCGCGCGCTGAGCAAATCGTAAACCCAGCGCTGCAGCCAACCCACTGCCTCCGCAGGCTCCACCCGCAGACAGTGCTCGCAGGCCGAAACCACATCGAAACGCGCGTCGCGCAATTGCTCGATCAGACGGCGCCGATGCGCATCGGATTCCGCCATGCGTGCTGCCGTCAGCGGGGCCCCGCCCGCGAGCGCCAAGAGCGTCTCGGCATCGGCAACGCCCTGCTGCTCCAGCCAGCCCGATGCAGCCGGCCGATCCGGAAACGGCAGAGGAATCGCGCGGCACCTGCTGCGGATGGTGGCCAAGAGCCTGTGCGGCCGGCTCGTCGCGAGCAGGAAGACCGTTCCCGGCGGCGGCTCTTCAAGGCTTTTCAGCAAGGCGTTTTGCGTGGCCGCATTCATCGTGTCTGCAGGATGCAGCAGGATTACGCGGCGCCCGGCACGGTGGGTACCGACCGCAAGGAAATCCTGCAATTCCCGCACTTGCTCGATCCGGATCTGGGCGCTTTTCTTTTCCTTCTTCGGCGCCGCAGCCTCGTCATCGGTTTCCGGTGCCATGCTCTCAGGCTGAATCAGGCGAAAGTCAGGATGATTGCCCAGAGCGAACCAGTTGCATGCGACGCAACACCCACAGGCCAGGCCTTCTTTGGTCGGATTCTCACAGAGCAACTGCTGGCTGAAGGCGGAAGCGAACTCGACTTGTCCGACGCCTTCGCGTCCGTGAACCAACAAGGCCTGCGCGAGGCGACCGTGCTGTCTCGCAAGCTCTGTTAGCGTGTTTATATGCCATGAAAGCATATTAAATACAAATACGTTTTATAATTATATCAAGTGATGCTTTAACTTCGGCCGGTGACGGGCTGGCGTCGATTACCTGCATTCTCACCGGGTCGTTGCCGGCTCGATCGAGGTAAGCTGCCCGTACTCGGCCAAAAAACCCGGCGTTTTCCCGTTCGAACCGGTCCAGCGCCCCATCGGTTGCTGCCAGCCGTTGGCGGGCCACCTCGATCGGCAAATCGAAATAGAGCGTCAGGTCAGGCTGAAATCCTTCCTGGACCCATTGTTCGAGCAGTTCGAGTTTGTCGCGCGCGAGCCCCCTGCCCCCGCCCTGATAGGCGAAGGTCGCGTCGGTAAAGCGGTCGGAAATGACCCAGCGGCCGGCCGCCAATGCCGGCAGAATCACCTGGGCCATGTGCTCCAGGCGCGCGGCGAACATCAGCATGGTTTCGGTCTCGATTTGCATCGATTGGGTCAGCAACAGTTCCCGCAATTTTTCGCCCAGCGGCGTCCCGCCCGGTTCGCGGGTCACCACCACCTTGTGGCCGTAGGCGCGGACGCGGTCAGCCAACCAAGACAGGTGGGTGCTCTTGCCGGCGCCGTCGATGCCCTCCAGGGTAATGAATTTTCCTCGTGGCTCGGTCTTCCCCATGCCCGTCGTCATGGCCGCGTCGCTCCAGGCTTCTGGTAGCGGGCAACGGCGCGGTTGTGCTCCTCCAGCGTGCGCGAAAAGACGCTCGAGCCGTCCCCCCGTGCGACGAAGTACATCGCTCCGGTAACCGCCGGATTTACCGCCGCCAGAAGCGACGCTTGCCCCGGCATGGCAATCGGGCTAGGCGGCAGCCCGGCTCGGGTATAAGTGTTATAGGTAGTGTCTGTCATAAGATCGCGTTTGCGAAGATTGCCATTGAATTTATCGCCCATGCCATAGATGACGCTCGGGTCGGTCTGCAGGTTCATTCCGCTGCGCAAGCGGTTGATGAACACGCCCGCGACCAGCGCCCGATCGCTTGCCAGACCGGTTTCCTTTTCGACGATCGAGGCAAGTATCAGCGCTTCATAAGCATTGGCTAGCGGCAAGTCGGCGGCGCGCTGATTCCAGGCCGATTGTAGCCGCTTGTTCATTTCCCGATGGGCCCGCTTCAGTATCGCGAAGTCGCTCTCGCCTTTGCCGAACAAATAGGTATCGGGAAAAAACAAGCCCTCAGGCGGTCTGTCGCGAACACCGAGTTCCTCCATGATCCGGTCATCGCTCAAGGCTGCCGTGTCATGCTTGAGTTCGCTGTGTGCGTCGAGCGCCGCGCGCATCTGGCGGAAAGTCCAGCCCTCCACGAAAACGATCTCGACCTGCGTAAAATCGCCCAGCGTTATCTTGCGCATCAAGTTCCAGGGCGTGACGCCCGCGCGCACCTGATAGCCGCCGGCCTTGATCTTCGTATCGCCCACGAAAAACCGCACCAGCAGGTTAAAGGGCCATGCGGGCATGTCCAGCCCTGCTTCGATCATCTGCCGGGTCGCACTCTTCAAACTGCTGCCAGGCTTGATGGAAAAATCAACCGCAGCCGCCGGCAATGCGACCGGACTGAGCGCGAACCATCCCAGCCAGGCGGTAACCAGCATCAGCGCCGTGAGCGAGTAAATCAAAACGCGGCGCAACTTCGCTTGCATTCGGCTTCGCAATTCAGGTCCAGAGGGTTTGAAACTCGGGGCGATATAATAAGCTTGTCGAACAATTTCGACTCGAATATTGCGGGCGCCAGTGCATGAATCCCGATTGGCAGAAAGCGCTTGAAGGCTCCGGCGCGAGCATAGAAAGCGGAATCGCAGTGAATTTCGGCGATGCCGCGGCCGAGCTGCGGGCCGCCGATTCGGGCAGCGTGCTCGCTGACGCTTCGCATCTGGCGGTGCTCGATTTTTCGGGGGAGGACAGCACAAGCTTCCTGCAGGGCCAGCTCACGTGCGATGTGAATACCCTCGCGATTGGATCGAGCGCCTACGGCGGTTACTGCTCGGCCGCCGGCAGACTGCTCGCCGACTTCCTGCTCTGGCACACACCATCGGAATACCGCATGGTGCTTGCACGCAGCATTGCCGGAACCACGCGAAAGCGCCTGGCGCAATTCGTTTTGCGCGCCAAGGTGAACATCTTGGATCGGTCCGACGAACTGGTCGTGCTGGGGGCGGCAGGCCATGAAGCCGGTGCGGTGCTAGGCGCTGTCTTCGGCGATATCCCGCGCCAAGATCATCGGGTTCTACAGGATGAATTCGGCGGCAGCCTGATCGCCCTTCCGGCAGCGCGCTTTCTGATCGTGGCGGCCCCGACAGACGCTCTCAGGATTCAAGCCGGGCTGACCGGAGCGCTGCGGCCGGTGGGGGCGCCCTGCTGGGAATGGCTCGATATACGCAACGGTTTTCCGTGGATTGCCGAGCGCACGCAAGACCAATTCGTGCCGCAAATGGCAAATCTCGAACTCCTCGGTGGTGTAAGTTTCCAAAAGGGTTGCTACCCGGGCCAGGAGATCGTTGCGCGCACGCAATACCGCGGCAAGCTGAAGCGCAGAATGTTTCTCGCCAATGTGGAGGCTCAGGTGGGCCCGGTGGCAGGCGACGAATTGTTCAGCGACGATCTGCCCGGCCAGACTTGCGGCATGGTGGTCAACGCGCAGCGGTCCCCCTCGGGTGGTTACGATCTATTGGCGGTGGTGCCGCTGGAGAGCCGCGCGAGTTCGATCCTGCATCTGAAATCCACCGACGGCCCGGTGCTCCGTTTCCTCGAATTGCCCTACCAGGTGGCCTGAAGCGCCCGACGTGCATGTGCCTGATTCTATTCGCCTGGCGCGCCCATGCGCGGCATGATCTCATCGTCGCGGCGAACCGCGACGAGTTCTACGAGCGACCCGCAAGCGCCGCCGGATTCTGGCCGGATCAACCGCAGCTGCTCGCCGGCAGGGATCTTTCTGCCCAGGGTACATGGATGGGAGTAACGCGCGGCGGACGCTTCGCCGCAATCACCAATTTCCGCAACCCCGCCGAGCGCAATCCGGCAGCGCCCTCGCGCGGCCACCTTGTAAGCTCGTTCCTGATCGATGAGCGTGAACCCGCTGTCTGGCTCGAGGCGATTGCACCGCAGGCGCAGGTGTACAACGGCTTCTCCTTGCTCGTCGGAAACCGGCGGTCGCTGTGCTTCTTTTCCAATCGCAACGGTGCGATTACGACGCTTGAGCCGGGGATTCACGGTCTTTCCAATCACTTGCTCGACACACCCTGGCCCAAGGTCGAGAAAGGGAAAGCGCAGCTCGCGAAACTGATCCAGAAGCCCTTCGATGCCCAGGCATACTTGAACTTGCTCGCCGACCGCGAGCCGGCAAGCGAGCCCCAATTGCCCGATACCGGGGTCGGCCCGGAACTGGAGCGCAGGCTCTCGTCCATCCGCATCGCCGGTGACGGCTATGGAACCCGCTGCTCGAGCGTGCTCAGGATAAGCACCGACGCAAGCGTCGAATTCTGGGAGCGAAGTTACGCTTCCGACGCAAGCACCACCGGGACGGTGAATTATGAGTTCATGCTCGCAGGCGGATAGACGCATGAGACGGGGCCTATAATCCCGCCCGGATCGGATTCAATCAATGCAAAACCTCTGGAACGACGACGAAGCGAAAACGCATTGCGGCGAGCTCGAGCAGCGCGTCTACACCTCGCGGCTGCTGGGGCGCGACAAATCGCTGGTGCTGCACAGCGGGGGCAACACTTCGGTAAAGATGCGCGAGACGAACCTGTTCGGCGAAGAAGAAACTGTCCTCCACGTCAAGGGCAGCGGCTGGGATCTGTCGAGCATCGAGGCGCATGGATTCGCGCCGCTGCGCCTGGATGCGCTGCTGCGGCTTGCCGCCCTGCCCGCCTTGCCGGACGCGCAGATGCTCAACCAGTTTGCAGCGAACCTCGTCGATATCGCCGCACCGAGACCTTCCCTGGAGACGCTCCTCCACGCCTGTCTGCCGGCGACATTCGTCGATCACACCCACGCCGATGCCGTGCTTGCCATCAACGACACGGCGGATGGAGAGACTCGGATTCGAAATCTTTACGGCGAGCGCTGTGTTGTCATCCCCTACCTGAAGCCTGGCTTCGATCTGGCCAAGTTTTTTGCAGCCGAGTTCCCCAAGCAGAAAAGCAAGAAAACCATCGGCGTGGTGCTGCTCAATCACGGCATCGTATCCTTCGGCGAATCGGCTCGAGAGTCCTACGAGCGCATGATCGAGCTCGTTACGCGCGCCGAAGACTATCTGGCGCAACAGAAGGCATGGAAGGTCGATGCGGCGGCGGGAGAAACTGATGCGGCGGACCCGCAGGCGCAGGCGCAACTGCGCGCGCAAATCTCGAGCGCGGCCGGCGCACCGATGATCGTCACGACTTGCACCAACGCGAGGACGCTTGGCTTTGCGCGCCATCCGGCTATCGCGCGCATTTCGCAGCAGGGACCGATCACACCCGACCACGTCATCCGCACCAAGCGCACGCCGATGCTCGGCATCGACGTCGCCCGCTACGCCGAGGAGTACCGGCGCTATTTCGAGTCTCATGCTCCGCTGGCCGGCGAGCGCATGCGAATGCTCGATCCCGCGCCGCGCGTGGTGCTCGAGGCCTCGTTCGGGCTGGCCGCGGCCGGAAGAACCGCCGCGGAAGCCGCTATCGCTGCCGAGATCTACGAGCACACCATCGACACCATCCTGCGCGCGGAGGCACTTGGCGGCTACCGCGCTCTTCGGGAGAAAGACATCTTCGAAGTCGAGTACTGGGGGCCGGAACAGGCCAAGCTGGCAATGGAAGGCAAGCCCTTCACCGGCGAGGTTGCGCTTGTCACGGGAGCCGCCTCGGGCATCGGCAAGGCCGCGGTGACGTCGTTTCTCGCGCGCGGCGCCGCTGTCGTGGGCTTCGACCTCAACCCGGGCGTCGAATCGATGCACTCACGGCCGGATTTTCTGGGGTTTCGCTGCGACGTAACGGACGAAAAAGCCCTCGCCGAGGGAATCGGACAAGCGCTCTCGCACTACGGCGGTCTGGACATGGTGGTGTTGAACGCGGGAATTTTTTCGGCAAGCCGCAAAATCGCCGAACTCGCAAGCGAGGAATGGCGCAGAGTCATGGCCGTGAATCTCGACGCCAATTTTTCGCTGCTGCGCGCCTGCTATCCGTACCTGAAGCTGGCACCGCGCGGCGGACGAATAGCGGTCATCGGTTCCAAGAACGTTCCTGCGCCCGGACCCGGCGCGGCGGCGTATTCGGCCTCGAAGGCCGCGCTAAACCAACTCGCGCGGGTGGTCGCGCTCGAATGGGGCCAGGACGGAATCCGCATCAATAGCCTGCATCCGAACGCGGTTTTCGATACCGGACTTTGGACCGAGGACGTGCTGGAACAGCGGGCAAAGCATTACGGCATGAGCGTCGAGCGCTACAAGACCAACAACGTGCTGCGCGTCGAGGTTACCAGTCGCGATGTCGCCGAATTAGCCGCCGAAATGTGCGGGCCGCTGTTCGCCAAGACCACCGGCGCCCAAGTGCCGGTGGACGGAGGCAATGAACGTGTCATCTGAATCCGGCCCACGCAACACGTCACCCCTGCTCACCCCGCCGTCACCCCCGCGAAGGCGGGGGTCCAGTGCGATTCACGAGCACTGGATTCCCGCTTCCGCGGGAATGACGATCCAATCTGCCTGCGTGCAAATCACATTCTCAAGCTATGTCGAATAGCGTGGAGACCATGCGCTGGACGGGCGATGCGCTCGAACTGATCGACCAGCGCCTCCTCCCGTCCAAGCTCGTGTATCAAAGCTGCGGCGATGCGCGTGAGGTGGCCTCTGCAATCCGCGACATGGTGGTGCGCGGGGCGCCGGCAATAGGCTGCGCGGCGGCCTTTGGCATCGCGCTCGAGGCGCTGCGTCGCAAGGATAATCGCCGTGCCGACTTCGAGGCGGGGCTAGAGCGCGGCTTTGAAGTGCTCGCGGCAAGCCGGCCCACCGCCGTCAATCTCTTCTGGGCGCTCGACCGCATGCGCGAGGCTTTGGCGGCGGCGCCCGGTCTTGATCCGCGCCAGGCGGCCGAGTCCCTGGTCGAGGCCGCATTGCTCCTGTATCGCGCGGACATTGCCACCAACCGCGCTATAGGCCGCGCCGGCGCCGTGCTGATCCGCAACGGTGCGAGCGTCATGACCCATTGCAATGCCGGTGCGCTCGCTACGGCCGGACACGGCACCGCGCTCGGAGTGATACGTTCGGCGCGCGACCAGGGCAAGCGCATCTCGGTCATTGCAAACGAAACCCGGCCCTATCTCCAAGGGGCGCGGCTCACGGCCTGGGAGATGGTGCAGGAGCGAATTCCGGTTACCCTTATCACCGACAACATGGCCGGACATGTGATGCGCATGGGCAAGGTCGATGTGGTCATCGTCGGCGCCGATCGTATCGCCGCCAACGGCGATGTCGCCAACAAGATCGGCACCTTTTCTCTGGCGGTGCTCGCTTCGCGCCACGGCATTCCTTTCTATGTGGCGGCCCCGCTCTCTACCATTGACATTGCGATTGCCGACGGCAGCGCCATCCCCATCGAGGAGCGCAGCGCATCCGAAGTGACCGGCTATGGCGATATCCGCTGGGCGCCCGAAGGCGTCTCCGTTTTCAATCCGGCCTTCGATGTGACACCAGCCGAACTGGTGGGCGGCATAGTCACCGAGAAAGGCATCGTCACTCGGCCCGACGCGGGCAAAATTCGCGATTTGTTCAAGACATGAAAATGAAATCTGCATAATCAGGAGTCATCGCATGGCTGATACCGAAGATCTCAAGGAAACCAAGGACTACTATCTCGATACGCCCGCGAGCCACGAGGGCTTCTACCTCAAGGGCTCTCATCAGCTCGATTGGGGCATGCGCAACCGCCTTGCGCGTATTTTTCGACCCGAGAGCGCCCGCACGGTCATGCTGGCGATCGACCACGGCTACTTTCTCGGGCCTACGACGGGCCTGGAGCGCGTGGACATGACGATATTGCCTTTATTGCAATACGCCGACGCCCTCATGTGCACGCGCGGCATCCTGCGCTCGACCATTCCGGCTTCGTTCGGCAATGGTGTCGTTATGCGCTCAAGCGGCGGCGCGAGCACGCTCATGGAGATGTCGAACGAGCGCATCGCCGTGGACATCGACGACGCGGTGCGCATGAACGTCTCTGCCATGGCAGTACAGGTATTCATCGGAGCCGAATTCGAAACGCAGACAGTGCACAACATGACGCAACTCGTCGACATGGGCCTGCGCTGCGGCATTCCCACGATGGGTGTGACTGCCGTGGGCAAGAATCTGGTTCGAGATGCGCGCTACCTGGGGCTCGCATCGCGCATCTGTGCCGAACTGGGCGCGCAGGTCGTGAAAACCTACTACTGCGAACCAGGATTCGAGACGGTAACCGCTGCCTGCCCGGTGCCCATCGTCATGGCCGGAGGCAAAAAGCTGCCCGAACTCGAAGCGCTCACCATGGCCTACAATGCCGTCAACCAGGGCGCCGCGGGCGTGGACATGGGCCGCAATATCTTCCAGTCAGCCGCGCCGGTGGCCATGATCCAGGCAGTGGGCAAGGTTGTGCACGAGCTGATGAAACCCAAGCAGGCCTACGACTGCTATCTCACGCTCAAGAGCGAGCAGGCGAAAACGCGAAAATAGGCGTATTTGGAGGGACCATGCAAGAAGCCTTGCGAAAGAAAGTCGATGAGATCATTGGCGGCATGCAATGTCCCAAGGCGTTCAAGTGCGTCGACTCCGGTTTCGAGCTTCTATGCAAGGCCAAGGACCAGGGCTTACCCGGTTATTTGAACTGCCTTGAAGATGAACCCCACGGTTGTTCTTTTGCACTGCCCTTCGGCTACGGTCATTTGTGTCGCTGCCCGTTGCGCGTCTACATAGCCAAGACATTGGGGAAATAGCCGGCGAATGCGGCGGCCTTTACGTCGAGCGGTAGCTAGACCGCGGGCGGCTACTTCGTGACGATCGGCCGCGCGGATGTCGTGAACGCGAGCGAGCGAGTGCCCAGGACCTCGGCATGCACCGCCTCCACGATCGGCGGGTTCGCAGGCGATCCCGCGTCCCAGGAAATCAGGAAATTCGCGCCCGAGCCTCCGGCGGAGTCGCTTTTCGGGATGAAGACTTCGTGCGTTCCCAGGGGCCGAATTGTCACAGGCGCCGGCAGGAATTGCCTAAGCTTGCGCCCATCGGTGTCGTAGTACTGCGCCGATGTCACGCGAATGCCCTGGTGGGGGTCGGTATTGCGTATGCTCACCAGCGCCGACAGCAGCAGCATTCTCGGTGCATCGTCCCTTCCGGGATCTCCGTACCAGATATGCGAATAGATCGGCAGGTAGAGCGTCTGTCCTGTCGAGAGCGGTGGCGCCGATTGCCCAAAGCTCGGAGCACTGGCGGCAAGAAGAAGCAGCAGCGCAAGCCTTCCCCAAGTCGCCCCTTTCAGAGTCCTGTCCGATCTCCCCCACACGATTGGCGCCTCCTATGCTCCGGTGTGCTTATACGGGCCGTCTCTCTGCCAGTGCCTGTGCCAGAGTTCCGCTGTCCACGTACTCCAGTTCGCCGCCGACGGGTATGCCGCGCGCGATGCGCGTCACCTTCAAATCGCGCCCCTTGAACAGCTCGCCGATGTAATGGGCCGTGGCCTCGCCTTCGTTCGTAAAATTCGTCGCCACGATCAATTCCCTCACCACACCGTCCAAGGCGCGTCGCTGCAACACGTCGAGCCCGATTTCCTTTGGACCGATGCCATCGAGCGGCGAGAGCCTGCCCATGAGAACAAAGTAAAGCCCGCTGAACGCAAGCGTTTGCTCCATCATGAGCAGATCGGCCGGAGTCTCGACGACGCACAGGAGTGCTGCATCGCGCCTGGAGGAGGCGCATAGCGCGCATAACGTCTCCTCGGTGAAACTGTTGCACTTGGCGCAGCGGCGTATCGTCTGCATCGCCCTGCCCAGCGCCGTCGCAAGCCTTTGCGCGCCGGCCCGGTCGTGCTGCAGCAGATGGTATGCCATGCGCTGTGCAGCCTTGGGCCCGACGCCCGGAAGGCAGCGCAGCGCTTCCATCAGTTCTTCGAGCGATGAGGGGGGATTCATGACTGCAGGATTTAGGATTGAGGACTTAGTCTCTTACAAGCGTACTGTTGACAGAGTTGGCGAAGATTCGGTTTCCAAATTCGTCTCCCCTTTTCGTGCAGTTGCGTGCAACTGCACGAAAAGGGGAGATTGATAGACGGCAAAACCAGCTTCACTGGTTCCGGCTCGTCCGGCTTAGGATTTGGGGAAAGACAGCCGCGCGCAACGCGGCCGCTCAATCCTAGATCCTCAATCCTGATTCCTCAATCCTGCCCTAAAAGGGCAGCTTCATTCCAGGCGGCAGGCCCAGGCCGGAAGTGAATCCGGCCATTTTCTCCTGCACCGTCGCCTCCACCTTTCGCACAGCGTCATTGACCGCCGCGGCGACGAGATCCTCGAGCATGTCCTTATCGTCGGCGAGCAACGACGGATCGATTGCGATTCGTTTGACGTCATGCTTGCAGGTCATCACGACCTTTACCAGGCCTGCGCCTGCCTGTCCCTCGACTTCGACCGTCGCAAGCTGCTCCTGCATCTTGCGCATGTTGTCCTGCATCTGCTGCGCCTGCTTCATCAGTCCGGCAAGCTGGCCTTTGTTGATCATGGTTTGCTCCTACTGAACGGGTTTGATCGACGAGGTGACTATCGTCGCATCGAAATGCTCGATCAGGTCGCGCACGAACGCGTCCTTGCCGATGGCCGAGGCGGCACGCTCCTGTGCGGTATCGCCACGGACACTTCCAATCTGGACCGACAGCCGAACCGCCTTGCCCAGGCGCTCCGCCAGTGCCGCCTGAAGCTTGTCTTTGTAGGGCTTCTCGGTCAGATGCTTTGCCGTTGGCGCGATGCTGAGGGTCATCACCTCGCCGTCGAAGCTCTTCAGTTCGCTCTGCTGTGCAAGCTGCTTGGCAAGGCCACTGACGCTGAGCTGCCGCGCGAGGTTCGGCCAATCGCCGTCGAAAGCAACTGCCTGCTTAGGCATCGTGGGCGCGGGCCCCGCCGTCCTTGTCCCCGAAGCCGCCTTGGCGGCGGGCTCGGGGGCTCTCCCCCGCTCCTCGGGGCGGAATGCAATCATGCGCAACAGGCTCATGGTGAAGCCTGCATAGTCGTCCGGTGCGAGCGGCAGGTCCTGTCTTCCATGGACCGCTATCTGGTAATGAAGCTGCACTTCCTCCGCGTCCAGCCGCTGTGCCAGCGCAAGCAAGCGGTCCCGGTGCGGGAGGTCCTCGGCCAGCGCCTCGGGCGCAGTCTGCGCCAGCGCGACCCGGTGCAACAAGCTCGCCAGTTCCTGCAATGCGCCGTCGAACGAAAGGTTGCGCGCCTCCATGTCGTCCGCAACCGCAAGCGCGGCACGGGCGTCGCCCGCGGCAATCGCATCGAGTATCGCATATAGATAGCCGTCGTCGACCGTCCCGAGCATGGCGCGCACCGCCGCCCTGCTTACATTGCCGCCCGAATAAGCTGTCGCCTGGTCCAGCAGCGACAGCGCATCGCGCATGCTTCCGCGCGCCGAGGCAGCGATGAGACTGAGGGCCTCGCCTTCGACTGGAATACTCTCTTCCTGTGCGACGCGTTTCAGATGCAGCGTGATCGCCGATGCGGGCACCTGCTTGAGGTTGAACTGCAGACAGCGCGACAACACCGTGACCGGAATCTTCTGCGGATCGGTGGTCGCGAGCACGAATTTGATGTGCTCGGGCGGTTCCTCCAGAGTCTTGAGCATCGAATTGAACGCCGAGGTCGAAAGCATGTGCACCTCGTCGATCACGTAGACCTTGAAGCGGCCGCGCGTGGGAGAATAGACCGCGTTCTCCAGGAGCTGGCGCATCTCGTCCACTTTGGTATTGGTGGCGGCGTCGACCTCGATCAGATCGACGAAACGGCCGCTGTCGATCTCGACGCACGCCGAGCATTGGCCGCAGGGCGTGGCGCTGATGCCGGTCTCGCAATTGAGTGCCTTGGCGAGAATTCTTGCCAAGGTGGTCTTGCCCACCCCGCGCGTGCCGGTAAACAGATAGGCATGGTGCAGTCGGTTGTGATCGAGCGCGTGCGTGAGCGCGCGCACCACATGTTCCTGCCCGACCAGCGACTCGAAAGTCCGCGGCCGCCACTTACGGGCGAGTACTTGGTAGGTCATTCAGTGAATTTTAGCGGAGGATTGAGGATTCGGGATCCGGGATTCAGGGAACGGCAGAAACATCACTCGGTCTTGCTTTCCCTGAATCCTGAATCCTGAAGTTAATTGGCGAGCCCTAACCCCGGCACTTGCAGTAAGTAGCTGTGGCTGCTTCCTTCCGGACCTGACCAGGTTCACCACGCTGCAATGCGGGGAGGCCCGCCGGCGGCGAGTTTAGCACGGACGCAGAGCGCCCCGCGGATCATTCGTCGGTCCGGGGCTTGACCGGTACGCGCAGCGCCGTAGGCTTCAGCTTATCCGGCAGCACGCGGCCCATGCGGGCGCGATGCCCCAGGTAATGCTCGAGCTTGGCGCCGGAGATCTCGATTTCCTTTTCCCTCCCGCCTCGCCCTATGCCCTGCACGGTGAGCGAGCGGCCCGCGAGGATGGCCACGCCGACCAATTTTTCGCCGGTGTCGAGCCCCATGACAATGACGCCGCGGCCGCGCGCGAGCTGCCGCAATTCGGCGATGTCGAACACGAGCAGCCGCCCTTCGCCGGCCAACGCGGCAACGCGGTTCCCCGGCGCCTCATCGTACACAAACGGCGCAAGCGGGGTTTCCCCCTCCTCTATCGTCATGAACTCGCGCCCAGCGCGCCGCGTGGAAAGCATGTCGGAAAGCTTGGTCAGAAAGCCGTAGCCGCCGCTCGATGCGACCAACACCGTCGCCTCCGGCTTGCCGGCCAGGCAGTGCATGATCTTGGCCCCGTCCTGCAAATCGACCAGGGACGAGGCCGGCGCACCGTCCCCCCGCGCCGGAGGCAGGTCGCCTGCCTGGACGGTGTAGGCGCGTCCGCGCGAATCGAGGAAGACCACCGGATCGACCGTGCGGCAGGCGATGAGCGCGCCCAGCGCGTCGCCCTCCTTGAACGAGAGCGTTGCCGGATCCACGTCCCAGCCTTGGCGCGCGCGCACCCAGCCGTTGCGAGAGAAAATGACCGTCACCGGTTCGTCGATCACGGGCGTTTCGACAATCGCCTTCTCCGATTCCTCGATCACGGTGCGGCGCTTGTCGCCGAACATCTTGGCATCGGCCTCGATCTCGCCGATCACCAGTTCCTCGAGCACCTTGCGCTTGGCGAGCGTCCTCTCCAGCCCCTTGCATTCCTTGCGCAATTCCTCCAATTCCTTCTCCAGCTTGATGTGCTCGAGCTTGGCCAGTTGCCGCAACCGGATCTCCAGGATATCGTCGGCTTGCCGCTCTGTGAGCTTGAACGCCTTGATCAGATCCGCCTTGGGCTCGTCGGCATTACGGATGATCCTGATCACCTTGTCGACGTTCAAGAGGACGATCATCCGCCCTTCGAGGACGTGAATGCGATCCAAGCCGCGCTCGAGCTTGAACTTGGTCCGCCTCGTGACTGTAGCGAAACGGAAACCCAGCCATTCGGCCAGAATGTCCTTCAGGTTCTTGCCCGCCGGCCGGCCGTCCAGACCTACCAGCACGAGGTTGATCGAGACGTTGGCCTCCATGCCGGTCTTGGCGAGCAACAGATTCACGAACTCCTGCTCGTCGATGCGCGAGGTTTTGGGCTCGAAAACCAGGCGCACCGGATGGGCGCGGTCGGACTCGTCGCGTGCCTTGTCCAGCATCGACAGCATCAACTGCTTCTCCCGCTGCTGATCGGGCGTAAGCGATTTCTTTCCCGGCTTGGGCTGCGGGTTGGTGATCGCCTCGACTTCCTCCAGCACCTTTTTCGAAGACGTACCCGGCGGAAGCTCGTACACGACCACCTGCCATTGGCCGCGCGCGAGCCGCTCCACGATCCAGCGCGAGCGCACGCGGACCGACCCGCGTCCCGCCGAATACGCCTCACGCATTTCAGCGCGCGGCGTGATGATCTGTCCGCCGCCGGGGAAGTCCGGGCCCTTGATGTATTTCATCAGCCCGGCGAGGCTCAGGTCAGGGTCACGGATGAGAGCGATCGCGGCATTTGCCACTTCGTTCAGGTTGTGGCTCGGAATCTCCGTTGCCATGCCCACGGCGATGCCCGATGCACCGTTCAGCAGCGCGACCGGGAGCCTCGCGGGCAGAATCTGCGGTTCCGAAAGGCTGCCGTCGTAGTTGGGCGCGAAGTCCACCGTGCCGCTGTCCAGCTCGGAGAGCAGCACGTCGGCAAAACGTGTCAAGCGCGCCTCGGTGTAGCGCATCGCCGCGGGATCGTCGCCGTCGCGCGAGCCGAAATTGCCTTCGCCGTCGACCAGCGGGTAACGCATGGTGAAATCCTGCGCGATGCGCACCAGCGCGTCGTACACGGACGCGTCGCCATGCGGATGAAACTTGCCCAGCACGTCGCCGACTACCCGCGCGGATTTCTTGCGCGGTGTGCCGGCGCGGCCGCCCATATCCCACATGGCGTACAGAATGCGGGCCTGCACCGGCTTCTGCCCATCGCCGACCCGCGGTAAGGCCCGGTCCTTCACCGTGGCGATCGCGTACTGCAGGTACTGCGTCGAGGCATAGCGGCCGAGCGGGAGCGAATCGCCGAGTTCGCCGGAGATCGGCGCGAAATGCGGCGGCAGAGTCCCGCGGCCTCCGGCTGGAGGCGCCGGCGACTGCGGCCCGGCCCCCCCGCGGGCTCGGCCGGCGGGCGCATCGCCCGGCGCATCAGCAGGCGATGCGTGCTTTGCCGCCTGCGCGGCCTCGGCCACGGCGACTTCGGCCATATCGAACAACTCTCGTTGATTACCCATGCCGCACCTTTCTAAGAGATGTCCGCATCGACCAGATTCCCATAAGTCTCCATCCATTCGCGGCGCTGTTGAGCGTTCTCTCTCGCCATCATCATCTCGAAAATGCTCCGGTCCTCGTCGGGCGCCGCAGTTTCGAAGTAGACGGGCAGCACCCGCCGCGTATCCGGGCTGAGCGTGGTCTCCCAGAGCTGCTCAGGGCTCATCTCGCCCAATCCCTTGAACCGCGACACGGCCCAGCCACCCTCCTTCACGCCTTCGTCCAGCAGTTTCTCCTCGATTGCCTCGAGTTCCAGCCGATCGAGCGCGTAGAGCTTTCGAGCCGGCTTGCCCTTGCCCTGCGAAGGCACGTCGATGCGAAACAGCGGCGGCTGCGCCACGAATATGTGACCGTTCTCGATCAGCTTGGGAAAATGGCGGAAGAACAGCGTCAACAGCAGCACCTGGATGTGCGCGCCGTCGACGTCGGCATCGGCAAGCACGATGATCTTGCGATAACGCAAACCGGAGATATCGACCGTATCGCCGGCTTTGTGATGGTCGACTCCGATCGCAAGTGCGATCGCCTCGGTCTCCTTGTTCGCGTAGAGCACGTCCGGCGAATCCTGCCAGGTGTTTTTCGGCTTGCCTTTCAAGGGCAGTACCGCCTGAAATTCCTTGTCACGCGCCTGCTTGGCCGACCCGCCGGCTGAATCTCCTTCGACAATGAAGAGTTCATTTCGCTCGGGGTCGTCCGAAGCACAATCGGTAAGTTTGCCCGGCAACACCGCAACACCGGAGGACTTGCGCCGCTCCACCTTCTGCGCGGCGCGCGTGCGCGCCATGGCTTGGCGCAATACCAGTTCGGCGATCGCCTTTCCCTCTGCGACATGCTGGTTCAACCACAGCTCGAACGGATCGCGCACCATCTGGGCGATGAGCTTGACTGCGTCGCGGGACAGCAGTTCGTTCTTGACCTGCCCCTTGAACTGGGGATCGAGCATCTTCACCGCGAGCACGTAGGAAGCCCGCGACCAGACGTCCTCCGGGACTATCTTCAGGCCGCGCTGTCCCATTGCGTGATGATCGATGAAGTTCCTTATGGCGTTGTAGACACCCTCGCGCAATCCCGATACATGCGTGCCGCCGTGGCGCGTCGGAATCATGTTGACATACGCCTCGGCGACCACATCGCTCTCGGGAGTCCAGGCTATTGCCCAAAGCGCCCCTTCACCTTCGGCAAAGCTGTCCGATTCGGACTGTGCGGCAATGTAGCGCTCGCCGAAGAAGGGTTCGGCGACCGGATTCAGCCCGGCGATCGCGCTGGCGAAATAGCCCTTGATCCCTTCAGGGAAGTGCCAGGTCTGCGTCTCTACCTTGCCTTTCGTCTCCACGCCCAGGGAAAAACGCACGCCGGGCAATAGCATCGCCTTGGCGCGCAACAGCGCAGCGATGTCGGACACCACGATCTTGGGCGAATCGAAATACTTCGGATCCGGCCAGAAGCGCACCTTGGTGCCGGTTTCCCTGGCGCCGATCGATCGCACTTTTTTCAGCGGCTCCTTGACCTTGCCGTTGTCCGCGAACACCAGGCGATAGAGAGCGCCATCGCGCTTGACTTCGACCTCGAGGCGCGACGCGAGGGCATTGGTTACGCAGACGCCGACGCCGTGCAGTCCGCCTGCGATGCGATACACGGAATCCTTGTCCGTCTTCCTGAACTTTCCCCCCGAATGCAGCGTAGTGAATATCACCTGCACCGCCGGAATCTTCTTCCGCGGATGAATATCGACCGGAATGCCGCGCCCGTCGTCCTCGACCACCGCCGACCCGTCCTCGTGCAATACTACGGCGATGTTCGTCGCGAAGCCCGCCAGCCCCTCGTCGGACGCGTTGTCTATCGCCTCCACGAGCGCGTGATTCGGATTGGCCGGGTCGGTGTACATTCCTGGCCGGTGCAGGATCGGTGAAAGATCCTCCAGGATTTCGATGTCTTCGGCGTTGTAACCCCTAGATTTTGTTGCCATTTTTTCTTAAGCCCCTACTAATTGTGGGCGCATGTCCAAATTCTATGATACTCCGGGCTGTGCCATTGCGCACCCGCCGCTTGCCGCGACGATGCGAGCCACCTGTTACAACGAGCGCTCGCAGCCCGAGCCTGCTACGCCGCTCGGGGCAATATCGGCTTCCCGTCGACTCGCCTGTGAGCGAATCCTAGGAATTTCGCTTGGACAGAAGCACGGCGTCTTCGACGACCTTGAGCGCGTTGCCGCCCCAGAGAATCGCTGCATAGAAAACCTCTTCCAGCCTCGCTTGAGACAACGCGCGCCACTGAGACTGGTTTAGAAAGATCATCTTGCCGGTCATGCCCATTTCCCCGATCACGGTGAAATGAGCTTCCAGCACTTCCCCTTGCGGGGGCTTGTCCCACTGCACCGGATCGACCTTGGCGACGGACTTGGGCGCCTCGCCCGGGTACGCGGAATACGAGCCGAGGCAGCCGTCCTGCGTGCGCAGCGAACAGGCCAGGCGGGAGCCACGCGGTGTCATTTCATTGCCTCCTGCGGAAAAGACGGCGCAAAAACGGGCTGAATTGTAGCCCCGAGCCTCGATCCGCGCGATGAGAGCGCGAATCGACCCCGGGGCCGCAGGACTCTCCGGCGGAAAGCCGGACGCCAAGACCCAATGCCGTCGGTGCCGCCCGAGGGCCGAGACACGTCCGTGCTTGCCACAAATGGGGCGCGACGCGATAATCTGCCGCTTCCCGAGCGGCGTTCCGCTCGCCCTGGCGGAACGCCAGGGGCCCGACGGGTTTATCCGCAATGCCAAACGCACCTGCCTCGATAGCGCTTTCGCGTTATCGCATTCTCGACCTGTCTCGGGTACGCGCCGGCCCGACTTGCGTCAAGCAGTTCGCCGACTTCGGCGCCGACGTGATCAAAATAGAATCCCCGCCCGGAGTCGATCCTAACGAGGACATGGGGGGGCCACGGGACGGACCGGACTTTCAAAATCTTCAGCGCAACAAGCGCTCGATGACGCTCAATCTGAAGCAGGCCGAGGGACGCGAGATCCTAGCCAAACTCGTAAAGACCGCCGATGTACTCGTGGAGAACTATCGGCCCGACGTGAAGTACCGGCTCGGCATCGACTATGAATCGCTCAGGGCCGCGAATCCCCGCATCATCCTCGCCAGCATTTCGGGCTTTGGCCAGGACGGGCCCTATCGCGACCGGCCCGGTTTCGACCAGATTGCGCAGGGCATGGGCGGACTCATGTCGGTGACCGGATTTCCAGGACAGGGACCGCTCCGAACCGGCACAGCAATCGCCGATCTCGCGGCCGGCTTGTACGCCGCGCTCGGGATCATGACCGCGCTGCTCGAACGCGAGCAATCGGGACAGGGTCAATGGGTGCAATCGTCGCTGCTGCAGTCGGCAATCGCCTTGCTGGATTTTCAAGCGGCGCGCTACCTGGTCAAGGGGGAAGTGCCGCCGCAGGTCGGCAACGATCATCCCACCCACATGCCTACTTCGGCCTATAAGACAGCCGACGGCTACATCAATGTCGGCGTCTCGGGGGAAGGTATGTGGATGCGGCTATGCAAGGCGCTCGAGCGCGAGGACCTGGTCGCGCGCCCGGAGTTCGAGCGCGAGCCCGATCGCGCCCGAAACCGGATTGCGCTCAACGCCGAACTGAACGCGCACCTCAGCAAGCGAATTAGCGCCGAGTGGATAGACGTGCTCAACGCCGCAGGCGTGCCTTGCGGCCCGATCTACTCGATCGACCAAGTGTTCGCTGATCCGCAGGTGCGCCACCTTCAGGCCGCCGCGCCGGTCACGCACCCGAGACTCGGCGAGCTTCGACTGGTGAACCAGGCGGTCAAGCTCACGCGCACGCCGGCCAGCATGGCCTCTGCGGCTCCGGATCCAGGGGCGCACACCGAGGAGGTGCTGGCCGAAATCGGCTATTCGCGGGAAGAGATTGCAGGATTGCGTGCACGCGGCGTAATCTGAACCCGGACGGGTGTCATAAGTCTCTTATCACTCAAGTGCTACCGAACTTGGCGAGCGTTTTGAATGTCGATTTGTTAGGGGATATTTCGAGCAACGGGGAGACGCCTCTTTGAGGTTTCCCAAACACGGGAGAAGCTGTCATGGCCGTCGACGTGAAGAAATTGAAGGAAATCAAGCCGCCCGCCGGGCTTCCGTTCAAGGTACAAAAGCTCGGCCACGTGGTCCTCAATGTCATGAATATCGAGCGTTCGCTCAAGTTCTACACTGAAGTGCTCGGCTTCAAGATCTCCGACATCTACCCCGATTCTATGGTGCCGGGAGGCATGGCTTTTCTGCGCTGCAATGCGGACCATCACTGCCTCGCCTTGGTCGGTTCGGCGAAGGAACCTTCCACCCGCACCGAGTTCAACCACGCCGCCTGGGAGGTAGCCACGCTCGACGAGGTGCTTCGAGTACGCGAACATCTCAAGGGCCATAACGTTCCCATCGTCGTCGACGGCAGGCGCCGTGCAGGATGCCAAGTAGCGGTGGAATTTCTCGACCCCGACGGACATCACCTGGAAATCTACTGGGGCGTCGATCTGGTCGGCACCGACGGCTACGTTCGTCCGCCGGAGGAGTGGCGGGAGCATCATAGCATCGAGGCGGCGATCGACGATCCACCTCCCGGACAGGACACTACGCTTCAGGATCCTTCGCTGCGAAGACGCTGATTCAGCCCGGCCCGCGCCGGTGCACTTCGTCGAAGAGCGCCTCCAGAGGCTTGCTTGCGCCACGACAGCCTGCCACCACGTTCGCGGCCCAATCGAAGTACTGGCGTTTTCGCTCCGAATTCCAGTGCGAGGGAGGGCTTGACCGGATCGATCTCAAATTCGCCGTTTTGTCGGCGATCTTGAGCATTTTTGCTCGCTGCGACTTTCCGGGCGCCGTTTCCACCTGAAGGCGTTTGCGCTCTTCTTTGGGCAATCTCTTGTCGTCGGTGACTTCGACGACAAGGTCGGCGACATCCTTGCCGAATTCCGCCGCCAACTCTTCGTACTTCACGTCCTGATCTTCGATCGTATCGTGCAGCAACCCTGCGATCACCAGGTCGGGGTCGCGCCCGCCGGTGGCCTCGGCGAGCATGAGCGCGACTTCGGCAAGGTGGTTCACATAGGGTTCGCCGGCTTCGCCTTTTCGCTTTTGGCCAACGTGCTTTCGCGCGGCGAAGTCGAGCGCCCGTACGATTTTCACGAGGTCGTTCATTATTGCCCCAACGTTCACAACTGCCACGGGCATCACCGCTCGTTTCCCGGTAAGCCCCTGCAAGAAACTCTCAGGCAGTCAGAGCCTACTGCAATTTGATGCCCAGGAACTTGGCGGCGTTATGAAGCAGGATCTTCGGGCGCACCGACTCTTTGATTGGCAGGGCTGCAAACTCGGCCAGCCAGCGCTCAGGCGAAATCACGGGAAAATCGGAACCGAAGAAGACTTTGTCTTGAACCAGCGTATTGGCATTGTGGACGATCGACTCGGGAAAATACTTTGGCGCCCAGCCGGAGAGATCCATGTAGACGTTGCCTTTGTGGCGCATCACGGCCAACTGATCGTCGTGCCATGGCCACGCAGGGTGCGCAATGATGATGCGCAGTTCCGGGTACCGGGCGGCGATGTCGTCGATGTAGGGAATCGGTTTGCAGTACTCGAGTACGAGTCCCCTGCCCCCGGGCGTGCCGGCGCTGATGGCGGTGGTTCCCCCGTGGAAAATCACGGGCAGATTCAGGCGACTGCAGGTCTCGTAAATCGGAAAGAAGCGGGGGTTGGTGGGGCAAAATGCCTGGGTCGCCTGTTGGAACTTCATCCCCCGCAGTCCCATGTCGGCGCACCGCTTGACCTCCTCCACGGCGGACGGGCCCTTCCAGGGATCGACGCTGCCGAAGCCGATGAAGGTATCCGGGTATTTCTTCACCCAGCCCGCTGTCTCGGCGTTGGAGATCTTTACCCCGGTGGTGGTCTCCGAATCGACATCGAAAATGACAGCCATCATGTTCAGGCCCTGGTATAAAGCCGCCATATCATCGGGTGTGACGCCGCGATTACCGGCGGTGTTGACCGGAGTGCCGACCTTGCGCATGTCCTCCGCGCTGCGTTTGGCTTTGTCGCCGGTATTGATGTGCGTGTGCATGTCTATTGCTTGTAACAAGGCGATATCTCCTCAATCAAGACTGGTAGGGGTACGCTATGATAGACCGAATTTCGGCTGATCCCAAAACGGAACAACCTTCCCTGGACGCGCATCGTCGAATCATAGTGCCAGCGCACAAATAATAAATTCCAATAGCGATTTCCAAAAGATTCTGCGATGAATAACGAGCCACCGGGTTGTCATTTCCGGCGCGAAGCGCTGCGCAGCAGGACTTTTCGCCAAGCCTGTACGAACCCGCAGATGCCGGTACCGCCGGCCCAGTAGCCTGCCCGACCATGCGTGAGACCATTTTTCTGCTGGCCCTGGCAAGCGCGAACAGCGGCATCTCGCTGCGCATCATCGAGCCGATGCTGCCGCGCCTGGCCGAGGACTTCGGCCTGAGCATCCCGGCGACCGCCTCGGTGATCACGGCCTACGCCTTGGCCGCCGCGCTCGGCACGCTTGCCTACGGTCCGCTCGGAGACCGCTACGGCAAGCTGCGCGTAGCTACGGTTTCGCTTTTCCTGGCCGGGTTGGCCTCCCTCGCCTGCGTTCTCGCCCAGGGCGCGGTGTCGCTCGCGGCCCTGCGGTTCGTCACCGCGCTGTTCGCCTCGTCGGCGACGGCGCTCGGCATGGCATATATCGGCGATCGCGTCGTGATAGCCGAACGCCAGCCGGTCATCGCGCGCTTCATCGCCGGGACGCTCATCGGCCAGGCCGCGGGGCCGGTGGTGGGCGGTCTGGTTACCGACCTGGTCAGCTGGCGCGGGGCGCTCGCGGTCCTGGGCGCTGTGTACTGCGTGGTTGCGGCGATCCTTTACCTGCGCACCCGCGCTCAATGGGCAAATGAACGCCCGGTTGCAACCCGCGCCAACCCCTTCATTCTGTATCCGAAGATTTTCGCCTTATCGCGCGTTCGCTATGTCTTGGCTGCTGCGATCGTCGACACATCGCTGTTCTTCGGCGCCTATTCGTTTCTCGGCCCATTCTTGAATCTGAAGTTCGGCCTGAGCCTGTCGATGATCGGCACCATCCTCGCCGGCTTCGGCATCGGCGGGGTGCTCTACACCATCTTCGTCAGGAAACTGCTGCGCGCCCTGGGACAGCGCGGCCTGGTAGGCTGGGGCAGTGCGCTGTGCTGCCTTTGCTATGTACTGGCGACACTATTGCCCTTCTGGCAGACCGCGCTGCCGGCCACGATCTGCATGGGCTTTACCTACTACATGCTGCACAACACCCTGCAGACCAAGGCCACCGAAATGGCGCCTGAGATGCGCGGCACGGCGGTATCCATCTACACCTCGACCTGGACCCTGGGCCAGGCCATGGGTGTCGCAGCGATGGGCGTCGCCGTGGAGACAATCGGCTATGCTCCGGCAATCATCGGATTCGCCTTGGGATTCTTCGCGTTTGGCCTGTGGCTGCGCGGCAATCTGCAGCGACTGTAGAAAACGCGGATTTAGGAGTTGGAGCTTAGTCAGTTGCATATCTACTGTTGACAGATTCGGCGAAGATTTGGTTTCTAAATTCGTCTCCCCTTTTCGTGCAGTTGCCTGCAACTGCACGAAAAGCGGAGATTGATAAACGGCAAAACCACCTTCACTGGTTCCGGCTCGTCCGGCTTACGATTCAGGATTCAGCGAAGAACAGTCGCGCGAAGCGCGGCCCCTCAATCCTAAATCCTACCCCCACATCCGCCGCATCTTCCCCTTCAGATCCACGCGCGGGAGCGCGGAAACATCGGGCGCGCTCGCAGGCGTTTGAGCAGCCAAGCCGATCAGGTCGAATGCGTCGAGATCCGCTTCGGCGATGAATCGGCTCCGCGGCGCATAGATATGCCTGTCGGCTCCCAATGCTTGACCGCGCACGAAAAAGCGCAGTGGTTGCATCAGAACCAAGTCATCGCGCGCCCGCGTCATCGCCACGTAAAGGAGGCGGCGTTCCTCCTCGATTTCCGCTGGCGTACCGGTAGCCAGGTCGGAGGGAATGCAGCCATCGACCACGTTGAGGACGAGAACTGCCCGCCATTCCTGTCCCTTGGCAGAGTGGATCGTCGCCAGCACCAGCCAGTCATCGTCCTTGGCGGGTGCTCCAGCTTCGTCGCCCGAGGCCTCCGGCGGATCTAGGGTCAAGTCAGTCAGGAACGCGGTGCGCGAGGCATGCTGCGATGCCATGCGCTCGAGTTGATCCAGATCGCCGAGCCGTACACGCGGGCTGTCGTAGATCCGTTCGAGCATCGGATCGTACCAGCGTCGCAGGCGCTCGATCTGTCCCTCCCAGCGTTTGGTGCCGGAAAGATCGCTGAGCGCTTCCACCAGACCGGTCCACATGTCGCCGCCACCCGGCGCAGGGCGGCATCGCGCCAGAGAGGCCAGGCTGTGCCCCTCCCCTTCCAGGCTGGCGAGCACGCGGCGCGCCGTCGCGGGGCCGACCCCCGGAAGGAGCTTCAGCACTCGAAAACCCGCCACGCGATCGCGCGGGTTCTCCACCCAGCGCAATGCCGATAGCAAATCCTTGACGTGAGCCGCCTCGAGAAATTTCAGTCCCCCGAACTTCACGAAAGGAATTCCGCGACGGGTGAGTTCCACTTCGAGCTGCCCCGAATGGTGCGATGTCCGAAACAGCACGGCCTGCTCGCGCAATTCCAGGCCCGCCTCACGGTTCGCCAGTACGCGCTCGATGACGAATTCGACCTGCGCAGTCTCGTCCGCCACCATGGCGATCGCCGGTCGATTTCCTTCGGTACGGTCGGAAAACAGATTCTTGGTGAACCGCTCCGCAGCGTGGCCGATGATGCGATTGCAGCCATCGAGTATCGGTTGGGCGGAGCGATAGTTTCGTTCCAGCTTGATGATCTCGGCAGCCGGTGCGAATCGGCTGGGAAATTCGAGAATATTCTTGACCCGCGCCGATCGAAACGAGTAGATCGACTGAGCATCGTCACCGACAACGGTGAGGCCAGTGCCCTGCGGCTTGAGTCCGAAAAGAATGGAAGCCTGAAGCGCGTTGGTATCCTGGTATTCGTCGACCAGCACGTGGTCGAATCGGCTCGAGACGAACTCCGCGATCTCCTTGATCTGCATCATCTGGGCCCAGTAGAGCAGCAGATCGTCGTAATCGAGGACGGCCTGGGCCTGTTTCGCATCGACGTACGCGGCAAAGAGCCGGCGCAACGAATCCTGCCACTCGATGCACCACGGAAACGTGCGGGCGAGCACGTCCTCGAGCGGCGCCTGGGCATTGACGGCAAACGAATATATCGAGAGGCAAGTCGCCTTCTTCGGGAAACGCCCTTTCGTTTCGGAAAACCTCAGCTCGTCTCGCACCAGGTCCATCAGGTCAGCCGCATCGCTGCGGTCCAGAATGGAGAATCCCGGGGTGAGACCGATGCTCTGGGCATGCATGCGAAGCAGTCGTGCACCGATCGCATGGAACGTGCCGGACCATTCGATGGACCCCGCGGAAACCGAGGCGCGCCCGGCAAACGCTGTTGCGCAGATCCGCTCCACGCGGCGTGTCATCTCCTGCGCCATGCGCCTTGCGAAGGTCAGCAGCAAAATCCGACCCGGATGCGCCCCATTCAGTATCAGGTGCGCGACGCGGTGCGCCAGGGTCTTGGTCTTGCCCGTGCCTGCGCCTGCGATCACCAGCAGCGGAGGCGTATCCCGCACCGGCCCGGAATCCGGGATCCCGTAGGTAACTGCCGCCCTCTGCCCCGGATTGAGATCGTCCAGATGCGACGCGCCCGCAGATTCCGGCCTATGCATGTCGCGTCTTGCGTGCACCGGCACCTGTCTCGATCATATTCCGCACTTGTCGATATTCGCGCTGGGTTCTATTGCGCCGCCTTGATGTATTTGCGGAAAAAATCCACCATCGGCGGCTGAACATTGGCCAGATCCGCGATAACGCGCTCGCCTTCGGCGCCGATGATGAAACGAGGCTTGGTCGATACGACTTTCTCGTACTGCGCGATGAATTCGGGATCTTGTCCCAGGTTCGTGAAAGCGCGCCGCATTTCCGCTACCGCCTCTGCCGGCGCGTTGGGCGGCATGAAGACGGTGCGGTACATGCTGTCCAGTATCCGGGTCAGGAGCTGCAGCGCCTGCCACTTCTCCCCGCTTGGCATTGCGTCGGGGCCCCAGACATCCTTGTAGACCTCGAGAAAGGTCGGCACATCGGGCAAGTCCGGGCTGCGGCCCGGCAATCCGTCCGCCCGGTCGTACTGCAGCAAGGGCATGGCGATCCCTTTGTCGACCAGATTCGGTTTTGCCGAGGTCACATAACCGGGAAAGGAGTTGTTTGACAAATGGATGTCACCCTGGATCATGGCGGTGTCGATGTCGCGCAGGCCTTTGTATCCCGGAATGGTTTCGTATTTTGCCCCGAGCAGGTCGAGCGCCAGGCGCTGCCGAATCGTATTGGAGCCGCCCGGGGCCATCGTTCCAGCCCTGAAAAGGCGGGCCTTGGCCACGTCCGCCGGTCTATTGATTCCAGGTGCAGTGTCGCGACGGATGTAAATGAGCGTTGTCTGGCGCATTCCCGCGATGAGCTTGAGATCGTTATAGCGGACGCGCAGGGTTTCTTCCTGAAGAATTTGATTCAGGGGATTCCAGGTGAAGAAGCCCAAGCTCAATCTGTCCTTTGCCGAGGATTCGCCGAGCTGGTTCACCCCGATGTTTCCGCTGGCGCCGCCCACATTGCGAACGACCATGGCGCTTACGCCCTGAAGGTACTTCGGCAGATGCCGTGCAATGATGCGCGCCTCGATGTCCGTCGGGCCGCCGGCGGTGAAGTTTACGATTACGCTGACGGTCTGCCCGGAGAACTGCTGGGCGAAGGTCGCCGTCCCGACGGCTAGCAGGATCACACCCAGGAATCCCGCAAACGGCTTTATCGCTGGCATGGTGGTGTCCTCCTTAAGAACCCTCGCCAAAACGGGATGGCTGCTAGGCGCGCGGCCGAACCAATACCGCCAGTATTGGACGCCGCGCAACAGACGCCAGTCACCTGGCTTACCGAACCCCGCGGATGAATCGATATCCCTTGTAACTGAAAATCATGCCGTCGGGCGTGATCTGCTCCAACCCGAGTCCGGGCTGCACGGAATCGCCTTCCCGTAGCATCCGATTGTTGATGCTCACGAGCCGGTCCTTGGGATTGCTCGAATAGGCATGAACCGCAATCGACATTGTCGGCAGCTCCTGCCGAATCGCTGGAGGCAGGTCGGTGATCAGCAGCAATTTTTCGTTTTGTGCGGATTGAGCAGGACTCGGGCCGGCCGGCTTTTCAGGTACAGATCTTGCCCCCTGCTTTGGCATTGCGGTCATGACTTCGGGCGGCCTGTTCCGCGTTTCAACCGTTGCCGGAGCGGGAGCGCGCCTCTCAGCGGCGGTAGCCGCGGGCGCCGATAGGGGCTGCGAGGCCGGCTTCGATTCCTGCACCGGCATTTCCTGAGTGGATTTCGTTGCCGCTTCCTGCGCCACTGCCGGCAGCGCCGGTGCAGCCGCTTGGGACGGGCTCGATTCGAGCGGCTTTTCAGAGATCGTCGCGCTTATGGACGCCGGTCGTTCCGGCTGCCATGGTCGCCACCAGCCAATCGCTATTCCAGCGCCGAGCAGGATCGCCGCGAACAAGCCATACAACACGAGCGGAGGTTGTTTGCGTATCTGCGCCGTCGCCTGCACGGTCTGCAGCCGCGGCGCGGCGCCGCGCTTACGCTGCTGGTCGGATTTGCGCAGAGCATCGAGGATATACGACATGCCTATTTGCCCCCTTGCTCGCGCCGCAGTTTCGGCGCTGCCTGATCCGCAACCGCGCTCAAACGCATCAACGTCTGAGGGCCGACCGCGCCGTCGGGCACCAATCCTTGGGCGAGTTGGAACTGCTTCACCTGTCGAACGAGAACATCGTCGAACAAAAGTTCTTTGCCGGTATCCACCGCCCGCCCCTGCAGCTGCGCGAGTTGTCGGCTCAGCCATTGCACCGCCGGTCCGCTCTCACCTTGGCGGATATTCTCGCGCGCCTCGCCGGGCAGGCGCCACAGCACCGTATAGCGGCCCGACCACTGTGCCGCCAAAGCACCAAGTGAAATCACCTTGGATTCCGCACCGAGGGCAAAGGTGGCGGATTTGTCATCGAGCGCGGTTAAGGCGGCATGGAATTCCTGGCCGCGATCGTCTCGCATCTGCAGCACTGCGGGCCGATTCAATTGACGCACTTCATCCAATCCGCCGCGGGCCGCTCGGCAGCGCAAGCCCAAGCGCTCCGCTTCCTGACATCCATCTCCGCCTTGATAGTCCAAATTCCATAGCCGGAACAGCGCGGCGTACGCTATCGCCTTGCTGCGCGAGCGCGCCTGGTCGGCAGGCCATTGCAGAGCGTCCGGCAATCCCGCGGCTGGCGCGGCAGTTTCCGTCTTGTCCTCCGGCTGCGCCGCGGGCGTAGCGGGTTTTGCGGCGACCTCCGGCAGGCTTGCCGTCTTCGCCTCCCGCCATTCCTGCTGATAGGCAACCACGGCCAGCGTGCCTCCGGCCAGCAGAATCAATCCAGCCGAGACAGCACGTATCATGCCGCGCCGCGCAGTGGGTTTGCGCCGCACCTCGCGCGCTGCTTTCGCGAGGGTTGCACGATCGACCCGCTCCTTGCCTTGCACATAGGTACCCAGCAGCGCCCGGTCGCAAAGCACATTGATGACCCGTGGAATGCCGCCGCTCAAGCGGTACAACCGGCCCATGAGCGCCGCGGGGAACAGTTGCCGTTGCGCGCCCGACACCTCGAGGCGGTGCCGCACATAGGCGGCGACTTCCGGCTTGGTCAAGGGCCCCAGGTGATAGTGCGCGACGATGCGTTGCGCGAGCTGGCGCAATTCGGGCCGCTCCAGCATCAGCGCCAGCTCGGGCTGACCCAGGAGAATGATCTGCAGGAGCTTGTGCTGGTTGGTTTCCAGATTCGTGAGAAGCCGCATTTGCTCCAATACATCGGCCGAGAGGTTCTGCGCTTCATCGATGATCAGCACCGTATGCCTGCCCCGGGCGTTGGCGTCGAGCAGGTAAGCGTTGAGGCAATCGACGAACACTTTGATGCTGGTATTGCCGGGCGGATAGGAGATTCCGAATTCGACACAGATGGTCGATAGCAGCTCCTCCACCGTCAATTTGGGATTGAAAATGTAGGCGACATCGCAGGTTTCGGGAATCTGCTCGAGCAGGCAGCGGCATACCGTGGTTTTCCCCGCCCCAACCTCTCCCGTGAGCAAAACAAACCCGCCTTCGCCGTTCACCCCATAGAGCAAATGCGCGAGCGCCTCCTCATGGCGCTGACTGAGATACAAATAACGCGGGTCAGGCGCAATCGAGAAAGGCGCTTCGGCCAAGCCAAAGTAACTTTGGTACATGCAGTTCAGGATGCCAAATGCAACGCGCGATTATAGCCGCTAGTGCCTGACGGGTAAGCGTTCGGCCAAACACCGACCCCTTCGTGTGGCTTTGCGGCACGGGTATCGAGGCTGACAATTTCTCGCCTTGTCGGTTGAATTTCCAGTGCTTCCTTTATACTTCGCCGCCAATATCGAAACATCGCGAGACCTGGAATGTACATTGACGGCCAGTGGGTAAAGGCTGCGGGAGCAGCAACGTTCGACGTTTTTAATCCGGCAACGGGCGAAAAGATCGGCGAGATGCCAGACGGCGGGCGCGAGGATGCAAAGCGCGCCATCGACGCTGCCAACAGGGCCTTTGCCGGCTGGGCCGCCCAGACCGCCTACGCGCGTTCGGCCAAGCTGCGCGAGGCCTGGCGCCTGATGATGGCGCGCAAGGAAGATCTTGCGCGCCTGATGACTACCGAGCAGGGCAAGCCCATCAAGGCCGCGCGCAACGAAATCCAGTACGCGGCAGATTTCCTGCTGTGGTTTTCAGAGGAAGCCAAGCGGATCTACGGCGAGACGATACCTTCGCCCCGCGCAGACCAGCGCTTCCTGGTGGCTCATCAGCCGGTCGGCGTGGTCGCGGCGGTGACGCCGTGGAACTATCCCGTCTCGATGATCACGCGCAAGGTGGCGCCTGCCCTCGCGGCCGGTTGCACGGTGGTACTGAAGCCGGCCGAATCCACGCCGCTGTGCGCCCGTGCCGTATTCGAAATCCTCCACGAAGCCGGCGTTCCGGCAGGCGTCGCGAACATGGTGAGCGCCGCAGACCCCCGCCCCATTGGCGAGGAATTTGCCGCCAATCCGGCCGTGCGCAAGTTGACCTTTACCGGTTCGACCGCGGTGGGCAAGCTGCTCGCTCGCGAGGCGGCGGCAACCATGAAGCGGGTATCCATGGAACTGGGCGGCCACGCACCGTTCATCGTCTTTCCCGACGCCGATCCGGTGCACGCAGCCAAAGGCGCGGCGGGGGTCAAGTTTCTCAACACGGGTCAAGCGTGCATTTCGCCCAATAGGCTGTTCGTTCACAAAGCGGTGGCCGCGCCATTTATCGAAACCCTGGCCAAGCGCATTTCGACGCTGAAGGCCGGTGATGGCCTGAACGAGGAGGTTTCGATTGGTCCGCTCAACAGCGAGGCCGCGATCGCCAAAGTCAGCCGTCAGGTGGAGGACGCGCGGGCTAAAGGAGCGCGCCTGGTCTGCGGCGGTGAACGCCTGCGTGGGGGCGGCCTGGATAAGGGTTATTTTTTCGCGCCGACGCTTCTCGCCGACGTGACGCCGGACATGCTGATCTATCGCGAGGAGACGTTCGGTCCGGTCGCGCCCGTGATCACGTTCGGCGATGAAGACGATGTGCTCGCCATGGCCAACGACACTGCCTACGGGCTTGCCGCCTACGTATACACCCGCGACATGGCGCGCGCCTTCCGCATGTTCGAAGGTCTGCGCTTCGGCATCATCGGCATCAACGACATCAACCCGACATCGGCGGCGGCGCCCTTCGGCGGCGTGAAGGAAAGCGGACTGGGGCGCGAGGGCGCGCGCGAGGGAATCATGGAGTACCTCGACACCAAGCTTGGAGGTTTTGCGGTCTAGCTTCGGGCTCGCAGGAACGGCGGCAGCGAACTATCGCGTCACGAATTGTTCTGCCCCGCCTCGCCCGCTCCAGCGGTGTTAGCGTTGGATGCGCTGCATTTGGCGCAGAAAGCGGATTTCAGCTTGCCTTCATGCCTGCCTGCGCAACGAAACTCGGCCGCCAGCGGCGCAATGGTTCGGGCGGGCTTGCCACCGTACAGAAATCCGCCGATCGCATCGGCCAGTGCCCAGGAATACTGACTCGCGTCGATCACGCAGACGATGGAATCCTGCGCCCGTTCCTGGCATAGGAGCCGTATTTCCCGCACGCCGGGAAACGGTTTTGCGAGATCCATCAGCGTCCGGAGAATTTCCTCCGGGCTCAGAATTTCCGAGAAATCTTTGACCACCGCCCGCTCCAGACCACGCCAGACAATGCGTATATGGGGAAGACTAAACGGTAGCGTCATCGCGGAGCAATACGCGATACCCAATAGCAGGACTACCGGGAATCGGGTAGCTCGCCGCGCCGGTCGATGCAATGATCAGACCGAATGCAGTCCCTCGCGGACCGCATAGCGCGTCAGCTCAGCAACGGTATTGAGCCCGAGCTTGTCGCGTATGTTGCGGCGGTGCACGTCGACGGTCGCGGAGGAAATTCCCAAATCGGAGGCTATCTCGATAGAACGTTTGCCGCTGGCGAGGAGCCGCAAAACCTCTTGCTCGCGCGGACTTAGAACTGTCACGGGCGGCGGGATCGACTGGCCGCGGCCATTGCTCGCCGTGACCATCAGGTCGGTCACCTCCGGGGAAAGAAATGTGTGCCCCGAGAACACTGCGCGAATTGCGCTAAGCAGTTCCTGTGTCCCGCTTGACTTGACGACATAGGCGCTGGCGCCCGCCTTGAGCATTTCCTGCACGTAGAGCCGGTCGGCATATCCCGATAGCGCGACGATGCGAATCTTCGCGTGACGATCGAGTACCTTGCGCGCGATTTCGATGCCATTCATGTCCGGCAGCCCGATGTCGAGCACGAGAACGTCTACGAGAACTTCCTTCACCCGCGAGAGCGTTTCCGCGCCGGAGCTCGCTTCGGCCACGATGTCCATGTCGGGTTCCGCACGCAACTGGCTGCCCAGCGCCTCGCGAAACATGCGATGGTCATCGGCGAGCATAACGCGGATGCTCATGCGCCCGCCGCAATTTGCCGCTCGCGCACCGGCTCGAGCCGGATGTCAAGCGTGACGGCGGTTCCCCGTCCCGGCCAGGACTGAATCTCCATCGAACTGCCCAGATACGTCATCCGCTCCCGAACACTCGCCAGTCCGTACCCCTTGCCGCCGGCGAGCGTCTTCTCGGGGTTGTGCATTCCGACACCTTTGTCCGTTACGGTCACCCTCAGCCGATCATCGGCCGAGCGGAAGCGTATCCATGCGCAATTGGTGTTCGCATGTTTTGCGACGTTGATGAGCAACTCCCGCACCGTGCGGAACACGATAGCCGATTGAGCTTTTGTAAGCGGCGGCTGCTGGTCGTCGTCATCGAGCACGACCTCCAAACCGTAGCTGCGCGCCATCTCTCCGGCAAGCCAGTCGAGCGCTGCCTTGATTCCCAGTTCAGCAAGCACAGGCGGGCTCAATTCCGATGTTAGAGAGCGCACCATCCGGCTCGCTTCGGTGATCTGATCGGTCAACATGCGCACGATGTTTTGTGAACCGTCGGGAACGGTTTTCGCCAGCGAATCGAGTCTGAGCCTCATCACATGCAGCGTCTGGCCGAGACCGTCGTGGAGATCGCGGGCGATCGCCCGGCGCTCGGTCTCCTCTGTCAGCGTCGCCTGCATTGCCAAGTCGCGAAGCTGCTCCGTACGATCGATGACACGCCGTTCCAGCTCGTCGCGCGCTTTCCGCAGGGCTTCGTCAACGCGCTTGCGTTCACTGATGTCGCGGAATACTACCGACACGCCGATCAGGCGGCCGTTTGCGTCCTTGACCGGAAACCGGCTCAGGGAAACGTCGATTCGCCGCCCGTCCTTGGTGACCCGCACCGTGTCGCATGCCGGCACGCGTCGGCCTTCTTCGAGAATGGCACGTGATTCTTCAACCTCGCTGCGCAATTCCGGTGGAACCAGGAATCCGGAGTCCCTGCCGATGACTTCCTCGGCCTTGTAGCCGAACATCCGTTCCGCGGCCGCATTCCAGGTGATCGTCCTGAAAGCGGGGCTGCGCATGATGATCGCGTCCTCGGAACTCTCGACGATCGACGCGAGCCGCGCAAGACCGGCCTCGGCCCGCTTGCTGGCGCTGATGTCCCGCAAGAAGCACAGGTATTGTCCATCGCTATCGGGAATATAGCTTGCGGTGACCTCGACGGGCCAGACGCTGCCGTCTTTCGCGCGGTGCATTGTCTCGAACCGGTCACCGCCACTGCGCCCGATTGTGTCGAGATGCGCGGCTATATCCGCCGGAGTCTCCTTCGCCTCCAGATCGGCGATACGCATTCCCAGCAGTTCATCGCGCGTGAATCCGCAGCGCTGCACGTAGGCATCGTTCACGTCCACCAGCCGTCCCTCACTGTCGATCACCCAGAATCCGTCTCTTGAGGTTTCGACAACGCTGCGGTAGCGCGCATCGTGCTTGTCCAGTTCTGCCACGCTGGAGGCGAGCTGTTCGTGCGCCTCGCGCAATGCCGCGGCGCTCCTCGCTTGACGCAGCCAAGTGCGCCACAACGCCCAGGCGGACAGCGAGGTAACCAGGAGGAACACCGCAAGAAACGAAGTTTTCCAGGCGATATCTCCGTACCATGGCGCCAGGTAGCTGTTCTCGTCCATCGAGACAAGCGCATAGATCGGCGCCTTTTCGAGCCGGCGCAAGGTGACGGTCCGTCTGTACTCGTCAAAGAGCGGCGTGGCTCGGAAAGTCGCTTGCCTGGCCCCCGAGGCGACCAGCTTTTTCAGTTCCGGCGATACATTGCGATCCCCGATCTGCGGACGCCCGGCCGAAACTGGCCGGCGGCTGGCGATAACTCCCAGATCGACATCGCGCAGGGTTATCAGCCCCCGCTCCCCCGGGTCGAACCGGGAAATCAGGTCGACAAGGGAATCAACGGCAACCCCGACACCCACGATGCCTGCAAAAGCGCCGTCAGGTCGGTGGTACGGGAGCGTGAATGGGACGATCCAGTGCCGGCTCAGATAGCCAATGACCGGTTTGGAAATGACCAGACCGGCCTCTGGATGATCGCGCAAGTACGAGAAATAGTCACGTGAAGCGTAGCTGCTCGGCGGAGCATCGCCTTCGGTGCCGATAATTACTGTTCCCCGAGCATCGGTAACGCGGATCGGACCTGCTTCGGACAGTAATTGTTTCTGTATGCCGAAACGATCCTGTATCGATTTCTTGTCGATTTCCCCTGTCGCTAGTTCTCTTTCCAGTTCGTGCGCGACCATGCGCAGAAACAGGTCGATCTTTTCGATCTTGGTGCTGACGCTCTGGTCGATTGCCTGCGCAAGGTTCTGGGTCTGAATTTCGGCCCGCAACTCGAGTTCTTCCTTGTCTTCCAGAACCTCCACACCCGCGAAAAAAAGAGCGAAAGCGTTGACGACAACCACGGCCCCGAGAATCCACCAGCGGATTCGAGCGGACGACGCGGGCATGGAACCCGGCGTACTTCCGTTACTGTCTTGCGCATCGGCAGGTGACCAGGGTCGTTTCATGGCCCGCCTGAGGAAACGCGCCTGCCGGTCCGGCATTTTCGACTGTTCACAACGCTCCTCCGCTATTATTGGTATTGGCCGCCATGACAGATTGGAATGGCTACCCACTGAACATGACGGCAGGCGGTATCGGACAATCCATGTCACGCTGCTTGATTTTCCTTTGCGCCTCCTTCTCCTCGGGAGAGACGCCGCTTCCGGTCCCGCGAGCCAATCTACCGCAGGCCCCGGACCAAAGCAAGGTACCATCTGATCGAAAAATCACGTTTTCCGTTTTCCTTCTAAGCCTGCCCAAGATGGGGACACTCGAGAGTCAGCGTTCAGCCGCATCGGCGCCGGCAATCCTGCCGAATACCAGGCCCTTCAGAACCGACGTAGCCCCCGTGCAGTTTCCGTAATACATCCCGATTACCTCCCCCGCCGCGTACAGACCGGGGATTGGTTCGCCGTCGAGGTCAAGAACACGAGCATTCGAGTCGACCTTGATTCCTCCGAAAGTGAAACCATTGCACGAGATTATCGGGTAGGCGTGGAAAGGCGATTCGTCTAGTGGCAGTGCCCAGTTCGATTTTGCCGGAACCAGCCCGCGCGTGGCCAGACCGTCGAGCTCGAGCGGCTTGAAGTCCCCCGGTACGCACGCGCCGTTGTACTCGTTTATCGTTTGTTCGAGCGCGTCGGCGGGCAGCGAAATTTTCGCCGCGAGTTCCCGCACCGAGGCGGCCACAATCGGCGGTTTGTCGGACCGGATGCCGAGGCGATAGTTGGGTATGCGCGTGTGCTTGGCGTCGAGAATTACGTAGGCGAAACCGTCGCGCTGCTCGAACACGCGGCGCGTGACCCTCTCGTAATACGCGTCGACGGTTCCTGGCGCCTCGTCGGTGAAACGGCGTCCGTCTTTGTTCACGAGGATTCCGTAGGGGAAAATGAAGATCGCCGGTTCTGCTTTGCCGGAGCGCGGATCGACCGGCTCCGCGTGATAACTGCCGAAATCTCCGCAGGGCGCGGCCCCGGCGTCGAGCGCCATCTGTATCCCCTCGCCGCGGTTGTAATACCCCCCTTTGCAGATCGGCCGCAGGAACGCCGATCGCGGGCCCAGATAGCGCGTCAACATCTCGGGATTGCCTTCGAATCCGCCGGAGGCAAGCACCACCTTTCCCGCGAGCTCGATGGTCCCGGTCTGCCTGCCGGTCGCCGAAAGGCCGACTACTCGTCCGTCCGTCCCCCTCCTGAGCCTGCTCGCCGTCGTCTCGTAGAAAAACGTCACGCCAAGGCTCTCGGCCCGGGCTGCCAATGCTTCGATGATTGCGAGTCCGCCTCCGATAGGCAATAAACGCGGCTGCGACTTGGTCAGGTACGCGGTGGGCAGGAAGTCGAACCGGACGCCGAGCTGTTTGAGCCAAGCAACTGTCGGCCCCGCACCCGCGGCGAATGTGTTGAGCACGCCTGGATCGGCAATGCTCAGGGATTTCACGAGGCTCGACTGCGTTTCGCGCGGCCCCGCGGATTCTTCGACCAGGTCCGGATCGACGTAGCCGCTGCCGTTTTCGGCGAGATGAGTCTCGAAATCGTCGCTGACTTCGGTTTCGCTCTTCATGCGCAGGTAAGCTTCCGTGTAGCGACTCTGTCCGCCACGGTCGCTGCGAACGGCACGCTCCAGCAGCGCGACACGCGCCCCGCTTTCGGCAGCCGCAACGGCCGCCGAGAGCCCGGCCACCCCGCATCCCACCACGATCACATCGAACGCATTGGTGTTCATTGTGTCCCTGTAAGAGCTACGGCCGAATCCCTAAGCCGGCAAAGCCGGAACCAAAGAGGTTGGTTTTCTGCCTTTTATCAATCTCGTGTTTTCGTGCAGTTGCGAAGTTGCAACTGCACGAAAACACGAGACCTATACAACACCCAATTCTCGCCGAAAACGCCAGCAGTCACGGAAGTGCCTGTTGCTCAAAACTGCTTCAGCGCTTCCGGTCCCAGGTAATCCTCCAGTCTGATGCGCGATGTCACCGATTCGGGAATGCGGATCTTCCTCGGGAAGCTGCGGCGATCGACCGGCATGGTTGCGTCGATTCCGCCTTTGGCCGTGATGATGTCGTTAGCCGAAGGATCGAGGCCGGTGCCCATCATGCCCGGAATGACCACGAGATCCTTGTCCCACTGGGATCGCGTTGCAACGGCCCAGAGAACTTGCTCGTCGTCGTATATGTCGACGTCCTCGTCCACTACGATTACGTGCTTCACGTGATAATCGGAGCTGAGGGCGGTCGCAATGACGGTCTTAGGCTCTCCATCGTTCGACTTTCTCAACTGGACATAGGCGTGGAGCCTTGCCGTGCCTGACACGGGCATGTGAACTCCCGTGACGCCGGGTACCACCGCCTTGATCCGGTTGAACAGATGCGCTTCGACCATCGGGGCGTCGAGAAGAATGTGATCGGCATGGCCCGGCATGACGTCCAGGTAGAAGGCGTCTTGCCTCCGTGTGATGGCTTTCACCTCGGCCGGCGGGTTGAGCCTTTGGCCGCCGTAATATCCCGTGTACTCGCCGAAAGGCGCTTCAATCTCGAGCTCCGAAATGGACATTTCGGCTTCTATCACTATGTCTGCCTGGGCTGGAACCATGATCTCCTTTCCCCAAGTTTCCGAAGGGGTCAATTCGAGAGGCTCGCCCATGAATCCGCCGATGATCTCCGGCTCGTCCACCAGCAGCTTCGTCTGCGCTCCGATATAGAACGCCGGGTGATGTCCGATTACCAAAATAATGGGAACGTTTCGATTCAGCGCCTTGTATTTCTGGAAGTAGTGATGGGTGTGGCGGGCGGCGACGAAATTGGCGACAAGACGCCTCGGGCCCGCGACATAGACGCGAAGAATCGCGCAATTGGTCATCCCCGTCTCGGGGTCTTTGACCCATACGCTCGGGCTGGTCAGGTAAGGTCCCAGATCCATCTCGTGATGCGTAACGATGGGCATTTCGTAGAGATCGGCGGCTGTCCCCACTTGGGTAACCTGTTTTACGGCCGCCCGCGCCGGATCGACGACGACCGGCGCGACCGGTTTCTCCCTCGCCACGTATTCGAGAGCAAGCTTTGGAACAGTCGTGCCGAGCGCATCGGCCAAGCGCTCCCTGGAGCCGAACAGATTGATCACGAGCGGCAGCTTGGAGATCGATCCGTTCAGGTTGCGCACCTTCTCGAAGATGAGGACCGGCCGCATCTTTCTGGATTCGACCTGCTGCAGAATGGCCGGTATTTCGAACTCAGGCGAGACTTCCTTCGTCACCCTGACGACCTGCGACGGCATGTCCCGTTCCAAGTGCTCGATATACGATCGCATGCATGGATTCATGCTGCGCTTCCTCTGGCCAGGATCGGGCTGCCGGCGCGGGGCTGATGACTCATTCGGCAACGATATTGAGCTTGCGCGCGACATTGCGCCACTTGTCGATATCCGAGCGGACGAACGAAGTAAACTCGCCGACGGTCATCGATCCGGAATCCACACCTTCCTTCTCGAACGCATTGCGCATCTCTGGCGATAATACGATGGCGCGGATCTCCGAATTGAGACGATTGACGACCGGTTGTGGCGTGCCCGCCGGCACAAACGTGCCCCACCAGGATTCGTCAGTAAACCCGTGAACTGTTTCCGATAGGGTTGGCAGGTCCGGAGTGAACTTGGAGCGCGTTAGCGAGGAGACTGCAAGCGCCCGGAGTTTTCCCCCTTTGACATGCGGCATGACCGTTGAATAGGAAAACAACATGACTTGAATACGACCGCCGATCAAGTCGGTCACGGCCAGCCCACCCCCTTTATAGGGAACATGGGTCATCTCCGTACCCGCCATCATGTTGAATCGAGCGGTATTCAGGTGGTGGCTCGATCCAATCCCGGTCGATCCGTAATTGAGCTTGCCTTTGTTTGCCCGCGCCGCGTCGAGCAACTGCGCGGTGCTCTTGTACGGTGAATCACTGGACACGACGAGTATCTGCGGTCCGCTCGCTACCATCGCGACCGGCGCGAATCCGTTGATCGGGTCATAGGGCAGCTTCGGTTGCACAGCGGCATTCGCGGAAAAAGGCGTCGCCGTCAGCAACAGCGTTGAGCCGTCGGCAACCGCGCGGGACACATACTCCGCACCGATCGAGCCCGTCGCACCGGTCCGGTTCTCGACCACGACCGTGCCGCCAATCCGGACACCGAGCTTTTGGCCGAGCAATCGCGCAAAAATGTCGGTGCTGGCACCCGGCGCAAACGGGACCACGATCTTGATCATTTTGGGCAGATTCGCGCCGCTGGGTTGTCCCTGTGCGACAACCGGGTACAGCGCAGTCGCCGCTAAGATCGCAGCCGCTACCGTCGATTTTGCCGAAGTGAAAATAGCTTGCATCAGTTTTCTCCAAAATGGGACATACGGGGAAAAACGAAAGGGAATAGCGATCCTGCCGTGGTCCAACACCGGTAGCCCGGGGCGCAGAAGGCGCAGACAAGATCCATGTGATGACATCCCGGACCGGGGCTTTCTGCGCCCGGTCAGGACCTCCTCCCCAGAAGGCATATAACCGCGATTTTCGACAGGGTTATTGAGAACTGATGGGAAATCTACGCTATCCACCACAGCGTGGCAAGGCGGCTTTCAATGCGATAGGGTACGGATCTCCAAATCCGGTGGAGGCGGGCTGGTGGGCGTCGCAGCTTCCGGAATATTCGGAGCGCAACACTACCGGCATGAACCGATAGAATTGTCGTCGCCATGACTTTCGTGCTCCAGAGGAGTAGCCTCGCCGCCATCCGCGCCCATGCGTGCGAGGCGTATCCCGATGAGTGCTGCGGATTGATCGTCGAGCGTGACGGTCGCGAAGAGATCGTCCGGGTGACCAATATTCAGAACGAGTTGCACGCTCAGGACCCGGACCAGTTTCCGCGCACCGCGGCGATTGCGTACATGATGGGCCCGGAGGCAGCCCCGATCCTAATCCGAAGCGAGCGAGGCGAGCTGCGCCTGCTGGCGATTTATCACTCGCATCCGGACGAGGAGGCCTACTTCTCCGAGGAAGACCGCAGGCAGGCCTGTGGCGCGTCCGACGAACCGACCTACCCGCAGGCGGCACAAGTCGTCATGTCGGTGCGCAATCGTGAAGTGGGGACCACGAAAGTGTTCCTCTGGGATGCGCAAACACGCGCGTACCGCGAGGCGCAGATCCGCTCGCCCTGAGCGTGCATGAACCGGCGCGTCTTGGGGAAGAGGCGCAGGCAATTATGCGACTCGCGCCTCAAGGAACGCTGCGGTCGTTGAGGAGCTTTTTCAGTTCGGCCACGTCTGCCTCGAGGGCCGCCACCCGTTGTTCCAATCGGCTCACGGGTTCGCTGCGAACGTCTGCCTTTTCGACATGATCCGCGGCAACCTCGTGGCTTCCGCCCTCCTCCACACCGGCAACGGCGTCGCCGAAGGTGTGGGCGTAGCGCGATTCGCGCTTTCCCGGTTCCCGGGCCAGCCGCACCACGAACGGGCCATCTTCCCGAACCGTGAGGCTGCGGAGCACCCCTTCGACTTCCGTCACGTCGCCAAATGGGCATAGCCGACCGGCGCGGCTGCGCAATTCTCCGGGCGTCTGCGGACCGCGCAGGAACAGTTCGCAGATGATCGCAAGTTCCTGGGGCGAGAATTTCAGGTTCCCGAAAGAAGTATTGCAGAAACGATGCTGGAACTTGCGCACGCGAGCCCCGTAGCCGCTGTGTTCGCTGACGACGAATTTGGCGATCAGCCGCTCGACGGTCCCCAGGACGGCAGCCTCGCTGAGCTCCAATACCGGGTCACGGTTGCTCTTTTGGTTGCAGGCATTGGTAAGGGCGTTCAAGGACAGCGGGTATTGCTCCGGGGTGGTTATCTCCTTTTCGATTAGGCAGCCGATAACGCGCGTTTCGTCGGGGGAGAGCTGCATGACCATGGTTAACCCTCTGTGCGGCAGATTGTCGAAGATTGACAACGAATTGGGCTTAGAGTATCAAATTTGCTCGCATATATTGATAATTCCAATCCGGAGGAGGAGCTTCTCATGCGGGGATCAGACCTGTTAGTCCAGTCATTGGTGCAAGCCGGCGTGAAGCATGTGTTCGGAATGCCCGGTCATACGGCGATGCCCATTCTGGATTCCATCAGCCGGGAACC
>JACQTO010000084.1 GCA_016210745.1 Betaproteobacteria bacterium
GCGCGAGGCGCTGCGCTACGACCGCGCGCGCGTGCAGATGGGAAAGATTTCGCGCTTCGGGCTGCTGGAACTTTCTCGCCAGCGCCTGCGGCCCTCGCTCGGCGAGGGCAGCAACATCACTTGCCCGCGCTGCAACGGCACCGGCCATATTCGCGGCATCGAGTCGACGGCATTGCACGTCCTGCGCATCATCCAGGAAGAGGCGATGAAGGAGAACAGCGCCGCCATCCGCGCCCAGATGCCGGTGGACGTGGCGACGTACCTGCTGAACGAGAAGCGCGCCGACATCCATTCCATCGAGGCGCGGCTCAAGGTGAATGTCATGCTGGTCCCCAATATCCACCTCGAGACGCCCAACTACAAAGTGGAGCGCCTGCGCCACGACGACCTCAATCAGGAAGGCGTGCTCCCGGCAAGTTACGACATGGTCGAGCCCCCGAAAGAGGAGCAGCCGCGCGAGGCAGTCCCCGCTGCGGAGATACCGCAGCGCCAGCAGGCGGCGGTGCAGAGCTTTACGCCCGGCCAACCCGCACCTGTGTCCGCCCCCGCGCCCGCCCCCGCGGCCGCGGCCGCGGCCGTCAAAGTCGCGGAGCAGCGGCCCGGGATCATCAGCCGCCTCCTGGATTGGTTCAAAGGGGAAGCGCCTGTCGAAGCTACGGTGCCGCCGGGGCCCCAGTCCCGCGTGGATGTGCATCGCCGCGACCAGCGGCGCGATCGCCCCGAGCAACGCGGCGACCGACGAGGGCAGCGTTCGCAGCCGCCCGGCCAACGCGAAGGCAGGCCTGAACGAGGGCCGAGACAGGAACGCGGGCCGAGACCGGAAAGCGCAACTCGTGAAGAGGGCGGAGTTCGCCCGGAACGCGAAGCCCGTCCGGAACGCGAGGGCCGTCCGGAACGCGGCCCCCGTCCGGAGCGAGGGCCGAGACCGGAGCGTGGGCCGAGGCCGGAGCGCGGGGCGAGACCCGAACGCGGCGAACGGCGGGAACGACCCGATCGCGGCGAGCGCGCCGATCGAGGCGACCGGCGCCCGCCGCAGGAACAGCGTGAACGCAGTGCGGAGCGCCCCGGGGAAACCGAGCACGATCGCCAAGTACGCGAGGGACAGGAGCGCTTGGCAGCCGAGGCGGCAAGCGCCGCAGCAGCGCAGTCGGGCGCAGCGCCGGAACCGGCGATTGCGGCAGAGATTTCCGGTGACCGTCAGCCGCAGGCAGAAGGCCGTGCGCGGCAGGAACGCCCGCGCCGCGATCGCGACGAATCGCGCCGCCAGCGCGGCCCACGCCGGCCCGAACAAGCTGCCGGAGAGGGCGAAGCACAGCCCGCCGAGTTTCTTGCGCGCGAAAACGCGCCGGCAGAACCGGCAGCTGAGGCGCTCGTACCGGCGGAGACTCCTTCGATACCGGTGCCAGCGCCAAGCGAGATGCGCGCTGAGGCGGTACCTGTCGCCGCGGCACCTGTCACTGCGGCACCTGTCACCGCTGCGCCTGTCACCACGGCGCCCGTTGCGAGTGAGCCTGCGCCAACAGTGCGGCCCGCGCCCGAGGTGGTCGCGCCTCCTCCGCCGAAACCCGCGCCGATCGACCTCGATCGGGTGTTGAAGGAAAGCGGTCTGCAACTGGTGGAAACGAAACCCGGAGTCGCTCCGGAGTCGCCGTCGGAACCGCAGTTCGTTCCGGCCAAGCGGGAACGACGCCCGCCGCCCGCGGATCTCAGCCAGCCGCTGCAGCAGGTCGAGACGCAAAAGAAATAGCCGGCGCAAAATGGGGTCAGAGTAACATTTCCCAAACGCATCGAGCCAACTCGGTATCGCGTTGATGAAATGTTACTCTGACCCCATTTTGCTGCGTGGATGACGGGTCTGCGTCATGCAGCTACCTAATCCTCAATAGTTCCTGCAGCAATCCCTGCGCCGCATCTTCGAGCATGTCGATGACACGCTCGAACCCCCGCGTTCCACCGTAATACGGATCGGGAACCGCGCGCTCGGGAAAGCGCTCCGCGTAATCCATCATCATCTTCAATTTGTGGCCATGCGAGGGCTGGCAGAGCTGCGCGAGAAAGGCGTAGTTTTCTTCATCCATCGCCAGCACCAGGTCGAAGCGGAAGAAATCTTCGCGTTCGAACTTGCGCGCGCGCAGCTCCGACAAATCGTAGCCGCGGCGCGCCGCGGCCGCCTGCGTGCGCGGGTCGGGCGCCTCGCCCACGTGATAGCCGTGGGTGCCGGCCGAATCGATGACGATTCGCTCGGCCAAGCCGGCCTCGGCGACTCGCTTGCGGAATATCGCCTCGGCCGTGGGCGAACGGCAGATATTGCCGGTGCAGACGAATAGCACCCCGGTCGCCGTTGCACCGGCTTTCATCCGACCGCGCGCCGGGGTTCCGGCTCCTCGTCCACCGGCGCCGCGCCGAAGAAGTTCCTTTTCAGCTCCGCCAAGCGGTCACGCACCTGCGCGGCTTTCTCGAATTCGAGATTCCGCGCATGCTCGATCATCTGCTTCTCGAGCTGTTTGATTTCGCGCGCAATCTGCTTTTCGCTCATCGACTCGTAGCGCGCCTGGTCCTGTGCGGCCTTGAGCTGCAGTTGGACATCCTGCGTGTCGTAGACCCCTTCGATCATGTCCCTGACACGCTTGGTGATCCCGATGGGCGTAATGCCATGGCGCTCGTTGTAGGCGACTTGCTTGGCGCGCCGGCGCTCGGTCTCGCCGATGGCGCGCTTCATCGAGTCGGTCACCCGGTCGGCGTACAGGATCGCCTTGCCGTTGATGTGACGCGCGGCGCGGCCGATGGTTTGAATCAGGGAGCGCTCGGAGCGCAGGAACCCCTCCTTGTCGGCGTCGAGAATCGCCACCAGCGAAACCTCGGGCAGGTCCAAGCCTTCGCGCAGCAAGTTGATCCCCACCAGCACGTCGAACACACCCAGGCGCAGATCGCGGATGATCTCCACCCGCTCCACGGTTTCCACTTCCGAGTGGAGATAGCGCACCTTGACTCCGTGCTCGCTCAGGTATTCGGTAAGGTCCTCGGCCATGCGCTTGGTCAGCGTCGTTACCAGCACGCGCTCCTCACACGCCACCCGCAGGCTGATTTCAGACAAAAGATCGTCCACCTGCGCCAGGGCCGGCCGCACCTCGAGCTGCGGATCGACCAGTCCGGTCGGCCTCACCACTTGCTCTACGACCTGACCTGACCTCTGGCGCTCGTACTCCGCCGGCGTCGCCGACACGAATACGGTCTGGCGCATGATGCGCTCGAATTCCTCGAACTTGAGCGGCCGATTGTCCAGCGCCGAGGGCAGCCGGAAACCGTAATCGACCAGGTTCTCCTTGCGCGAGCGGTCGCCCTTGTACATGCCGCCGAGCTGGCCGATGGTGACGTGGGACTCGTCGATGAACATCAGCGCGTTGGGCGGCAGGTAGTCGATCAGCGTCGGCGGCGGCTCCCCGGGCTTCCTCCCCGAGAGGTGGCGCGAGTAGTTCTCGATGCCCTTGCAGAAGCCCAGTTCGTAGAGCATTTCCAGATCGAACCGGGTGCGCTGCTCGATCCTTTGCGCCTCAACGAGCTTGCCTTCCCCGCGGAACCAGTCGATGCGCCCGGCGAGCTCGATCTTGATCGCTTCGCACGCGCGCAACGTGGTCTCGCGCGGAGTGACATAGTGGCTCGAGGGGTACACGGTGAAGCGCGGCGCGCGGTGGTAGGTGCGGCCGGTCAGCGGGTCGAACAGGGTCAAGGCCTCGACTTCGTCGTCGGCCAGCGTGATCCTCAGCGCGGTCTCGGAATTTTCCGCGGGAAACACGTCGATGATGTCGCCGCGCACGCGGAAAGTGCCGCGGTGAAAGTCGAGCTCGTTGCGTTCGTACTGCATCGCCGCCAGGCGCGCGATGATATCCCGCTGAGCGTATTTCTCCCGCTCGCGCAGGTGCAGGATCATGCCGTGATAGTCCACCGGGTCGCCGATGCCGTAGATGCACGACACGGTGGCGACGATGATCACGTCCTCGCGCTCCAGCAACGACTTGGTCGCCGACAAGCGCATCTGCTCGATGTGCTCGTTGATCGCCGAATCCTTTTCGATGTACAGATCGCGCGAGGGATCGTAGGCCTCGGGCTGGTAGTAGTCGTAATAGGAGACGAAGTACTCGACCGCATTCTCGGGAAAGAACTCGCGGAACTCCGCGTAGAGTTGCGCGGCAAGCGTCTTGTTGGGTGCCAGAACAAGCGCCGGGCGGCCGATCCGCGCGATCACGTTCGCCATGGTGTAAGTTTTGCCCGAGCCGGTAACCCCCAGCAGGGTCTGGTAGGAAAGCCCGTCCCTCACGCCATCGACCAATTTCTCGATCGCCTCGGGCTGGTCGCCCTCGGGCGCGAAGCTCTGGTTCAGCCGGAAAGGGCTATTGGGGAAATCTGCAATCAAAGGTAGAATGTTGCGTCGCAACGACAAATCCAAACCCCTCAGTCTATCAGGCAAAATCCCATGACCGCCAATATACTTGCCGGCGTCGAAATGGCGCCCCGCGATCCGATCCTCGGCCTCACCGAACTGTATAACGCGGACAAAAACCCGGGCAAAGTCAACCTGGGCGTCGGCGTGTATTACGACGACTCGGGCAAGGTTCCCGTGCTGGAGTGCGTGCACCGGGCCGAGCGCGAAATCGCGGAAAAGTCCTCTCCCCGCGCCTATTTGCCCATCGACGGCCTCGCCGCGTACGACAGCGCGGTGCAGCATTTGGTTTTCGGCGCGGACTGCCCGGCGCTGAAGGAAAAGCGCATCGTCACGGTGCAGGCGCTCGGAGGGACCGGCGGGCTCAAAGTGGGCGCCGATTTTCTGCGGCGCTTCGCCCCGCAATCGGAGCTTTGGATCAGCGACCCTAGCTGGGAAAACCACCGCGCGCTGTTCGAGACGGCGGGGTTCACCGTCAAGGCCTATCCCTATTACGATGCCGCCAGCCACGGCGTGAATTTCAAGGCCATGATCGAGGCCCTGGGCAAACTGCCGGCGGGGGCGATCGTCGTGCTGCACGCCTGCTGCCACAACCCCACCGGGGTCGATCTCACCCCCGAGCAATGGGCGGCCGTGCAAGAGACGGTTGCGGCGCGCTCTCTGGTGCCGTTTCTCGATTTTGCCTATCAGGGCTTCGCCGCGGGCATCGATGCCGACGCCGAAGCAGTGCGCCGCTTTGCCCGCGCCGGGATGCCCGTGTTCGTGTCGAGCTCGTTTTCGAAGTCGTTTTCGCTCTACGGCGAGCGGGTCGGCGCGCTCAGCATCGTCACCAACACCACCGACGACGCTGCCCGGGCGCTCTCGCAGCTCAAACGGCTGGTGCGCACCAATTATTCGAATCCGCCGACGCACGGCGGAAAAATCGTCGCGACAGTGCTTGGAAACGCCGAATTGCGCGCGCTGTGGGAGAAGGAATTGGGCGGCATGCGCGAGCGCATCCGCGACATACGGCGCCAGTTGGTCGAAAAACTGCAGGCACGCGTTCCCGGCAGCGACTACAGCTTCGTCACCAAGCAGCGCGGCATGTTCTCCTACTCCGGATTGTCGAAGGACGCGGTCACCAAGCTGCGCGAGAAATTCTCGGTGTACGCCGTCGACAGCGGGCGCATCTGCGTCGCCGCGCTCAATTCGCGCAACGTCGATTACGTCGCCGACTCGATCGCGAAGGTCATTGCCTAGCGCGACGCCTCGCAGACCATTGCCCGGTCAGCGCGTTGACCCGAGGACGCCAACCAACTAGAATCGCGCCTCGCCCAGATCCCCGATAGCTCAGCTGGTAGAGCGACGGACTGTTAATCCGCAGGTCCCAGGTTCGAGCCCTGGTCGGGGAGCCAACTCGGTACAAATTTGGTAACTCCACTGGCAGGGAGTGATCCAGACTTCGCCACAGCACGCACCAAGGCGTGATAGCTTCCCTTCCTTCGTCTCTCCGCTTCAGGCAGCCTTTCTGACCTTCGCATCCGAAGGCCGCACGCTCAGCCGAAATCCAGTCGCCGCGAGAATGGCCTTTTCGCTCTCTCTTGGTGGTCATGCCAATACTCCTTCGCGCGCTTGATGTCTGCCTGCTGATTTCAATTTACCCAGGAGGCCCATTGGCCGCTCACCCGCCGCTTGCGGCGGGTGAGCGAGTCATCTAACTGTCGGAAAAATACTAAACGTGCTCGGCCGGCAGTCATCGGACCGCAGTGAAATAGCCGAGCCAACGCCCCCAGAAGAAATGAAGCGGCAGCGTCACTAAGAGACCGAACACGAAATAGGCGATCAATAAGCGGAGCACTTCGAGAATTCGCAGGTTGGCCAGTGCAATGGCGATCACCAGCGGCGGCACCTGGTACGGGAACGGAAATATCGACCAGGTGGCAACTGGCGCCATCAGCACCGCACCAAGCGACCAGCCGGTGGCGTCGGCCATGCCTTGCGCGAGCGGCACCATGATCGACGGCTGCGCCGGCATCGTGGTGACGATTCCGACCACCACGCCGATGCCAGCTATAGTCGCGAAGTTTGCCGCGTCGGACCCGTGGGCAAGCGCCGTCACGGCGAGCAATCGGTCGGCGATGAGTGTGCCGAGGCCATTGTGGGTGGCAATCGCGCCCAGACCGACAATCCCGGCAAGGAACAGCAGCGGGGCGTAATCGATATCCCGGGCCACCGCCGCGGGCGGCAGTAGGCCGATACGCGGGGCAACGCAGAGAAGTGCCGCACCCAGCGCCACCCAGGCCGGGGAGACCCCGTGCAGCGTGTCGGTCACCCACAGCACCAACGCAACCAGCAGGATTGCCAAAAGGCGCCGCTCTGCCCAGCTCCACGGCAGGTTCGCGTCGCGGGCCTCTAGAGGGCGCGGGGTATCGCGAAACAACAGACCGATCAGCAGCGGCTGAACGACAAGCGCGCTCACCCCGAGCACCGAGAAATTGAGGGCGAAGTATTCTCCGTAGGTGAGTTGGATGCCGTAAGCGCTCTCGGCCGCGCCGTAGAGCGCCATGTTCGGCACGCTGGCCGGGAGAATCGAAAAGGCGGGTACCGTGGTTCCCATGGTTGCGGCCAATACCAGTCCGGTGGAGCCGCGTGACCCCTCGGCAAAGCCGAGACGGCCAGCGAGAGCCAGCATGATCGGCACCAGTATGGCCACGCGTCCCGAGGCCGAAGGGATAACGAACGCGAGCACCAGGCCGACCGCGAAGATGCTGTAGATCAGGGCCAGATAACCCCGCGGCAGGTGTTCCAGGAGATTGCGCACCAGCCGAACGTCGAGACCGACGCGTTGCACGCCCAGACCGAGCACCAGCCCGCCAAACACTAGCCACATCGCCGCGGAATGGAATCCGGAGAAGACCACGCTGGCCGGGGCCACTGCCAGCACCATGGCGGCGAACAGGAACACCAGCGAGCCGAGGAATGCCGGGATCACGGCGGTGGACCAGAGACCGATCGCCAGCACCACCACTGCCGCGGTCCGTGCCTGCTGCGGGTTGAGACCCGCAATTCCTGGCACCAGCAACAGCGCGCCGCTAACTGCCACGGCAACGGCGAACAGTGCGCGCGACGGAGTCGGCATCGGCGGATTTGCACCTCCGCGGCGCGCAGCGCCCTCACTGACGTCGAATTTGACCCCCATACTGCTCCTCTGCAACGCAGATAGATACTCGTCGGCGTGCCAGTCAAATAGCTCGCCCTCGAACACTTCACGTATTCCATCGGCCGGCCCCGATAGGAGCCGCTAAACTGTACTAAAAATCAATAGAATATCGCCATACTCGTGTACTTGCAATCATTAAACTCTTGTGTTCGAATACAATACACTATTGCAACAGTTAGCATCCAACTCTTGTGCCCAAGCAACATGAAAAACTCGCGTCCGCCCTGCAAGCCCTAAAGGGACTCCAGGATAAAGGACTTCGGGCGATCCCCGGGCCGAAGCTTTCGCGCGCACATCGCGAGGCTCTGCTGCGCGCTGGCTTCTTAAAACAGGTCATCCGTGGCTGGTATATCCTGCGGCGTCCCGACGAGCCCGACGGGGATAGCACGGCTTGGTACGCCAACATGCGAGAGTTCATTGCCGACTACGCCCAAGAGCGTTTCGGCGATCGCTGGCACATCAACCCAGAACAGTCGGTGTTACTGCGGTCCGGCGAAAGAACCGTTCCGAAGCAGGTTCAAGTCTGGGCGACCGAGGGCGCGAACCAGACTGTTGAACTACCCCATGGGTGCTCGCTCTTCATCTACAAGGCCGCGAAGCTGCTGCCCTCGTCGTCGGTACCGGATTCTGGCGGGCTCCGCCTTGTTGAGCTTGCGGCAGCTCTCGTGGCTGCGAGTCCGACGTTCTTCGTACAGCACGAGATGGCAGCTCAGATTGCTCTCCGGTCGTTGCCGGACGTTTCCGATTTGCTGCGAATATTGCTCGACGGTCCGCATCCCTCGGTGGCCGGACGCCTGGCCGGCGGTTTGCGCGCCATAGGCCGAGCTGCGCTCGTCGATGAAATCGTGGGCGCCATGCGCAGTGCAGGCCACGGCGTGAACGAAGTAGACCCGTTTCAGAGACCACCGCCCACCATTCTCTTACCCGGCGGGCGACCCGAGTCGCCCTACGTGCAGAGGCTGCGCTTGATGTGGGCGGATATGAGAGGGGGAGTCATCGCGGCGTTTCCGCCCGCGCCCGGCGCTCCAAAGGACATCGACGCGCTTCTCAAAGATATCGAGGCGCGCTACGTCACCGACGCGTATCACTCGCTATCAATAGAGGGCTATCGCGTTACGGCGCCGCTCATCGAAAGAATCCGCGACGGGAACTGGAATCCAGATCGAGACGAGAAGGATGGCGCTGCTCGCGATGCCATGGCAGCGCGCGGCTACTTCGAGACTCACAACCTAGTCAAGGAAGATCTGCTACGAATCATCAAGGGCGAGAATGCAGGTACGGTGTTTCGTAACGCCCTGCCGCGCTGGTATCAAGCCCTATTCAGTCCAAGCGTGCAAGCGGGCATTCTCAAAGCCTCCGACCTCGTCGGATATCGCAACGATCAAGTGTTCATTCGCGGCGCGCTCCACGTTCCTCCCGCAAAGGAAGCGGTTCGGGATTGCATGCCGGTGCTCTTCGCGCTTCTGGAAGCGGAAGCCGAGCCCCAAGTACGGGCGGTGCTAGGTCATCTCGTTTTCGCCTACATCCATCCTTACATGGATGGAAACGGCCGACTCGCGAGATTCTTGATGAACCTGATGCTCGTTCCTGCGGGCTACGTGTGGACGGTGATTCCGGTAGAGAGGCGCAAGGAATACATGGATGCGCTCGAGCAGGCGAGCTCTTTCGCGCGAATCGCGCCGTTTGCGAGCTTCATTGCCGAGCTTGTCACGACTCAGGCCAAGGAACCTCTTCCGCGGCCGCATTGAGTGGCGGAATTCGGACGCGATCACTGTGCCAAATTTGTGTCAGGGTAAGAGCAAAATCCTTTTGAACGAAAAACACCGTCTCTGATTTCTCCGGTCGCGAAGCCGATCGGAGGTTTGGGGTGCGACAGGCAAGCGAATTTCACAGCGCATTTGCTGTCCATCTCAGTCACCCAGGCTATGGTGAACTAATTGGGACTGAATCAGTCCAATATACGATTTGGATTTTCGCCTGCCTTAACAGCAGAAAACCCCCACGCTGAGAAAGCGCTTGAGATTCTTCTGGTCGAGGAGAAAACACCGTGACCACGAGTGACCTCCGCAAGCTGGTCCAGGAGCTCGAGGTCTACCAGACCGAGCTGCAACTTCAGAACGAGGAACTGCGCCAGGCGAGGATGGAGCTGGAGGCTACCATTAACGAACTCTACGATTCAGCTCCCCTCGGTTATTGCACCCTGAGCCGTTACGGCGATATCGAAAAGGCCAGCCTGAGTAGCATCGACATGCTGGGACGACCGCGCACCGAATTGCTGGGCCGGCGTTTTGCAGCACTTGTATCGCCTGAATCGCTCGCCGACTTCAATCACATCCTGCGTCGGATCATGGGCACCTACGACAAGGCGAGCTGCATAGTGAACTTGATGAAGGGCGACCACACTTCCTTGCTCACCTACATTCAGGCCACCGGAGCGGGTCCCGATGCAAGCTTCTGCCGCTTAGCACTGGTGGACATCAGTTCAGTCCGAACGAATCGGCGCCCCGTTAGGTCAGCGCCATCCTCGCCAACCAGGAATTCTCACTCTTGACCGGGTCGGGGATGGGCAGCAACGCAACTGCCGAAATGAAAAGCGGTTCGTCGGGGATCAATCGAACTGGATACCCGCATCCTTCACTGCCTGACTCCAGGGTGGAGGTTCAATTGCACGATTGCGTGCTTCCATCAGCGCTTACTGTGGACACAGCCCCTATTCGACCTGCGCCTCGCTAGTCCGAGGCATGATACAAACGGTCCGTTGCCCCCGGGCACTGCCCCGCTCGCCGGCTTTTCTCGGCTTGACCCGCGACGCTTGGCGCAGCCTCCGGTAGAGTTCCGGGTCTTGGGACTTGAGACGGTCGACGATGTCGAAATCCTCTTTCGTGATCTTGGACAGCTCGAGGCGCTCGACGTGAACCAAGCGAAGCAGCTCCCAGACCGGCTTAGGCATCTTGCGACTGCCTTCGTAACGCGACCCGGCGCTCTGAGTCACTCCAATCCGGGTCCAGAACTCCCTTTGATTCAGGCCCAACTTGCGTCGTATTTCGCGAGCCCTGACGGAAGATCCTGGCGATTCCATGGCGATCTGATCATGTGACAGCGCTTTGACGACCTCGAGGCGGTTCCTCCGGGTGTTTTCCGCTTCCCGTTGCCGGCCCTTAACGCCTTCCTTGAAAGAAACATGGTTGACCTCTACTCCGCATTTCCAGCGATGGAGTTTGGTCAAACCTGTCGCCTTCGATTGACCAGCCTCCGCACCTGCATGTGCTTGTAGCGGATGGACCCTGACAGGAGCGTGACGACTCGATTACATTTCTTGTCAAGCTTCGTAATCCTGAGGGCCTGCTCAACACCAACGCATTACAGGCGGCGCCGGCGTACAAGCTCACGTTGAAGGAAGCCGCGTCAGCGTGCGGGCAAGGGCCGCTTGTTCGCCTGAACGCGCAGATCGCTGCTTCGCGACTCCAGGTACGAGATCACTGCGGCCACCTCGTCCCGCGACAGCTCCAGGTTCGGCATCCGGACCCTGAACTTTTCGAACAGCGCGGTGGCGATTGGGTCGCGCGCGGCGAGCACCCGATCCGGAAACTGGATGTAGCGGGTAAGCCAGGCGCGTTCGCGCCGCGTGGTGACATCGCGCAGATCGGGCCCCACCTTGTCGCCTTGTCCTTGCCCAACACTATGACAAGCGCTGCAGCGGCTCTGGAAGAGGTACTGCCCGTTCTGGTATTCCATCGGGCGCGCCTGGGCGTAGCTTGGCTGCGGCTGTTCATCGCGCCAGCCGAAGAACGTCCCCAGCATCGCGGCGAGAAACCGCGGATTGTCGAGCGCGTGCTTTCTTGTCCACTGGCCGCTGGGCTCGTCGCCGACCACCAGGACTGCGCTGTGGCCGTCGCGGGTTTCGGCTTCTCTCGCGCGCAGGAGCCCGAGCTTCTGGGTGACGAGCTTGATGTCCTCCATCTTGCCCGTGAGGAACAGCCATCCCGGCCCTGCGCCGAACTTCTCCGCGTAGGCCTTTAGCACCTGCGGCGTGTCGCGCTCCGGATCGATGCTGAGGGAGTAGAAGAAGATGTCTTTGCCGACCCGCTCGCCGAGGATCTTCTGCACCTCGCCGAGCATCGCGGTCTCGAGCGGGCACACGTCCTTGCAGTCGGTGAACATCACGTTGATGGCCACCGACTTGCCCTTCAAGAGGTCGTCGTAAAGGCGAACCTTGGTGCCGAGATGCGTGGTCAGCTCGACGTTGGGAAAGTAATTCGCCCCGTAGCGGTTTCGCGATGTGCGCGCGGAGGGAGCCGCGTCCTTGCCCCCACTCGCGGCGGCGGCACCCGGCGCGTGGTGAGAAGCCTCGTGCGCGCGCACCGCCGGGGCGGCCATGGTGAGCAACGCCGCGGCGAGAGTGAACGCTGCTGCGGCTGAGCCGGCGCCGGCGCGGATGTTGGCTCGCATCATATTTCAGTCTCCTTGATTGGCCCGCAGTCAAAGCCGGCAAAGCGCCCGCGCGCATGGCCAGCCGGCTCGTGCAGTGTCGATGCGGCTATCGGACCGAAGCCGTTGCCGAGGACACTGCTCCGGTCGTGGGGTCAACGGTGAGCGCAAAGGACGCGGTGCCGGCGCGCGCCGTCGAGAGGTCGCCCCCGCTCTTCGTGAACGGGAAACTGAACTCGAGAAAATGGGACACCGACACGCTCCGGTTCAGCTGCTCGGGACCGGTGATGACGTACCTTGCCCTCGTGAACGACCCCACGCCGCGAACGCGGCTGAGATCGATGGTGAGCACGAGCGTGGGCCGATTGAAATCGGGGTCGGGCGAGATCTTGCTCTCGACCGTGGCCTGGCCGAAGAACCTGACACTCTCCGGCGAGCCGGCCACCGTGCCGTCGATCGGCACCGACAGGGTGTTCCAGTTGTCGGCCGCCCGCACCGGGGTGCTCGCCCACCAAGCCGTCCACCCTGTGAGCGCAAGCGAAAGCACCACCGGACTCAACAAGAATCGATAGACCTTCATCGCTTTCTCCTTTCAAGCCGACGGGCCGCTGCGGTCGACCGGGTCCTTGAAGGTGCACCCTTGGGGCCGCGGGATCGGAGTGGGCAGCGGCCGGAGGTACGGCGCACCGCCGCCGTCGATCTCCCAGCGCATGAGCATGGCGTGATCCTCGTGCGTGGTGTTGTGGCAGTGTTGCATGAACATCCCGCCCCAATCCCGGAACTGCATGGTGAGGACTACTTCCCCGCCGGGCCGCAGCCGGTAGACGTCCTTTCGCCCGCGCTCCCAAGCCGGGACCTTGGAGGCGCTGCCGTCGCGCGACAGGATCTGGCCTTCCTCGAAGTGAATGTGAATCGGGTGATCCCAGCCGCCGCCGCCGTTTTTCAGTCTCCATACTTCGCGCGTGCCGAACCTGGGCGCCGCGGAGATCCGGTTGTAGGCCGCGGCGAGCGTGTCCCCGCCGTCGGTCCTGATGCCCCATTCGCCTTCGCTCGCCGAGCCATCGGCGGTCGAGAGCGGCTGATCGGCGCCGCGTTTGAACTCGAACTCGCGGATCCGTGCCACCGGAATGGCGGACAGATCCGGGTTCGGGATGAGCGTCGCAGGCACTTGGCTCACATCGGGCCGGGCCGGATCGCGCACGATCCTGAATTCGAGGAATGCGCCGACGCCGGGATCGGAGGACTTGCCCGAGAGCGCCTCGGCAAGCGAGAGCGAATCCTCCGGCTTCCTGCCGTCCTCGTGCTCGAGGAGGTTCACCATCCGGACCCGCTCGCCGATGCGGTAGCGGGAGAAGTCGATGACGATGTCGTAGCGCTCGGCGATGCCGATCTCGTCCAGGCGCGTGAGGACCACGGGCTTGGGGAGCAGGTTGCCGTCGTTGGCGATCTGGATCATGGGCGAGGCATCGGAGAGCATGATCTTGTAGAAGCGCGCCACCGAGGCGTTCAGGATGCGGAAACGGTATTTGCGCCGCTCGACTTCGAAGTACGGCTTGTAGGTGAGGTTGACCGTCACCAGGTCGCCGAGGAATCCGTCGCGATCGAAAATGTCGAAAACGAGCTGGCCATCCTGGTCGAAGGCCTTGTCGGCGAGCATCAGGTTGACGTCGTATTCGAGGTTGCCGTAGTCCTTCGCGGTGCCGCTCGGCAGCCGCAGGTTCACGCCGTCGTTGATCGCCTCGTTGCCCCGGTCCAGGCCGCTGTAGATGTTGCTCATCGCCGCGTTGCCCTTGTAGACGTTCTCGGCGGTGTGCTCGAACATGTGGTCGTGGAACCAGTGCGTGCTCATGGTCTCGTGCCAGTCGCCCGGGATCTTGGTGAGGCCGCCCGAGCCGTTGGGCGTGCTCGCGCGGATATCGGTCGCCGCGGTGTTGATGCTGAAACAGCCGGCCAGCACCCAGGGCCAGTGGTAGTCGTAGAACTGGCCCGGGTAGAAGAACGCACCGGTGAAGCCGTCGTTTTCGGCGCCGTGATGGCCGTTGTGTTCGTGCGTGCTGATGGTATGGACGCCAAAGCCGTTGTTCTGTGTCCTGTCGTAGGGCAATCGGTTGTGGTGGCGTAACAGGACACACTCGCCATAACGGCTGATCGCGAGCTTGGGCGGAATGGTGCCGTTGAACGTCCACACCGAGTTCGGGTCCTGGGTCGGGAAACCCGGATGGAATTTGAGCGGAATGGGCGCTGCCGGGTCGATCCCGGAATTGTGGTTCGAGGCAACGCCCGGGTTGTAGACGGTATTGGTCTTCGCCCCTTCCTGGGTTACCTCCATGGCGATCTGGGGCAGATACTCATCCCAGCGCTGGTGGGCCCAGATCTCCCCTGGGGGGCGTCCTTCGACGGGGCCGGTATCGCCCGCCACCACCCCGGGCAACCGCGGATCGCAAAGCTGCTGGATGGTGTTCGCAAGCCTCGTTGGCGCCGGATTCAGATAGGTGAGCGGGTTGGCGTGCCGTGGGATCAGGTCGAAGCGCGGCATCGGCGCCGAGAACGGCTGCACGCCGAACAGCGGGCTGCGCGGGGAGCCGGTGGGAATCGAGGCGTACGCGCTCCTTACGAACGGATTCAGCCCCTGCTTCCACGCCAGCGCGCCGGCGGCCGTGAAGAGGCCCCACTTGAGGAGCTCACGGCGCGTGATCTGACCGTGTGACAGCGCTTTGACGATCTCGAGGCGGTTCCTGCGGGTATTCTCCGCTTCGCGTTGCCGAGCCCTTGACGCTTGCCTTGAAAGATACATGGTTGACCTCCTCTCCGCATTTCCATCGACGGAGCTTGGCCAAACCTATCGCCTCCGATTGACCAACCTCCACACCCGTATGTAGTTGTAGTGGATGGACCGGGACAGGAGCATGACGCGACGATTACATTCCTTGTTAACCTCTGCAGAAGCGTGACGGCACGATTACATTTCTTGTTAACCTTCGCAATCCTGAGGACCTGCTCAAGCTTCGCCTCACCGCAAGCAAGGTCCGTTGCCGCATGACCGATGGGTTCGTCCAGCGCGCTGTCCGTCGGGCGAGCGCAAAACAATTCGGCGGGGAGCTGGGAATGCCTCTGCCAACCGGCTTCGATTCGCCGGATTTCGGCCGCTAATTCGGGCGCGCGGCTTTGTGCCAGGCAAGGTGCCAGGAGTAATCAAGACGAGTGTAATAGCGCCAAGCCAGGTACAGTCGGCGAAGCATAAGCGGGTCGCCGGTTTTTGCGCCGGAATGGTCACTCGCAGGTTGGCGCAATATGATTGTGTCGGCGAGCGCCGTCCTGTTCAGGGGCCGACGCGATAGGTCGCTGCTGATCGCTGAAAGCAGTACAGATTGTTTGCGCATGGTTCCTAACCGTAGAGGGGCTCAATCGTTCATTGAGCACGTTGCGTGCCCGGGCGGGGCTGCGTCCAATTCGCCGGAAAACGCTTTTAGAGCGTGACAAACTTGCGATTACGACCATGCGAATCCGCGGAGTCCGGGGAAACCGCTGTCGAAAATGCCAAATTGGCGATGAGAAGCCGACGGCGCGTGTGACTCCCCGACCAGCGGTCGATTTCTGAACGACTGCCTGCCGAAAACACTCTATTGAATACCGCAATTAGGGAGTCTCCAATGCACTTCTTGGTCCAAAGCCTGCTCTTATGCGTATTCTTGGCTCCGATAGAAGTTCGGGCAGTTGGCGATGTGGCGCCAGGGAAATGGGAGATCACCACAAAGGTTGCCGTTCCGAAACTGCCGTTCGGCTTGACAGTGCCTGGAAACCTTCCCCTTCCCCTTCCCCTTCCCCAATCAGGCACTCGTGCCGTGTGCATCAGCGAAGAAGATGTTGACCAACCGCAGGCCTTCGTTAAGGCGCAGACCGGATGCCTCCTTCAAGACTTGCAGGGGGCGGACGGACAATTCAAATGGAAAGTGAGTTGCGACAGTCCTCCTCGTTCCCGCGGCACGGGGAGATTGACTGTAAACGAAGATACGCTTCAAGGAACTGCGACGCTAATAACTGCGGTACAAGGTTTCGAACTGCCTGTATCAATGCGCTACAGTGGTCGTCGTCTGGGAGAGTGTTCTCGATGACCTGCTCCCCGCCCGCCGTTCGGGGAGCCACGCAAAATCAAGCAGCTCCATATGATGGATGCGGCGGCCTCTTTGCTCACGCATCCGTGGTGTCCGTTTACCCCTTGCGTGCGACGATTGTGGCAAACTCTTTTCTTGTCTTTCCCGGTGCGTCAAAGCTGTCGTGCTTCGACAGAAGGATGCGCCACCCCGTGAACCGCTCCTCCAGCTCATTGCCTCCGAAAAGGTAGTAGCGCCCCGGCTCGAACATGCCCATGTAGGTCGTGCCCTCCGTAAGCACGTTGATGATTGCTCGTCCGTCTGCTGCGACGTGGGTCTGGATCTCATCGAGGAGCGCGAGCGCGCGGGCCCGTTCGAAAAACATCAGCAACCCGATCGCCACGATCGTATCGAACTCCCCTGCGATCGCGTAGCTTGAAAGGTCTGCGAGCACCGGTTCAATTCTGAGACCCTGAGCCGCCGCGGTCTCCCGGATCCGCCGGACCGCAGTCTCGCTCGCGTCGACCGCGACAACCTCCGCGCCGCTCCGCGCGGCTTCAATGCACAGGTTGCCCAATCCGCAGCCGAGATCCAGAACACGGCCATGCACGAAAGGAAGAGCGGCCTTCTCGAACGGATTCAGCGCGAAGTCGCTGCCCGCAACCTGCGTCTGGAACTGGGTATCGAAAAACCTGATGCTCTGATTTGAAGTCATCGCGAGTCCCGTTCGCAAATCCGTTGATCGAATCAAAATTTCGCCGCGCTCAACGCTAGCCCAACGAAGCCAGCCATCGGGATAGCGCGGAAGCCTACACCACCCCCTCTCATCGATCGCCTTGTGGCCGAATACAATACCAGGTCTTGCCTGGTCGGAGTTCCGCATGCCCGTGCCATTATTGCAGCACAAGCGCCATGACGCACCCAGCGCATTCACGCCAGAATCCCTGCTGCGCGAAGCGCGCCGCCAAAAAGGCCTCGGGATTGTGAGTGTCCCTGCGGTGTGCGTTCTCGATCCCGACGGAGACCTGGTTCGCCGACTGCGCGATGACGGTCGAGCACAGATCGATCGTTCCTGGGCCTGCTATCACACCGAACTCTATCGCGGATGCGTGGAAGGATTGGAGCTTGGGCTGCTTGGTTGCGCCGTCGGAGCGCCCTTCGCAGTCCTGGTGGCGGAGGAACTCTTTGCCTCGGGCTGCCGGCTTCTGATCAGCATCACTTCCGCGGGACAACTCGTTGAACTGCACCCGCCACCGTACTTCGTTCTGATCGAAAAAGCCCTGCGTGATGAGGGCACAAGCTATCACTACCTGCCTGCCTCGGAATTCAGCGCGGCCGATCCTGCGCTCCTCTCCCTTCTCGACGGCGGATTCGACGGCATCGGTGTAGCCGTTGAGCGGGGCGCAACATGGACGACGGACGCGCCGTTCCGAGAGACCGATGACGCGATCACCAGGATGAAATCGATAGGGCTGCTCGCAGTGGAGATGGAGGCCGCGGCCCTCTACGCATTCGCAAGCGCGCGCGGAAAGGCAGTCGTGTGTTTCGCTCACGTGACCAACCAGATGGGGCGTATCGAACAGGATTTCGAGAAAGGCGAGGCGGACGGCAGCGTCAGCTCCCTTGCGGTAATCCGAAGAGTTGCCTCAGTCCTGCTTCCTTCCCTGATGACAAGGGGATAGGTATGATCGCCCTGCGCTGGATCGCCGACCGAGGCGGTCTCTGGCATCACTTTCAATCGAATACACCAGGAGCCCAATCATGTCTGAAGAATCCCGAGAACTAGTCGTGCTGATGACAAGAGGCGCGGACCACGAACTATCGTCGGTCGCATTTACGGTGGCATGCGGTGGAATTACGGCAGGCCTGAAGGTTTGCGCCTTCTTGACAAGCTCAGCAGTCGATCTCGTTCGGCGGCGGAGCATAGACATGACCCAGGTACAGCCGTTCGATCCGCTAAAGACCTTGATAGAAGACTTCATCAAACGCGGCGGGATGGTGGTTGCCTGCCCACCCTGCGTGAAGGCGCGCGGTTATGCCCAGGAAGACTTCATTGACGGCGTAACCATTGCCGGCGCCAGCGTCATCCACGAAAAATTCAAGGCAGGAGCTGCCAGCCTGAGCTTTTGACCATAAGGTCACATAAGGCGGCGGCGAGCGCTTTACGCCGAACGCCTGGCGGGCCAGTTTGCACTGGGCGTGCTCCCGGGTGCAGTGTGGACACCTTGCTCGGGGCCGACAGGGAACCGCGGTATCCCGGGGGTTGGTCTTACGACTCGATTCTGGCCACTGAGCGCGTCAGACGACAATCTCCGGCAGTGCCGCCAGCGTCTCGATCACGCCGTCGGGAGGTTCCGGTATCCGTTCCGGGGCCTGCGCAAAACGATTGCACCAGAGAACCCGATAGCCAAAAGCCTTGGCCGCATGCGCGTCCCACGCATTTGACGACAGAAAGCACATCGCTTCGGGGGCGAGTTTGAATCTTTCTTGCGGCAGACGATAGACCGACGGATGCGGTTTGAAGACCTTGACCGCCTCTACCGAAAGGATTGCATCCAGCATTTCGGCGATGCCGGAATTTTCAGCGGCGGAAGCCAGCATCCGCGGCTCGCCGTTAGAGAGAATGGCCAGTTTCATCCCGGCCGACTTGAGCCGCGACAGCGTCTCCTTCACTTCGGGATAGGCTCGCAGCCGCAAATAAAGATCCATCAGCCGACCGCGAAGCGCCGGATCGTCGAACTTCAGGCTCGCCATCGCATAGTCGAGGGCGTCGCCCGTGACCTGCCAGAAATTGACATGCCTGCCCATCAAGCCGCGCAGCCAGGTGTATTGAAGTTGCTTCGTACGCCATAGATCGGCGAGCGGCTGCCATTTCTCGCCAAGTTCGTCCTTCGCCTGTGCCGCCGCGCTGTTGACGTCGAACAAGGTGCCATAAGCGTCGAACACGCACGCCTTGATATTTTTCAGCCGGATTGTCGACATAGCTTTTCCTCCTCGAGAGCAATTGTCCTTACGCTTCACCGCGTGCGGGATAGTTGTTCTTGGTGACAAAGTCTACCGCGTTCAGAACGTCCTGGAGCGACGGCCGCGCAAACGGCACGGTGTCGATCGATGCGCAGTACAGCGTGCCATCTGGCTTTACCCAATACCTTTAGTCGAACCAGCGGTCGCCGCCTTACAGCCGGTTAAGCATTTTTCTCACGCTTCGATTATTTCTGGCGAATCTGTAAGGCTCCGGGGGATTGTTCGACCAATTAGCCAGCGGAAGGGACTCTTCCCCGCCGTCATTCACCACCTACGGAGGCCTGAAATGAAATTAAGCAATAGATCGATGCGACTCGCTTATGCCGGCATCTTGGCCATGGGGCTTGGCGGTCCCGCCTTGGCGCAAAATCCCTGCGCTGCGAGAAACCCTTGCGCGCCGAGAAAAACCGCGAGCCCCTGTGCGGCAAAGAAGAATCCTTGCGCGGCGAAAAAGAATCCCTGTGCAGCCAAAGCCAGTCCGTGTGCCGCGAAATCCAATCCGTGCGCGGCCAAGAATCCTTGCGCAGCCAAGATGCAGTAATCCAAGACGAGATAAGTCGTCGACCCGCTCAGTCGGGCCGACGGCACCCTCAGCAGCTGACTTCCAAGGAGCTAATCATGAACCCACGCGCAAAGCCTCTTCGAGCCGCACTTGCCGGCGTATTCGCAATCGGCATGGGCGGACCGCTCGCGCATGCCGCCGCGCCGTGCAGCCCGTGTTCACCTCGCACTCGCAGCAATCCAAGCGCAGAGAAGAAGAATCCGTGTGCCGCCAGAAATCCTTGCGCCGCTGCCCGCAGCAAAGTTGATCCCCGACTTGTCACACGTCCCAAGGGAACCAAACTTGCCACCGGCGAGCGCGCCGAGCTGCTGCAGCTTGGCGAATCCCTGTGGAAGGACACCAAACTCAGCACCAACGGCCTCTCCTGCAATACCTGCCATCAAGGCGGCGCGGCGTTTCAGAACACCTTTGCCAACCCTTACCCGCATTACGTCGCGATGGCCAAGGAGCAAGGCGGCTTGAAACGCATCAACCTCGATGAAATGGTTCAGTTCTGCCTTGTAGTGCCGATGGCGACGAAGCCGCTCGGTTGGGATTCAAAGCAGCTCGCGGCGCTCACGGCCTATACGGCCGACCTGCAGAAAACGTTCAGGCCTGCCCAAGCGGGCAAGTCCAACCCGTGTGCAGCGAAAAATCCGTGCGCACCCAAAGCCAATCCCTGTGCGGCCAAATGAAGTGAAGCGACGGCGCTCACTGCCAATGTCGCGGGATTCACGTGATGAGTGACATTCCAACGAGAGACCGCTTCCGACCGCGGTTGCCGTCACTCCAAATTCCCGCGATCCAAAACCTGCCGCGGTCTCGGCTCGAATCGATGGCTGCGGCGGGCGAGGAGGTGCTTGACTGCCTGCGCGTTCTGGAAAAGGCCGGTCTCAATGTCGTAGGCGAGGTCCTGCGCGGCCACGGTACCTTCTATGAATACGAACACTATCCACCGGATGACGTGTTTGACCGAAATTCGCACGCACAGTATTACTACCATGCACATCGGAATGCCTTGGGTGAAAACGGACATTTCCACACTTTCCTGCGCGCGCCGGGCATGCCGGCCAGCGCAAAGCCCGTACCGTATTCCGGTGCCGAACCCTGGCCTGCGAACGATGAAGCGCTTTCGCACCTGATCGCCATTTCGATGGATCCGTATGGGCGGCCAATCGGGCTGTTCGCGGTCAATCGCTGGGTGACGGCAGAAGCCTGGTACGCCGCAGACGATGTCATTCGCATGCTCGACCGTTTCGTGATCGATCACGCGTTCCCGTCCTGGCCGGTCAATCGCTGGATCGGCGCCATGATGCTGCTGTTTCGCCCACAAGTCGAGGCGCTGATTCGGCATCGCGACGCGGTAGTACGAGCCTGGGCGAATGCCTATCCAGCCGCCGACGTCTTCGAAGACCGCGGTCTTGAGCTGACAGGGCACATTGCCATTCAGATAGATCAGCAGATCGACGCAGTGCGGTCGTCGCTTGCCCGCTGACCCGCTCGCGCATCCGGCGACAGTGCCACATCAACGCTCGATAAGGAGCATTTCATTTTGCCAATCGCGCGGCGCAGGAATTTCATTTGCTTGTCGACGTCGGCACAGGCGCGACACATCATCAGGTGAAAACCCAGCCGCCCTGTCATTCCCAGCTTTCGGTCAAGCGCCTACCAGTCCGAGGCAAGCTACGAACGGCCCGTTTCCCCCGAGCACCGCCGCGCTCGCCGGCTTTTCTCGGCTTGACCCGCAACGCTTTGCGCAGCCTCCGGTAAAGTTTCGGGTCTTCAGACTTGAGAAGGTCGATGATGTCGAAATCCACTTTCTTGACCTTGGACAGGTCGAGGCGCTCGACGTGGATCAAGCGAAGCATCTCCCTGACCGGCGTAGGCATCTTGCGACCGCTTTCGTAACGCGACCCGCCGCTCTGAGTCACTCCGATCCGGGTCCAGAACTCCTTTTGATTCAGGCCCAACTTGCGTCGTATTTCGCGAGGGTTGACGGAAGATCCGGGGGATTTCATGGTGTCCCCCTGTTTTGAGTAGTTGGCCAGTGACAGCGCTTTGACGATCTCGAGGCGGTTCCTCCGGGCATCTTCCGCTTCCCGTTGCCGAACCCTCGACGTTTTCCTTGAAAGAAACATGGCCGACCTCCTCTCCGTATTTCCAGCGATGGAGCTTGGTCAAACCTGTCGCCATCAATTGAACAACCTCCACACCTGTACGTTGCTTGTAGTGGATGGGCCCTGACAGGAGCGTGACGGCGCGATTACATTTCCTTATCCCTTGTAGTTACCAGAAACGCCGCGCGGGGAGCGCGGCCCTGCCACTCAGACGCATACAAAAAGCAGGCATGGCGCTCTCCACGGTTTCAACTGATTTCATTGGGGAATTTGCTATGGGACATCTGCAATGCATAGGAATTTCATACTTCGGCGCCCGAATGCGCGGGCGAGCGCCCAGGTGCACGGTTGCGATTGCGACGACGCAATCTATTGATTACATAACGATTTTTTAAACCAATGCGCTTGTTTTTCTGAGCTGGCACAGCCTATGCAAAACACAAGGTGAGCAACAGTGAAACGAAAAGAAACGGAGAACATCATGAGAACGACCACACTGACAATGACCGCCCCCGAAATCGCACTCGCGAATCTGGAAGCCGCTGCGGAAAGATTCAACGTCGCGACCGAACATCTGACTGCTGGGACCAAGACCGTGCTGATGCTCGCCGGCGCCCCGCTGATTGGCCTCGCGTTCGTGATCGCACTTCCGATTCTCAGCGTGGCGCTGACCGCGTACTTCGGCGGCAAGCTGCTCGCAGCCCACTGGGCCGGCGTCGCCAAACATGTGAAGAATGTGGCACTGTTCTTCGCAGCCCCCTTCGTCGGACTGGCCTACATCCTCGCCCTCCCGTTCGTCGGCCTCGGCACTCTGGTCTACCTTGGGGTGAAAGCCGCCAGGAAATAGCGCGAATTCGCAGCTGATTCTATGCGGATCGGGCGGCCCTTCGGGGCCGCTTGGCGTTTGGGCGCTGCTCTTCTGCCGGATTTCCGCCTCCCTGTCGTAGATCCGCAGCACCACGTCATCGGCCCCGAACTGGAAGGTGTATCTTCCTTGGATGCTCGAGGTTGGAAACTGATCCAGATGGGTGAACCTGAGCTCTTTGGGTTCCGCAAGGCGAGCAATCCGCCCGCCTGGGCGTTACCGACGCCAGCGTCGCGGGAACGAAAGGGACGTGAAAAGGCCGGGGCATCGGCGCGGTACGCCGACTGCCCCGGCCCGCCGCACGATCAGTAGGCTGTGGTCAACCTAGCGCGTCAGGGGGGCAACGGATGCCGGCGCCTTCTTTCCGACCTGCTGCGTGGGATGGCGTTCGTGCGCACGGTCCTCGACGCTCTCGACCACTTCCTTGAACGCGGGGAATAACCTTTGCAGCGTGTAGAACCTGGACATGGCAAGTCTCCTTGTGAACGCTAGGTTCGACCGCGAGCGTTCACGAGGAATCCGCCTTTTCGCCATGATAGTTTCCGATTCGTGGCATCAGAAAAACAGATCACGCGAACCCTGTCATACGGCACGCCCGTCGATCCTATGATGACGAGACAGGCCGGGCTCTCCAATCGCAGTTGGGCGACTCAACAAAGTCATAGCCGGACACTCCATCAACCTCAAGGACTCTGATCGTGAAAATTGCTTCTTTAGTCGTCTCAAGCCTAATAGCCATGATGTTCCAGCAGGTGACGTTGGCGCTGGAGCCGTCCGCGCAGGTACAGGTATCGACGGTCCTGAAAGCTCACACTAGCTGGGACGGAAAACCAATCGTTTATCCGTCGGGAAAAGCTGAAGTCTCCGGCTTAGTTGTCGAGCTCGCGCCAGGAGCGCAAACGGGATGGCATTCCCATCCTGTGCCTTCTTTTGCATTTATTCTGGAAGGTGAATTGGAGATCGAGCAAAGAAACGGCGGCGTGAAGCGCCTCAAAGCGGGTGAGGCGGTTGCTGAAGTTGTGAATACTTTTCACAACGGCCGCAATGTTGGGACAGTTCCAGTAAGACTTGTAGTCTTCTATACCGGTATGGTTGGCGAAAAGCTGACCGTGAAAGAGAATCAGCAATAGGTGGAGCTACTCACGGACCCTATCCCTGCCACAGAGGGGCGAACTGAGTTGCGACCACTTCGTCGTAACGAACTTCCCCTTTTAGGGCGCCGATCTCGCGGGCGAACCGGCTGATATGGCCGACCATCTCCTCGGTAATGGTCGGGTTGTAGAAGGGAGCATCCCGTGCCACCTCGTAGGCGATGAGACTCGCCTCCTCGGCTGGGAACAGGCGTTCCGCGGCCTTCGCAGCCAGCTGCGGCTCTGCCCGAAGCGCCCGCTGGGTCTTCACGATGGCCCGCACGGCCCCCGCGGCGATGTCCGGATGCTCCCTCACCATTCGCTCCGTAGTCACGAGCGCCGGGAACGTCCAAGTGCGAGCCGCGGGCGGCCCGTCACCTCGGCGCACGTCGAGCAGAATCTTGGCGATGCCCCTTTTCACGCCCAGGTCCGCCCGCAACCCGTTGCCCCAGTAACCGTCTGCGAGGCCCTGTTCAATGGAGTCGACGCCATCCCAGGCGTAGTTGGGGTTCGTGCCCCGGGGACCGCCGACGATCTGCACTTTATCCCGCTCGAAGTCGATTCCCGCTTCCTCCAGGAGGCGTTTCATAGTCAGCCCGGGGTCAGGCGCCGCTTGCAGGCGCAACCCTCTCACCGCGCTCACATCTCCCTGTTCGCCTTTGATGTCGGAGCGGATCGCGAGGAACCAATACGCGTAGTGGGAGATAGCGCACAGCAGGACGCCGCCCCGCCAGCCGGGAAAGGACCGCAGGACGGTGTAGGGGGAACCGACAAAGAAGTCGATGTCACCGTTTTTCAGCGCCCCCGATCGAACCGATGGGGCCCGCGGCGCAAAGACGAACTCCATGTCGATGCCTTCCTGTCGGAAAAATCCAAGCTGTATGGCAGCGATGGCCACGAAGTAGGAAGGAGAGATCGCGTCAGCAACGGTGAGCCGCATGTTGTCCTCTTGAGGAGAGCTTGTTGAGCATTCTATACCCACGCCTTTTCGAACCGTGGCGTGCAGTCAACACTCGAAAGCCTGCGTTCACGAAAAGCCGGCGCCAATGAGGGGCTTTGAGAATAAGAATCTACTTGCCGCAGGCAATTTTCCAAAGTAATTGGGTCGGAACGCTCGCCTCATATAGATCCCACCTGTAGGGGTAGTCGTCCTTTGCGATCATTGGCCCTAATCCCATAGTTTCAGCGTACCAGGAGACTTGGATTATTCGCGATTTAGGGTCCTTACAGTCGTACTTCCGACTCAGCTGCATAGACAAATACCGTTGGCCGTTACCAAGGGCTCGGGCCCTGTCGAAGTTGACCAGGCTGGACATATATGCAGTTTCGCCATCCCGGCGGATGGAGACGCGGTCGATGTAGTCTCCATCGAACGCATTTTGTCTAACCAAAGACCATTCCGCCGCCGCACTATTGCTCACGACAGCGAGCAGCATCATAAAAATAACGTTGCGCATCACCCCCCTCCTATTCTTCGGTCATGCCGAGCACATACCGTGCCAGAGCCTAGCGTCTTCGCACCACAAACAGCGGGAGGAAAACGACGCAATGAAAGTCGATGTGCAAGGCGCGAAAAACCATTCAACGGGGACAATTTTGCGGACTAGCCCCTGCCACGCCTGCAAACGAGCTTGATGCGGCAATGCATCTTGCAGCGATCACTCGGGGAATGCGCAAAGCCATCATTGGGCGATGCGAAGTAAACGACTGACGGCAACGCGACGAGATGTCGAAACTGTGTCAGTGCATCCGCGCTTCCAATTTAGCCAGGCGCGTTGGAATGGGTCCCTACGGTCCGCAGCCGACGGGCATGTCCGCCCATCCGACTAGTCATTGATCCCGGCCGGCGTCGGCAGGCCGTTTGTGATGCGGATAGGATTATTGGAACAGGGAGAGCCGTGTATCCAATGGCCCCCATGTCAGTCCAACGGGGCGAACTGCCGCCAATTCACGAAGCGCTTTCGCCGGCGTTGTCCGCTTGGAGGTCTCTCTATAACGAGATGCGGCGTCCCGGGCAAACGGCTTGCCCTCCCGAAGTTTCAAGTATGCCCGGCCCCCGTAGTGGTGCATGCCAATGTCGATGGCCACCAGGCTTGCACACCTTGATATCTGAATCTGCTTCTGCACCGTATGCCCAAAAACCTGAAGAATTCCGCCGGACTGCGCTGACGACTTTATTTCGGAGGCATCCTCCCAAAAGATTCCTCCGACGGGGTGCGGGCCTCCCCGGCTGTGGCCGACATGAAATATTGGATCCAGGTAGTTTCCGCTCGTTACGGCGTCCATGAGGATGCGATTGATCCTGTCGGCGAGAACTTCAGGCTCGCCAACACCTGCTTTGCGTGCCTCATTAGCAAGAAGCCGCTCCCTTATTTCAGTGCGCAACCCCGCGTGCGTGAACAGATACCCTTGCCCGGCAAACGCAGCCTGAACGCCTCCTGCCAAGACGTCGCGCGCAAGGATCCGGCGAAAATCATCTGCTCCTTGAAAGTCGGCATAGCAAAATTCCCCTTGAAGGAGCGCGAGTTCATGATTGCCGAGGAGCCGAATCACTTTGCCGCCTGTCCTCGGGGCTTCGGATTGCAGCGAAGCCAGCAACGCATAGGCCTCTTTCGATTTCGGTCCTCGGTCGATTACGTCTCCGGTTTGCACCAGGATCGTGTTTCCCCCGATCCACTGGTCCTGGTTTCCCAGGAGTCCTGCGTGACGCAGTATCTCGCGCAACGCCTCCAATTCTCCGTGGACGTCGCCGACCGCAATGATGGCAGCATCGCGCGTTTTCACAGGTATGCACGACTCCAGGCCGGCTTCGGGCAAATTTTCGCCACTGTCGCGAATGCGGCCGTCGTTCCCTGAACTGCGCATCTGATTAGGCATGGACTTCATCGGCAACTTGTCTCCCGCGTGCCCTTGAGTCTGCACATCGAGTAGGACCGAGACCACTTGGTCCAACTGATGGATTGTTGTTGTATGGCACAAGCATGACCTGTGCCATACGTCATTGCCTGCCAGCCGCGGCGGGGATGGCCTGGGAATATACCGACGGCTCAATAAGTTAGAGCGAAGAACCATTGGTGAGCGGTGCAGGACTCTCGACATGCAAGCGCATCTGCGAGACAGACGAAACGCCAACACAGTGGCGCGACTTCCAACAGCTTTGCTGCCGCGGAGTCACGGCTTTCTTGTGGATTCTCGGACTTAGCCCGGTCGTCGCGGTTGGGCTTCTTAGCGCCTCTCCACCCACCACATCATCAGCGCCGCAGTGAGCAGGAAGACCAAGCTCGGCAGGACGGCCGAGATCGCCGGTTGCCAGTTCTGAAGCAGCCCCAGGTATGAGAACAGGCTGTTCAGCATATGGAAAAAAATCCCGAGCATAATGCCGGAGAACACCTTGCCCCCCACGCTGCCGGAGCGCGTGTGGATATACGCAAACGGGAGAGCGAGCGCCATCATCACCAGCGCCCCGAAGGGGTACACCAGCTTCTTCCACATGGCGATTTCGTAACGTTCGGTCTTCTGCCGGTTTTCCGCCAGGTGCCGGGTGTACTGATACAGGTTCCACGCCGACATGCGCTCCGGAAGCACGAACAGGACCGAGAGAATATCCGGAGTCAGTACCGAGCGCCATTCGATCTCGGGGAATCGCTGTACCAGCGCCTCGCTTCCCGTAAAGCGCGTCCGCACAACGTTTCCAAGGTGCCAGATGCCCCCGTCGGCATAATTGCCGCGCTCGGCAGCGCTTACCGATACCAATCGGTAGTCGCCGTCAAACTCGTAAATGCGCACGTCCAGCAGCGTCGCATCGGGCAACACCTGGCGCACGTTGACGAAGCGGCGCTCGTCCTTGACCCACAGACCGGTGCGAAATTCCTGCACGACCATCGAGCTGGTCGCGCGCAGCTTCAGCTGTTTTGCCGCGCGTTCGGAAGCCGGCGCGACGAACTCGCCGATCAGGAAGGTCAACACGACGAAGACCGCGCCAATACGCGCCAGCGCCCCGGCCGTAGCGCGCGGCGAGAGACCGGAGCTGCGCATAACCGTGTACTCGGAATTGGCGGCCAGGTGCGACAGCACATAAAGGGTGCCGATCAGTACTGCGATCGGGAACAGTTCGTAGATGTGACTTGGCAAGGACAGCAGCACGTACATCAGAGCATGCTGCAGTCGGTAACCGCCGTTTCCGAGTTCGCCCAGCTCGTGGATCAGGTCGAAGAATGCAAACAGCGCGAGGAAGGCAAAAAACACGAACAGCGTCGCGGCGTAAATCTCCCGCGCCAGATAGCGCCGAAACGTGTGCATCAAATGCGACCCAGAGTCGAGCCGACCTGAAGCCGCCGCCAGAACATGAGCGCGAGCACCAACAACATCCCCGCGTGCACGATCCACCAGCCGGTTGCGAAGGCGAGCTTGCCTTGCGATACCCAGGCTTGGGCAATGCTGACCAGATTGGAGTAGACCATGTACGTCAGCATCGCGAACACGAGATTCGCTGAGCGGCTGGCGCGCGGGTTGACGAACGAAAGCGGAATCGCCAGCAGTCCCAGCACCAGCGCCGAGATCGGCAGACTGATGCGCCACAGCAACTCGCCCAGGTTCGCGTTGGTGCGGGCCTGAACCAGTGCCAGCGTCGGCAGCGCCTTGGTCGATAGATCCTCGGCCTGAGCCTCGCGCGTCCCGGCGCGGATCGAATAGCGTTCGAAATCCATGACCCTGTAGTCCGAGGTGCCGGGCGTGCCCTCATAACGCCGGCCATCGAGCAGCACAACGAATTGATCGCCGTTGGGCGCGACCTCCTTGAAGCCTCGCTTGCTGACCATGATACCCAGCCGACCCTGGTGGATCTGGGTGATAAATACGTTCTGTACGTTAGTCTCGTCGCCGGCAATGGCCTCGACAAAAAATACGCGGTCGGCGCTCGTCGCCTCGCGGAATACCCCCGGAGCCATGCGCGCCAATTCGTCCCGCGCCTCCATCTGGCGCCGATATTCCTCGCTCTTTTCAATCGCCCAAGGGGACAGGAACAACGACAGCATCGCGATCAACGCCACCAGCGGAGAAGAGAAAATGAGCACCGGCTTGAACCAAGCGCCAAGCGATTGGCCGGCACTGAACCAGATTACCATTTCCGAGTAACGGTAACTTCGCGACAACGCCATCAGAACGGTGACGAATAGCGTCAACGACAACAACACCGGCAGGTAGTTGAGCGCAGAGAAACCGAGCAGGGCGAGCACCGCCTCGGAAAGCACCCGGCCGCCGGCCGCCTGGCCGAGCAGCCGAATGAGCTGCGTAGTCAGCGTGACGGCAAACAGCGTTGCAAACACCGCAAGGGCGAGGTTGCCGAACTCGCGCAACAGCGCACGCTGGAAGATCACGTCACGATCGAGGAGGTCAAAGCCGGAACGCTCATATGCGCAGCGCCGTGTGGGCTTGACGTGAAAGCAGCTTTACTTTGACTTTCCGCAAGCAATGCAGGGATAATTCCCGCGCTTCGTTTCATTCGGAGATGCGCTTGGAATTTAGCACAAAAATCTCGGCGGCGGACAGGGAAAAAGCCGCGTGCATTGCGGTCGCCGTATTCGAGGCCAACCGGCTTTCGCCGGCCGCAGCGGCGCTCGACCGTGCCTCGGGCGGGCAAATCCGCACATTGCTGCACTCCGGGGATCTCGACGGTAAGCCCGGCACCACGCGCCTGCTCTACCGCGTGCCGGGGATAGCCGCAGAGCGCGTTCTTCTGGTCGGGATGGGCAAAGAGAAAGAAATTCGCGCCAAGGAATACCGCGACGGGGTTCGCGCGGCGATTTCCGCCGCCAGGGAAACCGGCGCCGCGCAGGCCTGCTTGTACCTCACACAAGTTGCAGTAGCCGGACACGACGCCGCGTGGAAAGCACGCCAGCTGGCGGTTGTCGCCGGCGAGACGCTTTACCGCTTCGATCAAATGAAGAGCGGGAAGGCCGAAGCGCGGCCATTGCAGGAAATCGTCCTTGGCGTCGCTTCCAGGCGCGAGCTGCGGCCGGTGGGTCTTGGCCTCGCTGCCGGTCGCGCCATCGCCTCCGGCTTGGCGCTCGCGCGCGACCTCGGCAACCTTCCAGGCAATGTATGCACCCCGAGCTTCCTGGCGGAACGAGCCACGCAGCTAGCCAAGGAATTCAAGCTGGCCGTCGAGGTGCTTGGACGCGACGACATGAAGCGGCTGGGAATGGGCTCGCTCCTGTCGGTTGCGAATGGCTCGCGCGAGCCCCCCAAGTTCATTGTCCTTCGCTATCGCGGTGCCGGAAAACAGGACCGGCCGGTGGTGCTCGTGGGCAAGGGTATCACCTTCGATTCCGGCGGCATCTCGCTTAAACCAGGCGCAGACATGGACGAAATGAAATTCGACATGTGTGGCGCCGCGAGCGTGCTTGGGACCTTCCGTGCGGTTGCCGAAATGAAGCTCAAGCTGAATCTGGTTGGGCTCATTCCCGCCACCGAGAACATGCCTGGCGGGGCCGCGAGCAAACCCGGCGACATCGTCAAGAGCATGTCCGGGCAGACCATCGAGATTCTCAACACCGATGCCGAGGGCCGACTTATCCTCTGCGATGCGCTGACCTACGCGGAGCGCTTCAATCCGCAGCTCGTAATCGACATCGCCACGCTCACCGGTGCTTGTGTCATCGCGCTTGGACACGTGTGCTCGGGGCTGTTCGCCAACAAGGATGCGCTGGCCCGCGAGATCCTCGCCGCAGGCGAGGACGCTTGGGATCGCGCCTGGCAGCTGCCGCTTTGGGACGATTACCGGGAACAGCTCAAGAGCAATTTCGCCGATCTTGCCAACATCGGTGGGCGGCCGGCAGGCAGCGTGACGGCGGCCTGCTTCCTGTCAAGTTTCGCCGGCAAGTATCCCTGGGCGCATTTGGACATCGCCGGCACGGCCTGGAAATCCGGCAAGGAAAAGGGGGCCACCGGCAGACCGGTGCCATTGCTCACGAGTTTTCTCATGCGGCGAGCCAAACGATGAGGATTCAGGCCTTGTGCGCTGCACGCGCCAACCGGGTTTTCAGTACGGATAAAAAGCATCCGTACTGAAAACCCGGTTACGGTCAACAGCACCGATGGCGTGGCATTTTCATATGAGATCACCGATTGCGCACGGATGGATTCTCATCCGTGCGCAATCGGTGATCCGCGCGGACGGCTTTTCGTCCGCGCAACATCGCAACGTTGCAACAAGATTCGCACGATTTATTGAGCGAATACTGCGTAGGATTTAGGGTAAATTGACCCGCTCACCTTCGATCCTCAATCCTGCTCTATGACACGTATCGATTTCTACACCAACGCCGAGCCAAAATTGCAGGTGGCGTGTCAGCTTGCGGCGAAGGCGGTGCGGCAATCGCTGCGCGTGCTGATCTATGCGCCGGATGAGGCGCTGGCGCGCACCATCGACAAGCTGCTTTGGACCTTTCCGCCCACGGGTTTCCTGCCGCACTGCATGGCTCGCGACGCCCTTGCCGCGGAAACGCCGGTGCTGATAGGGCATACCTGCGAGGAGGCTGCCCACGATCAGGTACTGCTCAACCTCGCGCTCGATGCGCCGGAGTCTTTCAGCCGCTTTCAGCGTCTGATCGAGATCGTAGGTGCAGAACCGGCAGACCAGGAGGCCGGTCGCGAGCGTTACCGCTATTACCGCCACCGCGGCTACGAAGTCGGCCACATCGATCTGCGCAGGACGGCGCGATGAGCGACTCGGCCGACGAGTTGCTCTCCAAAGCCGACGCATTGCTCTCGCGCTGGCGCGGCGGCTTGCCGCCAGCGCAACGCGATGCAGACTATCCGGTGCTCACCGACGTGGTCGAGCTTCCCGCGCCGGTCGACTCGCAAACCGGCTGGCGGCAGCCCACAGGTGAGCCGGCTGCCGCCGTGGCGCAGCCCTCTGCAGCGCAGATCAGCGCCATCGAGGCGCGCGTGCGCCAATGCGTGCTGGAGGCGATCGAACCAATGATTTCTGGCGCGGTCGCCGACGGCGTCCACCGCCGGCTGGAGGAAACCGCCAGACAGCTCGCGTCGGAGCTGACCGGCAAGGTCAGTGAAGACATATCGGAACTCGTACGTGAGGCGGTATCCCGCGCCCTTGAGGGCGAACTCGCCCGATTGCGCGGTGAAAGCCACGATGCGAAGCGCTTGGAACCGTTGAGATAGGATCCGGAGCGATTCCCTTATAATTAGGCGTTTTGCGCCAAGACGCGCCCGCTAAACCCAGCAGCGCGCAGCTTCGCTTCTGTGACGCCCAGCGCTCCGTCGCACAATCAACCTCACTGACATGGAACTCGACAAGAGCTTTAATCCCCAGACCGTCGAGCGGTACTGGTACCCGTTGTGGGAGTCTCGCGGCTACTTCAAGGCCAGCGACGAGCGCGGCAAACCGGCGTACTGCGTTCAGCTTCCGCCGCCCAACGTCACGGGCACGCTCCACATGGGACACGCGTTTCAGCAAACCCTGATGGATGCCCTTGTTCGCTACCACCGTATGCGCGGCGACAACACGAATTGGGTTATCGGCACCGATCACGCAGGCATCGCGACCCAGATCGTGGTCGAGCGGCAACTGGAGGCCGAGGGCAAGACCCGCCACGATTTGGGGCGAGAAGGGTTCGTAGATCGCGTGTGGGAATGGAAGCGCAAGTCGGGCGCGATCATCACGCGCCAAATGCGCAGACTCGGTGTCTCCGGCAATTGGACCTATGCGCGGAGTGCAGAATCGAGTGAGGGAGAGGCCGCAGGCTACTTCACGATGGACGAGCGCATGTCGCGCGCGGTGACGGAAGTTTTCGTGCAGCTTTATCAGCAAGGTCTTGTGTATCGCGGCAAGCGGCTGGTGAACTGGGATCCGGTACTCGGCACAGCGGTATCCGACCTCGAGGTCGACAGCGAGGAAGAGGACGGAACGCTGTGGGAGATCCGCTATCCCTTCGCCGATGGCCTCGGCTCGATTTCGGTTGCGACCACCCGCCCGGAGACCATGCTCGGCGACGTCGCCGTTGCGGTCAACCCGACCGACACGCGTTACAGCCATCTGGTCGGCCGGCACCTCGTCTTGCCCCTGACGGGCCGCACGATTCCCGTGATCGCCGACGACCACGTGGACCCTGCGTTCGGTACCGGCTGCGTCAAGATCACCCCAGCGCACGATTTCAACGATTGGCAGATCGCCCAACGCCACGGTCTGGCGCAGATCAATATTCTGACGCTCAGTGCAACCATCAATGACAATGCGCCGGAGCCGTACCGCGGTCTGGACCGTTTCGTAGCGCGCAAGAACGTTCTCGCCGATCTGCGCTCGCAGGGGATGCTGGAATCCGAAAAGCCCTACAAGCTGCGCGTGCCGCGTTCCGGGCGCACCGGCGTAATCGTAGAACCGATGCTGACCGATCAGTGGTTCGTGCGCATGGACTCCTTGGCGACAAGAGGTCTCGAAGCAGTGGCCTCGGGTGAGGTGAAATTCTTCCCCGAACACTGGGCCACGACCTACAACCACTGGCTGGAGAACATCCAAGACTGGTGCATCTCGCGCCA
>JACQTO010000085.1 GCA_016210745.1 Betaproteobacteria bacterium
ATCGGCACCCCGAGCTGGATCGGGTCGTTTCGATGCAGGATCGCGTTCACCTTGACCACGGGATGAGGCGACCTGCCCCCGGCGTAATAGCCTTCCCATTCGCCAAACGGGCCCTCGCCCGCGGTCTCCACCTGCGGAGAGGGCATTTCGCCTTCGAGAACGATCTCTGCGGTCGCCGGAATCGGCAGATCGACGGTTTCGCCGCGTACCACTTCGACCGCTTTGCCTCGCAGCCCGCCGCCCCACTCGTATTCACTCACCCCGATGGGAACTGGGGACACCGAGGCGATCCAGAGCTGCAGCTCCTGTCCGCACACCATCGCGACCGGGCAGCTCTGGCCCCGGTCCCAGTATTTCCTGGCGATGATCGCGCCGTGATGGCCGGGGACGATGTGCATGGTCACGGTGCTGCGGTCGACGATTTGCGAGCGGTAGCTGCCCAGATTGACCCAGCCGGTGTCGGGATCCTTGACGATGACCATGCATCCCGTGCCGATGTAACGCCCCCCGTCGCGTTCATGCCACTTGGGCGTGGGAAACTTCAGGACATCGACCTCGCGTCCGACCAGGACGTTTTCCTTGACCGGTCCGCTCGCCACATAAACCGGCGGGATCGGCTTGAGCGATGAGAGCTTTTCCTTCCAGGCCCTGATCAGCTCGATCCCTTTGAGTTCGAGCGGCAACCCGAGACCCAGCGCGACGCGCCGCGAGGAGGAGAATGGGTTGGCGGCAATGCGGTATCCGCGCGGATAGCCGTCGATCCGGTCGAATACGAGGAGCGGCGAATCGCGAACCGAGAGCGACAATTCGGCGATGCGCCCGATTTCCACGTCCCAATGGGCGCCTTCCACGGTCCTGCATTCGCCCAGCTCGCGGGATTCCTCTATGAACCCCCTCAAATCTTCGAACATCTGTTTTCTCCTCGGATTAGCGCGTCATCGCGTTATGCCGAGATCCTTGATGACTTTGGTCCACTTCTCGATGGAGGATCTGAAACTGGCCTGCAGCTCCGCCGGCGGCATCCCGATTCCGTAGGTGCCATAGCCGATGGCGGCATAGCGCTGCTTTAGGCCCTCGGACTTGAGAACCACCGCCAATTCGCCGTAGAACTTATCGATGACCACAGTCGGGGTTCCGGCCGGGGCAAACACGCCGATCCACATGCCGCCGTCCAAGTCGACGCCTGACTCAGTCATGGTCGGAACATCAGGCAGGAACGGCGATCGCTTCGGTCCGGTAATCGCCAGAGCGCGGAGCTTTCCGGCCTTCATTTGCGCGAGCGCCGGTACGATCGACACGATGACCAAGGGCACCTCCCCAGCCATGGCCGCGGTAACCGCAGGGCCGCTTCCCTTGTAGGCAACGCTGACAATGTCCAGCCCTTCGCGTTTCTTGAAGAACTCCATCCCGATCTTCATTGAGGTGGCGCCCCAAGCGTAGAACAACCCGCCTGGCTTGGACTTGGCCATCGCAATCAGGTCCTTCATCGAAGCGACTGGCAGCGACGGGTGAGCGGCGACCACCAGCGCGTCATTGGCGATCTCGGTGATTGGAATCAGGTCTTTCAGTGTGTCAAAAGGCAGTTTCTCGAACAGGGCGTAGTTGTAGATCATCGACGCGCCTCCGAGCAAAAGCGTATAGCCATCGGGCGCGGATTTGGCCACGTAGTCGGTACCGATGACCGATTCGGCACCGGGTTTGTTCTCGATGATCACCGTCTGGCCCAGGCGCTCGCCAAGCGGCTGAGCAATGATGCGGGCGATGACGTCCGTGCCCCCCGGCGCATAGGGGACGATGAAGCGTATCGGCTTCGTGGGGTAGCTTTGCGCCGTCGCTTCGCCCGAAGCCAAGGCGAGCGCGAACAACAGCCCAAACAGCTTGCATGCGGCGTTCATATCTCCTCCTCTTGCCGTGATTTGGCACAGCCTTGCGAAACGATTTGCCCGGACGCTACTGTTTCACCCCTTCAGCAGCCGGATCGGTCCCTTGGCGCTTTATAGACGCCTTCCCTGACAAATCGCTTGATGACGGCGATTTGCTCGTCGATCCTTTCGCCGTAATCGAGCGGTCCCTTTTCAAGGAAAAGATTTTTCGGGTATACGGTCCTCGCGTATATCTCCCGATACGCGTCCATCCTCATTTGCGTCACCCAATGATGCTTCGGATCCATCCTGCGGCTCCGGAGCATGTCGACGTCGATCACCGCTGCGGTCACCGCCTCGCCTTGATAGTTGGCGTGGGCCAGGATGGCGCCGTGAAAGTCAACCACCATCGAGTGGCCCGGAAACACGTTGCTGGGAAATCCGGGAGCGACGATATCGCCGGGGGCCGCCGCAACTACGTACATCAAGTTGAAGAAGGCGCCGGCCCTGTTCCCCACTTCCCATATTCCCTGCGGCGGCGAACCCTCGGGCTCCAGCATCCCGCTGGAGCGCAGCATGACCTCGCAGCCCTGGATGCCGAGGGCGCGGAAATTCTCAAAAGTGAAACCGTCGTTGCAGACGATGTAACCGAGCTTGCCGATCTCGGTTTCCACCACCGGGAAAAGGCAGCTCAGGCGATCGCCCTTCCTGCGCCCGTGCTTGCCATCCATGACTTCGAGATAGCGCTCGTAGACGTCGTGGGGGCTCGCATCGTCCCGGCCGGAGCGCACGAGATAGTTGTTGTACTTGTGATACTTGAGGACGACTTCGCCTTCGGGGCTGATGACGAAGGCGCAATTGAATGGATAGTCGGCGCTGATCTCGGGGATCACTTCATGCGCGGTGCCGGCGATGAATACCTTGTGCTTTCTTGCCCTCTCGGCCAACAGATCCGTTTCCTCGCCGGGTATTCTGATCGCGATGTCCTTCGCGACCTTTTCGAGGACCGTCTTGTAGGGGCCGGGATCGCGCCACCACCCCTGCATGAAAACCTCCGGAAACATCACCAGCTTGGTCGGGGCATAGTGGTCGTTGTAGCCAAGCCTGACCGAGGCGTAGTCGATGAGTTCCAGCGCGCGGTTGAGGTTGGCTTGCCTAATCTCCCTCCGGTGGCTTACACCAAGGCGGTTGCTTTGAACGCAAGCTGCGGTGTAGCGGTCGATCATCTTGTTGTCCCCCCTCTACGAGTGCGAATCATCGCTCAGGGTGACTGCGCTCGCAATCGCCGGCGAGCCGCTCATCGCCTGATTATTCCACGCTAATGCAGGCATCTCCTCCAGGATCGCAATCCTGCGCACCCGGTGAAAGCTAAGCTCTTGCCTGGAAGATCATCGCTGCAGCGACAGCCTGGTCCAGGCGGGCAGGTGCACGCCGGCGCGGACGGTGGAGAACTTCATGAAAAAGTCCCCCAGGGCCGAGGCGATGCCGATCACGGCCATCGTCCCCAGGGAGATCGGCCCGGAGAGCCCCATG
>JACQTO010000075.1 GCA_016210745.1 Betaproteobacteria bacterium
CTCGCAGGAGCAGAGTGCGGGCATCGAGCAGGTGAACCAGGCGATCACGCAGATGGACGAAGTGACGCAGCAGAACGCGGCGCTGGTGGAAGAAGCGGCGGCTGCAGCCGAGTCTATGGAAGAGCAGGCGCGGAACCTGGAAGCGGCGGTCGCGGTATTCAGGGTCGCCAAGGCTGGCGCTGGCGGTCTTGCTGCGCGCAGCGCTCCGGATACGCGTGGCGAGATTGTGCATATGGCTTCTGCAAGAGCGGACAAGAAGCGCCAGGCGAGAAAGATGAGCCTGGTGGACCAGGCCAGAAAAGTCGAGCCGGAGGCGGCTTCCGCGACCGAGCTGCCGCGCGTCAAAGTGGCCGCCGGCGGCGGCGAAGGCAAGTGGGAAGAGTTCTAGCCGCAGCGGCGCGTGATCGCGCTTATACCCGAGCAGATTCGGCCGGCGCCTGATTTTTCTTCGTCGTTCGACCTGAGATACATCACAGGCTGCCTGGGCACGCCAGACAAACGCATGCTGATCTTGGCGGACATCGAAAAGCTGATGTCCTCGACCGATATGGCTCTGGTCGAAGCGGTGCACTGAACGGGCTCGCTGCCTCAGCGGTGAAATTTCATGAATCTTGAAGCCCAACGGACAGGCGTGGCGCTGGACCAGTGCTGCAGAACTGTTGGGGAAAACCCGATGTTTTCGAGGCATAGGAAGCGTCGATCCACGCATAGACTGGGCGAGCTTCACACGGCTGGAGCTGGACTTTACCAATTAACAAAGGATTAGTGACGATGTTTTCGATCAGCAATATGAAGATCAGCGTCCGATTGGGCGTCGTATTCGGGGTGATTTCGCTGACTCTTATCGGAGTGGCGACGCTTGGCGCTGTGAACGCCACCCACGCGATTTCCTTCAGTCGATCAATGAGCCAGGAGAACCGCGAAACGATTGCACTCTCCAATGCCCAGAGTGCGGTTTGGGCACTTCGATGGGGCGTGGCGCAATTCATTGCCGTGACGGACGCGAACGATCGAAAACAGATCGTCGATAGTCAGGAGAGCATCCGCAAACAATTCGACGACTCGATGCGCTTCTACCAGAGCGGCACGCATACCGGCGAGGAAATTGCCGTATTGAAGGATTTGAACGGGGCTTTCGACAAATATATCCGGGCCCGGTCCAAGTGGTTCGAACTCTACGGCAGCGGCAAGATGGACGAAGCGGCGAAATTCCGCGCGGAACATCTCACGCCCGCAGGAGGCGCAACCGTCAAGAACTTAAGTAATCTGATTGAACTTCAGAAAAAGTTCGCAGAAGCGAATGAGTCGAATGCAAATAGCTCGATCACCAGGGAACGGATGGTTCTGGTGGTAGTGGGCGCGCTCGCACTGCTGGTCTCAGCGGTGTTGGCGTGGATTTTTGTCCGCTCGATCACCCGCCCCTTGAAGCAGGCGCTGGCGGTGGCGCAACGCGTTGCCGCGGGAGATCTGAGCGGCACGGTTGAAGCCAGGTCCATGGACGAAACCGGCGAGCTGCTCCAGGCATTGAAAGACATGAACGAGAGCCTGGTGAGAATCGTCGGCGAGGTGCGCTCCAGCGCCGAGGCGATCGGCGGGGGCACCAAGCAGATCGCCAGCGGCAACGCCGATCTGTCGCAGCGGACCGAGGAGCAGGCTTCGAGCCTGGAGGAGACCGCCTCCTCGATGGAAGAGCTCACCTCGACGGTGAAACAGAACGCCGAGAACGCCCGGCAGGCCAATCAGCTTGCAATCGGCGCGAGCGAGGTGGCGGTCAAGGGCGGCTCGGTGGTGAGCCAAGTGGTCGAGACCATGTCCTCGATCAACGAATCATCGAAGAAGATCGTCGACATCATCGGCGTAATCGACGGCATCGCTTTCCAGACCAACATCCTGGCGCTGAACGCGGCGGTGGAAGCGGCGCGCGCCGGCGAACAGGGCCGGGGCTTTGCGGTGGTGGCAAGCGAAGTGCGGAACCTGGCGCAGCGCAGCGCGGCGGCAGCCAAGGAGATCAAGGCGCTGATCGGCGATTCGGTGGACAAGGTGGGCGCGGGCACCAAGCTGGTCGACGAGGCGGGCAAGACGATGGAAGAGATCGTCGCTTCGGTGAAGCGGGTGACCGACATCATGGGCGAGATCACGGCGGCCTCGCAGGAGCAGAGCGCGGGCATCGAGCAGGTGAACCAGGCGATCACGCAGATGGACGAAGTGACGCAGCAGAACGCGGCGCTGGTGGAAGAGGCGGCAGCGGCGGCTGAGTCTCTGGAGGAACAGGCGCGCACGCTGGAGACAGCGGTAGCCGTATTCAAGGTGGGCCGATCCGGTACCGAAGGTGCCAGCATCCGCAGCGCGCAGGTGGTGCAACTGGCCTCGACCAAGGCAGCGGCTGCACCCAGGGCGAGGACGATGAGCCTGGTGTCGACGGGCAAGGTCGACTCGGAACGCGCAAGGCCGCCGGCACAGGTTTCGCGATCCAAGGTCGCGGCCGGAGGCGGAGAGAGTTGGGAGGAATTCTAGGCGAACCGCGAGCCGCCCCGGCCAGCGCGGCCCGCAAACACCGGGTCGAACTGGGGCGAATCCATATTTTGCAAGGAGCGAAAAGCATGAGCCAGACGATGCAAGTTGCTCCCGGCGTGATAAATACCAGCCGCGCCGGATTCGGGGGGCTTCCCGTGGGGTTACGGTTGGTGGTGGCGACCAGCGTAATGCTGGCTCTGGCGGGGAGTCTGATGATCTATCTGACCTACGCACAGCGGCGCGACGGGTCCATCGCCCAGGCGCAGGATTTTGCCGCGAGCACCAACCAGATGACCGTGGCGGCAATTACCGGAATGATGATCACTGGGGTCATGAAGCAGCGCGCGGCATATCTAGACTTGGTGAAGAACACCAACAGCATCCGCGATCTTCAGGTATTCCGCTACGGGACGACCATTTCACAGTACGGGGCCGGGGATAACGACGAAGCTAAAGCGCCGGCCGAGGTGAGATCGGCGATGGCGGGCGGTAAGCCTCACTTCAAGACCGACGAGGCGCAGGGAACGCTGGAAGCGATATATCCCATGCTCAATTCGCGCAATTACCTGGGAAACGATTGCACTGGATGTCACGAGGGTAAGGAAGGCGAGGTTCTTGGCGCGGTCAGCATGCGGGTCGATCTCAAGAAGATGCAAGCCGAATTGTGGAAATTCACCTGGTCGATAGCGCTTATCGGCCTCGGACTCAGCCTGCCGCTTCTGGGTTCGATCTACTTCCTCGTCCGCCGCCTCGTGAACAGACCGCTGGGCGGAGAGCCGGCCGCGGCGACCGCGGTCGCGGATCGGATTGCCGCGTGCGACCTGAGCGTCGAGGTGGCGCTCAAGGGAAGCGACACCAACAGCCTTATGGCGGCGATGGGCCGAATGCAACATAACCTGTCCGGCGTGATCGGACAGATCAACCAGGCGGCAAGCACCATCACGACGGCGTCGCACGAGATCGCCGCCGGCAACACCGACCTGTCGCAGCGGACCGAGGAGCAGGCTTCGAGCCTGGAGGAGACCGCCTCCTCGATGGAAGAACTCACCTCGACGGTGAAGCAGAACGCGGAGAACGCCAAGCAGGCCAATCAACTGGCGCTGGGCGCCAGCGCGGTCGCGGTCAAGGGCGGCTCGGTGGTGAGTCAAGTGGTCGAGACCATGTCCTCGATCAACGAATCCTCGAAGAAGATCGTCGACATCATCGGCGTGATCGACGGCATCGCTTTCCAGACCAACATCCTGGCGCTGAACGCGGCGGTGGAAGCGGCGCGCGCCGGCGAGCAGGGCCGGGGTTTCGCGGTGGTGGCAAGCGAAGTGCGGAACCTGGCGCAGCGGAGCGCGGCGGCGGCCAAGGAGATCAAGACGCTGATCGGCGATTCGGTGGACAAGGTGGGCGCCGGCACCAAGCTGGTCGACGAAGCGGGCAAGACCATGGAGGAAGTCGTCGCTTCGGTGAAGCGGGTGACCGACATCATGGGCGAGATCACGGCGGCCTCGCAGGAGCAGAGTGCGGGCATCGAGCAGGTGAACCAGGCGATCACGCAGATGGACGAAGTGACGCAGCAGAACGCGGCGCTGGTGGAAGAAGCGGCGGCTGCAGCCGAGTCTATGGAAGAGCAGGCGCGGAACCTGGA
>JACQTO010000082.1 GCA_016210745.1 Betaproteobacteria bacterium
CGCCCGAGGGGTTCTACGTGGTGAAAAACGGCTTCGAGCAGGCGCTTTCGCGCGGGCTTGCCTACGCCGAATACGCGGATATGGTGTGGTGTGAAACAGGAACGCCCGATCTGGCGTTCGCGAAGAAATTCGCCGAGGGCATCCGGAAGAAATTTCCAAGCAAGATGCTGGCCTACAACTGCTCGCCATCGTTCAACTGGAAGCGCAACCTCGACGACGCGACCATTGCGAAGTTCCAGCGCGAGCTTGGCGCGATGGGCTACAAGTTCCAGTTCATCACCCTGGCGGGCTTCCACGCGCTCAATTACTCGATGTTCGAACTGGCCCACGGCTACGCAAAATCGGGGATGCCGGCGTTCGTCGAACTGCAGCAGAAGGAATTCGCCGCGGCGGACCGCGGGTTCACCGCGGTCAAGCATCAGCGCGAGGTCGGAGCCAGCTACTTCGACGATGTGACCCAGGTTATCCAGGGCGGCAAATCCTCCACTACCGCGCTGCACGGATCGACCGAGGACGAGCAGTTCTTCGACACCGGAGCGAAAGCGAAACGGGTTGCCTGATCGACCCGCTGTTGACGATTCTGGGGAAGTTAACCATAACCGCGATTTCTGTACGGATGGTGTTTATCCGTGCAGAAACCGCGGTTGGCGCGCGTAGCGCGCAAGTGCGCTGGTGGCATGAGACAGGCCTTAAGACGCCGTTGCTATGAGCGCCACGGTATCGCCAAAGTAGGGTGGTTTAGGGCGCCACTTACATAACAATACCCATGTACGGCGCACGACCCCGACGGTAATTTCCGCGCCATGGTCCGCCCTCATTATTTCGCCGGCAACTGTGCTGCATGGTTGGCCATCTTCGCGATGGCCCTCAATGCGCTGTGGCCGCTGATCGCCCAGGCCAAGCCCGGTGAAGCGGCGCCGCTTTTCGAAAGCCGCACCGAGAGCGCCTTGCACCATGGCGAACATGGCAATCATGGCGATTCGGCACCGTCCGAACCCTCGCCGCTCACGCCCTATTGCGGGTTCTGCTCGCTCACCGGGGGCGCCTTCGCGACCCTGGTCGGAGATCCCCCAGCCAACGTCGTCTCGATCGACGCCGAAGAATTCGGGACAAGCTTGCCCGAAGTCCGGCCGGTCGCGGTTTTCACTTACCCCGCAGCGTACCCTCGCGCTCCTCCTGTTCTTTCCTGATCTGATCTAAACGGTTCGCGCAGCTATTGCCGCGCGCTCGCCCATGGCTGCTTTGCTTCTGGAGCGCCGGGGCATGGACGTCAAGGAAGAGAGGAGAACATCATGAAAATCAAGCAATGGCTATTTCTCGTCGCACTCGGAGGTGCAGCCGTAGGCATGAATCCGGCATTGGCTCAGATGCACATGCCGGATCATTACGATCGTCAATTCGACAAGGCGAAGGAGTGGGCGAAGACCTTTGATGACCCGGCCCGAGACCACTGGCAGCAGCCGGAAAGGGTCATAGCCGCGTTGGCGATTGCGCCTAACGCAACGGTCGCCGACATCGGGTCCGGCACGGGTTACTTTGCTGTGCGCTTGGCGCAGTCCGTGCCGCAGGGACGCGTTCTCGGCATAGACATTCAGCCCGACATGGTTCATTACCTGAACGAGCGTGCCCATCGCGAGGGGCTCACCAATCTCGTTTCCCGACTCGGCGCGAAAGACGATCCGAAGTTGCCTTCCCCGGTCGATCTCGCGATTGTAGTCGATACTTATCATCACATTGGCGGACGTGATCAGTACTTTCGCCGAGTAAGGGATAAGCTGAAACCCGGGCGCCTGGTCATCATCGATTTTCGGCAAGACGCCGTATTGGGACCACCAAAACACTTTCGCGTATCGCCCGAGCAAGTGAAGCAGGAGCTTTCAAAGATCGGCTTTGAGTTTGTCAAAGAAGAAACATTTCTGCCGCAGCAGTACTTCCTCGTCTTTCAGGCTGCTAGCTGAGGACTTCGGAATAGAGTTCGCTGTGGGGTGGCCGCCCGGCAGGGATGGTGAAGAAAATCGTCCCTGCCGGGCGCGCCGCCTGCAATCGTGACCCGGCCGAACGCCGGAGTGCGCAAGGCGCGGCAATCGTCTATCCGGCGGCCGCCCGCTTCAGTTTGCCGATGTCGAGCTTCTTCATTTGCAGCATTGCCTCTGTCGCCCTTCGGGATTTCTCCGAATCGCGGTTATTGATCAGCTCGATCAAAACCGCGGGAACGACTTGCCATGAAACGCCGTACTTGTCCTTGAGCCAGCCGCACTGCTGCGCCTTTTCATCCCCGCCGGCGGAGAGCTTGTCCCAGTAATAGTCCACTTCTTCCTGCGACTCGCAATTGACTTGAAACGAGACGGCCTCGTTGAATTTGAACAAGGGGCCGCCGTTGAGTGCGGTAAACCGCTGTCCGTCGAGCTCGAATGCCACGGTCATCACCGTGCCGGGCGGCTTTCCGTGGATCTCGCGCCCCGCTTCTCCATACCGGGCGGTACTCAAGATCCTGGAATTCTTGAATATGGAGGTGTAAAAGGTGACCGCCTCTTCGGCCTGGCTATCGAACCACAGGCATGGGTTGATCCGTTGAACGATTGGCATGGTGCTTCTCCTGGTCGTTTCGCGCCACGGCCAGGAACGACCGTGACTAACTGCTAGTCGTTTGGAGGAGCCGCATCTCGACAAGACCAGACCCGCTGCGATTCTTGACGCCGCTTCATTGTTTTTGCGCGACGACCCGGCCCTTGTCGTTCATGAACACCCGGTAGCGGTTGCCGTCCTTGCACGTCGCGATATGGTCGTTATCCTTCACGCGTTGGGCGCTGACGACCTGGCCGCAAGGCATGCCCAGCAGCGCGATCACGGACGTCAGATCCTTGAGGAGCGCTGCGTTACCCTGAGCGTGCGAGGGTGAAGCGAACGATATCCACATCGTGAAGACCAGGCACCCGGTCTTGATCCATTTGTTCACAGCGTTTCTCCCGTTAACTAATTAGAGGTTTTCGAACTTGGCCCGATCTGCAAGGATGCTCCAGATCGCCTCGCGCGAGGCGACAAGGTCGCCGGCCAGCGACGGATCGGAGTCCTGCAGCAGAGCGACGATCTTGAGCACCAGCCCATCATACGGCCGGCGAAGCTCTGCGAGTGTGGCCTTGCGCCGCCCCTCGTAATACGCCCGAATTGATCCAGCAGGTCGTCGACCTGGTTCTTGAGCGCGAGTTTCGTGAAGACGCCTATGGCGTTGGTCTCTTTGATCCGCGTATCGAGCGCTTTCAGATCCAGGGTAGGCGGTCCGGCCGGCTTTGCCGCGGCAGGTGCGGGACCCTGCTTGCGGACGGCTTCCCGAGCGCTCGCCGCCTGCGCGGTGGTCTTTGCAGGGGTCTCGACCGGCGCCGAGGCGGGCTTGGCGGCGGCTCGGCTCTTGGGCACCGGCGCCGCTGCGGGGGCCACGGGCTCTGTTGCGATCGTCTGCTTCGTGGCCGCACCGGACGAGGACGGTTCGGGCGCCGGCGCGGCAGAAGCGGCCGGCGGCTCGGGCGCAACGGGCGAGACCTGCGTCGCCGCCTCAGGCTGCTCGCAGGCCTGCGCCGGCGCCAGGGCCGCGCATGCTGCCGCGAGAAGGAGATAGAGCAGCCCGCCAGGAGGCGCGGCAATCTTCTCAGTGCCCATGGTCATTAAGTCCGCTTACAGCGCTCGTAGTTCCATCAATGGCTTACTGCTAAAACACTTGTTCCACCTGCAGGGATACCGGCGTTCCGCCAGGCCATCGAATCCGGACCGTCGTGTAGGAGGCGGCTATGTTGGGCACGTCATACCTGACTGACATCGGCGTCGCTTGGCGGGGCCAGGTGCCGGCCCGCCTCGTCGCCTTGAGATCGAGCAGCAGTTCCTGTGGATTGCTCCCCTGTGGCACGGACGGTACCAGCCGAACGTCGTAGCCGAGGGAGGAAACGGTCACAGTGCCGTTGACGTGGAAGGACGCGGGGCCAGGGGGCATTTTGTTCAACCACGCGTGCCAGTCCGACGTGCTCAGTATGACGGTGCTTATCGCCCGGACGCGCTCGGGTCTTCTGATGATGCTTCGTTCTTGCCCCGCTGTGGTGTTGCCGCTGCCCATGCCGGTCGCAGTTTCCGCGACTTGCAAGCTGAGACGCTCACCGGGGAGAGGAGTCATCGATCGTCCGGCTGGTGCTTTGCCGGACTCCGCAATGACGCCCGAGTGCGTCTCTCCTCCGATGCCGACGGACCCGCCCGGAATCAAGGCGAAGAGAAACATAAACATCAAGATGCGTGGTCGTTTCATGCGGTGGCCTCCTGCGTTGAGTCGTCACGCCCGGCACCCGAATCGGCAATCCATCCTGCGGACCGCCGACGTCACTCGTTTCAGACCTCGCTTTGCAGCTTCCCCGTTACCTTCGATCGAATGGGCAATCAAAGAGTGATGGTCCCACTTTTCCTCCGATGATGGCAACTGGCGAGCAGTAGCGGAAGAGCTTCGCGCGACGACGTACGTGCGCAGCTCGTGCTGGAGATTGCTCCGGCGTTTCATGCAGAGAGGATCAACCAGACTTCAGGCGTCCGGTTTCCAGAGCCGGTTGCGAAAGTACTCATGCCAGCTCTCGGGGAGGGCGGCGATTTCACTCGCTCGGCGCAGAAGCTCTTGCTCCGCCGCATCCGCCGTGTAGAGGCGCGCGATGTCCGCGACGGCGAGACTGGGCTGGGACTCCGCTGCCAGTGCGATCGGATCGCCGGGGGAGATCACGCCTTCCTTGAGCACCGCCAGATAGAAACCGGTGCGACCACTGCGCAGGAACCGTTTGACCATGTCCTGGCGGCCGAAGCGGATGCCGAGCTTGAAGCACGGAAGCCGCGGCTGGGTGACAAGAAACTCCGCCGAACCGATGCTCAATCGGTCCCCGATGCGCAGAGCGGCCTCGCTCAGGCCTTCGGTGGTCAGGTTCTCGCCGAAGGCGCCCCAGGGCAAATCCAATTCGGGAATCTGCTCGCGCCAGTATGCGTAGTGCTCGGCGGGATAGGCGTACACGGCCTTGTCGGCTCCGCCGTGAACGGACAGGTCGGCTTGTTCGTCGCCTGCCAGATTGAGCTTTTGCACCTGAACCGGACCCGTCACGGGGTCCTTGAAGATCGAGGTGCGCGCGGTCTTTCCGCGCCACGCGACCTCGCGGGGACGTCCAACGTTGATCGAGACCAGCTTCATGGCTTACGCAGCCGCCGATGCGCGGCTGAAGGTGATGGAGCTGGCAAGTATCCGCCCGCATCGGCTGCGGGCGCAAGGCCACTCCCGGAACACCGCGAAGCGGCGATGCGATCGCCGCTATTGCGCGAGAAGCTTCGCCTGCAGCTCATCCATTTGCTTGTTCCACACACCCTTCTCCTTGAAGAACTTGATCGCGCCGGGGTGATAGGGAATGAATGCTTTGGTGCTCACCATGCGCTCCTGCCGCCACGATGCCAGAGCGGAATATGCCGCCCACAGGTCCTTCGTGTTGTCCCACAGGGCCTTGACGACGACGTAGGCTGCCTCGTCGCTCAGTTCCTTGGTGGCCACGAGGTAGATGTCGTTGGTCAGCATCGCGGTGTCCTTCAGCAGCCCCGTCGCGGTCCCCGCCTTTACCGTGGCCGGGTAGCTTCCCGGATAAATGGCGCCCATCTTCTCGGCACCCTCCGGGGTATCGTTCACGGAAATCCACCTCACTCCGCCCACGCGCGCATTCGCTTCTTCGACCAGAGGGCTTCTCAGCCCGAGCCAGTTGGCATCGGTTCTCCCCTCCATGAAAGCCTGGTTGCCGGCCTGCAAATCGGAGACCGGCACTTTGACGATGTCGTTGTACGACAGCCCGGCGGAGGCGAGGCCCGCAGTGCTGCTCAGTTTCACGATGGGGATTCCCGGAAAGTCGGTGGGAACGCGCCTTCCCTTCAGATCTGCGGTCGTTTGAATGGGCGAATCCTTGCGCACGTAGAACGAGAGCTGTATGGCGCCGCCGACAAGCAGGATCCGGGTGCTCTTGAACGGTCTCTTGTAAGGGTTGATCCCCTTGTAGGAAGTCGTCGCATCGGCGCTGGTCAGGACTCCCATGTCCGTGTCGCCCTTGTCCATGGAGGGGAGCCAGGCCGGCGGGCCGGCAAAGGGCTGGACGCGCACCGTGATGGGCGAGTGGCGGCTCACGACGGTGGCAATCCCGGTTCCGATCGCGTGGTACAGACTGGCCACGGCATGGGTGGCCACCGAGGCGCTGCGCGGGACCTGCGCCGATGCCGCACTCGGCGCAAGCAGCGAAACGAACAGCGCAATGCCGAAATGCTTCATCCATATCGGCATTCCCTGCTGATTCCGTGCGGTCTTTCCTGAGCGAGACGCGGTTTGGGCCGCAGCATGCAGACAACGCTTGGTTCTCGTATACATCGTTTTCTCCTTTGGCGATGGTGGCCATGGTGCTTTGCCGATGGCACTGTGCAAAATCGGACCATGACGAGGCCCGCTTTGGAACATTTCTTGTTTTACTGCAGGGCAATCTACAGCAATCGCCCTGACGTCACAATGTATTTGCCCGAAGCGGGACGAGCCGGAACCAAGGAAGCTGGTCTTGCCGTTTATCAATCTCCCCCTTTCGTGTGGTTGCAAGCAACCACACGAAAGGGGGAGACGAATTTGCAAACCAAATCTTCGCCATCCTACTTGAGCGCCGCCGGAAGCCAGAGCGTCAGCACGGGGAATGCCACCAGAAGCGCCAGACGCAGCGTGTCCATGAGGATGAAAGGCGTGACGCCCCGGTAGATCGTCGTCAAAGGGATCTGGCGGGCCAGGCCGTGAATAACGAAGACGTTGATTCCAATCGGCGGCACGATCATGCCCAGCTCGCAGACGACCACGTTGATGACGCCCCACCAGACCAGGTCATAGCCGTAGCCGGCGATGATCGGCAACACGAACGGCATGGTGATCACCATTGCCGCTATCTCGTCGAAGACCGCGCCGAGCAGGATATACATTGCGAGCAGCGCAGTGATCACCCCCAGCGCGGGCATGCCGGAATTCTGGATTGCCTTGACCATGAGTTCCGACGCGTGGGAGACCGTGACGAAGTACGAGAACACCGAAGCGCCGGCGATGATGACGTAGATCATCGCGGTGCTCTGGGCGGTATCGGTCAGCGCGCCCCAGAATCGCTTGCGCGTCAGGCGCCGGCGCGCCACCGAGAAGAAGAACGCCATCGCAGCCCCCACGGCCGCTGCTTCGGTGGCCGTGAAGACGCCGAAGGTCGTGCCTCCCAGCACCGCGGCGACGAGCAACAGCACCGGACCGCCATGCTTTAGTTCGGCTGCGCGCTCGCGCCAGGACAGTTTCGGCCCTGCCGGCCCCGCGCCCGGTTCGAGACGCACGTAGAGGGATATGGTGAGAAAATGCATCGCGACCGCCAGCAGGGCAGGGACGATCGCCGCAATGTACAACGTGATGATGAGCTGCCCGGAAAGCATCGCATAGACGACCATGATGATCGAGGGCGGCACCAGGCTGCCTAGCGTTCCACCCGCGGCGATGGTGCCCGCAGCGAAGCTCGGCGAATAGCGACGCGCGAGCATCTGCGGCAGCGCGACCTTGCCGAAGGTCGCGGCGGTGGCGACAGCCGAGCCGCACACCGCGCCGAAACCGGCGCAGCCGCCGATGGTGGCCATCGCCAGACCGCCGCGACGGTGGCCGAGAAGCGCGTAGGCGATTCGGTACAGGTCTTCGGAAAGTCCGGCGACCGTCGCAAACGCACCCATCATGAGAAACAGTGGAATCGCCCCCATGTCCAGACTCGAAAACAGAGTGGCGGTTTCGCCGGCGAGCAGCGTTAGCGCCGGCTTGAATCCCGCGAGCACGCCGAAGCCGATCACGCCGGAGGCGCCCATCGCGACGCCGATCGGCACGTGCAGGAAAATCAGCACAAACATGCCGCTCAGAACAAGAAACGCAATGGCGAAGGGATCCATGGTTCGCGGAATTTCCCCTTAACTATCCGGCTCGGCCGCCTCGCCACTCACGTGGCCGCGGACGATGAACAGCAGCACGATGGCCGCGACCAGGGCGCTCGCCCCGATCATCAGCGTCACGATCGTCCACCAAGGCCACACTTGCCACTGCAGAATCGGCAGGCGCTCGCCCGAGCGCGCCAAATCGATGGTGAAATAGACGTATTGCCATGCCATGGCGACGAAGAACGCCAGCGTGACCAACGCACCGAAGGCATCCAGCACCCTGGTCGCGCGCGGCCCGAGCAGCTTGCCGACAAAACGGACGCTGATGTTGCCGCGCTGCGCGAGGAGCGCCGGGAAACACGCGGCGCCGGCCACTGCCATCGCGATCCCGGCAAAATCGAAGAACCCGCGGATCGGCGCCGAGAACAGCCACCGCAGCAGCACATCGACCAGCGTGACAATCGAAATGACCAGCAGCGTGGAACAGGCGCCGAGCGCGAGCCAGCGGGCCGCGCGCAGCGTCTGCGCTTCCAGGCGCGCAAGCACCGGATTATTTGCCGGCGCGAACTTTCTTCATCTCTTCCGTGAACGCCTGGAATACCTGCTCGTTGCCGGGCTTGGCCTTGCGCCAGGCGACAATGACCGGATCGGTCACCGTGCGCCAGGCCGCTTGTTCGGCCGCGGGGACGACCACCATGCTTCCCTTGCCCGACTTGGTGCTGCGCCCCATATACTCGTTGGCGGCAATGTCGATGGCGTTGGCGAATCGCAACCCGAGCGCTTCCCCGGAATAGCGGTCAAGCGCGGCCTTGGCTTTCGGCGGGAGGGCGTCGTACTTGGACTGCTGCATCACGACCATGAAGGCGAGTGCTCCCATCGGCACGGCCAGATGATGCTCCGCGACCTCGTCGAGTCGGAATGTTGCGACAAAACTCCAGTCGTTGAGCGAAAGGTCTAGCACGCCGCGGGCCAGCGATTCGGCCACCTGGGGCGCGCCCATTTGCACCGGCACCGCGCCGAGCGCCTGAAGGACTTTGGCGGCCTGCGAGGACGAGGCTCGGGTCTTCTTGCCGCGCAGGTCGGCCATCGACTTGATCGGCGACCTGCCGTGGAAATTGGCCACTGCAGTCGTGCTCCAGGCGAGCACCTTGAGGCCCTCCAGCCCCCTGATCAGCCCCTTCGCATGCAGGCGCGAAAGGCCGATTGCGCCCTCGCGCGCATTGGTGATCAGAAACGGCAGTTCGACCACCTCGGTGTCGTCGAAACGTCCCGGTGTGTAGCCGGGGATCACCCAGGCGATATCGGCGACACCGTCGAGCACCAGCTTCAACTGCTGCAACGGATTGCGGCCGAGCGTTCCTCCGGCAAAGATGTCGAGCTTGAGTGTGCCGCCTGAAGCGTCGCTTAGCTCCTTCGCCAGCGGAACGATCACCTGGGTGACGTTTTGACCCTGGGCCGGGTCGATGGTGGCGAATTTCAACGTGACGGTCTGGGCGTGGGTTGCGGCGGCGAAGAACGACAGCGCGGCGGCGGCCAGCGCGGTGCAAAGCACATTTCTTGTCGGTTTCATGGAATCTCCTCCTCTTGGTATTTGAAGCTAGAGTTACGTCAGATGGGTCGTACCCAGGTACTGGCTTTCCGCTAGTTGCACGTCTATGGTCTTCTTTCCGTGCTCGGGATGGACGATCTCGATGGTGTAGGCGCCGCTGTCGCGCTCGAGCCGGTCGAATTTGAAATCGCCGAAGGCGTCGGTACGTTCCTCGGCGATCCTCTCGTCCCCGCGCCGCAGCGCGACCTGCGCTCCGGCCAGGCAGTCCTGGATGCCGTCGCGCTCGATCGCGACGCTGCCGCCGATAAAACACCGGGTGAAGCGGTATAGATTCTTGTAATAGACGCGCGGCTTGGTATGAAACTCCGGGTGCCGCACTTCGAGCTTTTCTTCCTCCGCGAGAGCTTGCATTTCCTCGTCTTCGACTTTCAGCGATTGCATCGCCCCCGTCGGGCAGGCCTGCGCGCCGCGAGTCTCCTTCCAGCCTTGGTCGAGCAGATGGGCGTCAAAGATCCACTTCTGCGGAACTTCGAGATCCTCGTTCCACCATATGGAGCCGTAGGGACACGATTTGACGATCTCCTTATTCCCGTGCGCTTTCTGCGGGTCGATGATCACGATGCCGTCGGGCCTCTTATAGACGGCGCCGTCTTTGGATGCCTTCACGCAGGGCGCATTGTCACAGTGGTTGCACATGGTGGGCAGATACGCCACGTCGATCATGGGTGCGCGGCCGCGCTCTTGGCGCAGGACGTTGATCCAGCGGTGCCCGTAGCGCGGCTGGGGCGCCGCATAGCCGGGGAAGTCGTTGCCTACGTGCTCGTCGCGATTGGTCAGGAAGCAATTGTTGCAGTTGCTGCACTTGGCAACATCGATGATGAGGTTCCATTTCTTCATGCGGCCGCTCCCGTCCATTTCTCGATCTGCACCAGGCAGGACATGGCAGCACTGCTCTCGGTCTTCGTGGATTGCCTGCGGCTTGGCGTGAGCAGGTTCATGCACCCGCCCCGGTCGATCGATTTGCCCGAATCTCCCATCGGATCATAAGAGGCGGAGGATTCGTAAGAGTGCACGACGCCGGCGGCCATGGTATGGGTCACGTCGGCCGCACAGATGACCGCACCCCGGTCGTTGTACACCTTCACGAGATCGTGCATCCGGACGCCGCGCTCTTGTGCGTCGTCGGGACTGATGCGCAGGATCCAGTAGTAATAGCCGTCGACGCATATTCGGTGATCGGCGACGTCGTCCACCGCGCCTTTGGCATCGGTTATGGTGTGGTAGCTGTAGCGCGTGTGGGGAGTGATGAGCTGCAGCGGATACTTCGCATACAGCTCCTTCGTTTGCCGTCCTTCCCACGAAGGCGTGTATTTATTGAGCGGGGGACGATCCTCGCTCGCGGCGTCGAATCGCTTCAGGCTTTCCGGGATGAACTCGAATTTCCCCGATTGCGTCTGCAGGCCCTTGCCGAACTTCTCCGAATATCCTCCCGGCACCGGGTGCGGCTCGGGTACGTCCTTCATGCGGTCTTCGGCGAACCAGCGCATGTAGGCGGGCACCCGCGTTTTCTCGCCCTCCGCCGGCACGACGTAATAGCCCTTCTTCAGGAATTCCTTCCAACCGATTCGCTGGGGCAGATCGGTCGAGTCGAAGATCCGCTTGCACCAGTCGAGTTCGGTCATCCCCTCGGAGAAATAGGGTCCAAGCCCAAGCCGCTGCGTGATGTCCCAGAAGATCTGGTAGTCCGATTTCGATTCGCCGCGCGGTTCGATGCATTTATGCTGCAGGGCGATCACGCGGTGGTTGACCTGGTCGTGCCCGTGGTGGCCGTAGCCGCCGGCGTTCCCCCATTCGCCGATGTCCCAGCGCTCGAGCTGCGTGCATGCCGGCAGGATGATGTCGGCGAACTTCGCTTCGCCCTCGAAAAAGATGGACTGGTTGACGACGCATTCCAGTTCGCTCGAACGGTACATGTCGACGAAGCGGCTCGAGTCGCAGATGGTGCCGAACGACGAGTTGCCGTAGCGGTAGAGCATGTGCACCTTGGAGAATCCCGGCGCCGGATAGATCATGCGCCGGAACTGCCCTTCGATCGACATCGGGTCGGTCGGGTAGCCGTAGCATTCTCCCTTGACGATCGCTTCGGGCAATCTCTGGCGGGGAATGGCCTGTCCGACCGGGTTCATGGAAAGCAGGTGCGGCATGCGCACGTAGTTGTTGACCGCGGAGGCGGTGAACTGGACTTCCCCGGAGATGCCGCCTTCGGCGTAGCCCGGGAAATAGAACCCGAGGTCCACCGGTGCGCCGCCTTGCAGGCAGCCGAAGTTGATGCCGGGCTTGCCCCATCCCTGCATCGCCATGAGCTGGACCATGGCGCGTGCCCATTGCGTGCCGCCCGCGGTGCGGCAGGCGCCGCCCATGCCGGTTCCGGCCGGTCCGATCGACAGATAGGTCTTCTTCGATCCCCACTCGCGCGCCAGGGCCCGCACGTCCTTGGCCGCGATGCCGGTCTCGGACTCCTGCCATTCGGGCGTCTTCGGCACGCCATCCGTCTTGCCGAGCACGTAGTCGCGCCATTCCTCGAAGCCGGTGGTCCGGGTGCGCACGTATTCCTTGTCGTATAGATCCTCGCTGATCCACACGAACATGATCGCGAGCGCGAGCGCGCCGTCGGTGCCAGGGCGAATGGGAACCCATTTGCCCCCGAGGAGAGAGGCGGTCGGGCAGTACCAGGGGTTGATCTGGACCATCTTGATGCCGAGCTGCTGTGCCCACAGGCGCCGCTGCGAGCCTTCCTGGCCGCCGTAATTGCCCATTTGGGATTCCGGATCGCTCGACCAGAACACCATCATTTCGCATTCCTTCAGGCAATCCTCGATCAAGCCGTAGGTGCCGGGTTTGCCCAGGCGCATGCTGTTGCCGAAATGATGCATCGCGCCCCAGTACCAGCCTTCCCAGCTGTCGGGGTTCAGGTGAACGCGCGTATGGCCGACGGCGTTGCCAAAGCGCAGCAGCGCGGAGAGGTAATAGCCGACGTTGCCCCATTGATGGTGCGAGCTGTGGTAGATCGCGACTGCGCCCGGGCCGTGCTCGCGCTTCATGCGCAGGATCTCGTTGCTGACGATTCTGAGCGCTTCGTCCCAACTGATGCGCTGGTAGCCCGAGCGGCCGCGGTTCTGCGGGTTGCGATTGCCATCAGGATCGAAATCCACCCGCTTCATCGGGTACAGCGCGCGCTTTTCCGAGTACAGGAGCGAACGCACGGCCACGGCGTGGGGCGCGACCACGGCTTTGCGCCGCGGCGTGAATTTCCTGCCGCGCGCTTCGATTGTCCACGAGGCCGCGTCTTCCTCGCCGTACTCGATGACGCTGGTTCGGATGACCTTGCCGTCCTTGACGTAGACGTACAAGGGTCCGCCGTTGGTCATGGTCGTGCAGCGCGTGGTGCCGTCGGCCATGGGCGTGCCGTATTCGAGGCCGGCCCTCGGGATCATGTTCAGCAATTGCATGAACCACGACACCACCTCGTCGGGCCCCTCGACCTCGACGCGGAAATTTTTCGCCGCATGGATGATCTCGGCGTGATCGGCGGGGAGCTTGAGAAAGCTCACCGCGGTTTCCCTGTCCTTGAAGACGATGGCAGCGTCGGCGCGCTCCGCGGTGCCGCTCCAGGAACTCACGCGTCCGCCCTCGAAGCGGAAGACCCGGCCCTGTGCGTTGTCCTTGAGTTTGATCTGGACGGTGCAGTTTCTCTTGCCGAGATGGTCCTTGAAGGAGGGGTGTTTCCAGGCGCTGTAACGGATTGCCTGGAAAACGCCGAAGAGCATCACGGGAAGCTTCAGTTCGTTCACCATTTCATCTCGCCCCATTCCGTGTAAGAGACTGCCGGCAGCCCAGCGACCGCGAACCGCTTCAAGCAAACGGATACGTCTAAGCCAGGTCGGCTTGCCGGAGAACATCAGGAAGGACACACCCCCGCCTCACTGGTACAGCGGGAGCGGTATCGGGAATTGCGCGCTCTGCCTGGTGATACAGAGCAGTCTTATTCTTATTAGCTCCTCCCACGGGAAACCCGGTTTCCCGTCTTCTCGAGAACCTAGCACCCGACCAGTACAGGTTCTCTCTCCTCCATTCATTACACCACGCCTGCATGCGTTGGCGCGTGATTTATACCATACAAACCTGTCGCGCCATAGGCTGACGCCTAATGCGGGCGGCTCGGCAATTACATCCTGCCGGCCCCGTTCTCGCGGCCGATTCGGGCTCGTGCGCGCCGAGTGTTGTCCGCGTTACCCAATATATTGCAGCTTTGTTGGGTAACCGCTTATACTTACCCAATAATATGCAAAAGTATGGGGTAAATACGCATGGCCAAATCTGCGCTATTCCGCGAACAGGAATTGGCGTTCCGTACGCAGTATGCGGAACTCAAAGAACGGGTCATTGCGGCGGGGAGGTTGTTGCCCGGTACGCCGGGGGCGCTGGTGCGCAGGAAAGGCACCGGCTATTCGTACTGGTATCGGGTGTTTTATTCCGTGCCGGGTAAGCAGTCGGAAGAGCTGGTCTGCAAAGATGGCGACGCTGCCGCGTTACAGTCTATGCGTGACCGCATTGCCTTCAGCGAATGGGTCGCCGCGCAGGTATCGAACTTGCGCAAGCTCGGTTTCCAGACGGCCGATAAGCCGGTGGCTCGTGTTCTGGTTGAGTTGCACAATCGAGGCGCTTTCGAAGCAGGACTCGCGCTCGTAGGGACCCTCGGCTACATGGCTTGGCTAAACGAGTTGGGCGCCGTGGCCGTAAGCGCCCGCACCCTCGATATCGACTTGGCTCGCCACCAGCAGCTCAAACTGGCGGCCCCGCTTTCTTTCTTGACGACTATGCAGGCGACCGGATTGCCATTTGCAGCTATTCCGGGGATGCCGGCGAAGGAAGCCTCGACTTCGGTCAAGCTGCCCGGGGTCCAAGGCCTACGCGTGGATGTCCTCGCACCGGGCATTGCCCTTGGCGCCGTCGTGCGTGTGCCCGAACTCGACTGGGCAGCACAGGCTATTCCCCACTACGATTACCTGCTCAAGGCCTCTGAGCCGGGAGCCATGCTAGCCGGCGGGCACTGTATCCCGGTGCGCCTGCCGCAGGCAGCAAGACTTGTTTGGCACAAGCTATATTCCAGCACCGCTCGGCTCGGCTTCCCGGAGAAGGCTGCCAAGGATCGGCATCAGGCTCTAGTGCTTGCGTCGGTGATTTCGGAGACTGACCCGCGGGCGCTAACGCTTGCGTTCAAGGCGACACCTGGCGCCATGGCAAGAAAGATCAGGCCTCTGTATAGCCGCTTGGTGAAGGAGCCGGCCGCTCATGCACCGCTGCAAGAGGTTTTGCGCGCGTGCCTGAGGCCGTAACTCGGCAATTTAGCGGGGGCCGCGCCACATGCAGCCCATGCCGCCTCTTCGCAGCATGAACAGGAGCATCACAACCATGATGGCGAAACAGGCGAGCGGGAAGATCCACCAGAAGGCGGGCCATTGCGTTCCGCTCCACCACAGGCACGGATAGGGCTGTGGCGCCACAGGGTCGGCGGCGAACGCCGAAGACGCGTAAGCGAGCCCGAGCAGGGCCAAATGCAAATAGATCGACGTGCGTTTCATAGTGCTCATGGGTTTCTCCTTCAGCAGCCCGAACCATGTCCGGCCGAGTTTCATGCTTTGCGATCGCAGCGGAACACGCTGTCCGGGCCGCGGTAAAACTCGCACTGCTCTTGCAGCGCTGCCTTGAGCCGAAGCCGTGCGCGATGGATCCTGATTTTCGCGGTGGCCACGGAGCAATCGCAGATTTCCGCGGTCTCCTCTGCCGAAAGCCCTTCGAGATCGTGCAGGATGAGGGCGGCGCGGTGCGCCTCGGGCAGGCTGTCGATGACCTGCCGGACGCATGCGTTCATTTCGCCCACGACGATCCGTTCATCGAGCGCCGGATCCGGAGCGACGGGTTCGGCGACCTCGTTCAGCTCGACGACGCGTATCTTTCGATCGGGACCGCGCAAGTAATCTGCCGCGACCCGGCTGGCGATGGAAAAAGCCCAGGTCTTGACCGACGAGCGCCCGGCAAAGGATGCAAGCCCCTTGTCCATGCGCATCAGGGTCTCCTGCCGCAACTCTTCTGCGATCCCGCGGTTGCCGACGTACCGCTCGAGGTAGCGCAGTAGCGGCTGCGCCAGATCGCGGGCGATGTCCTCGAATCGTTCCGCTGCAGCGTTCATCTCATCCTCCCGAAGTGATGCTCCGAACCACACCGAGGCGTGGCATCGCCAAACACTTTGTCAGTCGCAACCGCATCCCTTGGCGGCCGCGCCTGCCGGCTCCTTCGCGGCGGAATTGGGCGCACCGGCAGATTGGCCATGACTGCCGCAGATATCCATCATTTTGGACATCATCCCGGCCATCGCCTCCATAGGCTGCGCCGTCTTGCCCGTTCCGGCGCTCCCGGCGTCATGCTCGGCCCCGCATCCGCAGTCCTCGCCGGTGCCGGGCCTCGGCGCATCGCCCGCGGCCGAGGGCAGCATGGCCAGCGCGGCCTGCAGCGTCTTGCGGGCAGGGACCTGGCGAATCTTGTCCGCGTGCAGGATCGCCGCCTGGATTTCCGGGTCGGTAAGGCCGGCCTTTCGCGATGCCGGAATGTGGTACTCGACGCAGGGTACGCAATTACTGCCCATGGCGGCTCCGAGGGCCACCAGTTCACGGTCACGGGGGGTTAGATCACTCATGATGTTCTCCTGTAGGTTCCGGGAAACAAGCAACGGACGATTTGTTCCTCGTCCACTTGCTTAGACGGGTTTCCCGGGCTGAAGGGATACATCCATCGGCGACGAAATGGGGCATTCCCTGTGTTTCCGGCCAGCACCGCGGATCGCTTGAACGAAACGGGGCGAGATTGCAAGAGACGGTCATCCTGGACTTACCCGTCTGAATTCACCGGCCTGCGCGGCTTTTCGCGCAAGACCATCGCTAGCTACCTCTAGACAAATTTCTGCTCAAGTGCCAGAAGGTAACTGAATGCATTCTCACGCTTCAGCTTCTTCTTCTCTTCGGAATGAAGCACGGCTGTGCATTAGTGGAACATGACGCTGAACGTCATGCTGTGCGGCGGGTCCACGCCGTGGTAGGAGACGGTACGGCGTTCTTGCCACGTCCGCACCGACTAGAGTTTAACGCCGCCATCGACGTTGGCCTTAATGTCGTTAGTCTGTCGGAGCTCTCGCCGCAAAAAGTAACTGAGGACCGTTCGAATCGCCACAATGGCGGCCAGAATGCCGACCTTGTCCCAACTCGGACTCACGACTGAACTGATTATGTCGGCGGCGATGAAGATCTCGAGGCCGAGGAGAAGGTGTGCTCCAAGCCGCTGTCTAATGGCTTCGCTCTCGCGAATCTGGTCCGGGATTCGCGTCCAGACCTTGGTACGGAGAAAGCCGATCATCGCTTCCAGAACGCCCCAGATCACCACGAGTGCGCCCAATACGCTGATGATCACGTAGATGGCGTGGACTAGCGATGCGAGGAGCGCCGTAGTCATAGTCTACCGCCTCGAATGCTGCGAGTATGGATAGGCTGCCGTGGATGCGGCCATAGCACGAAATAGGCTGCGATGGATTGCGGGCAGCATCCCGTCTTCCGGTCCCCGTGGCTTTGACACGCGGGGCTGCGCTTGCTTTGTTCTCCCTTTGGCGATCATCCTACTCGCTTCGGGAAGGGGTTGCCAAATTGGGGCCTCCCTCACCCGCCCCTCACCCCCGCCCTCTCCCCGCTGGGCGGGGAGAGGGAGTGAGAGTGAGAGACTTGAAAATGGGTGTCTTCAGCCCCAATTGCTGTAGGAACGTATCTGATTCCAAGGGATGGATTCCATGCGAATGGACAAACTGACGACTAAGTTCCAGCAGGCGCTCTCCGACGCGCAGAGCATCGCGGTGGGCCAGGACAACCAGTTCATCGAGCCGGTGCACCTGCTGCTCGCTCTGCTTCAGCAGGAGGACGGCAGCACGGCGTCGTTGCTCTCGCGCGCCGGGGTCAACGTGGCGAAGCTGCGCGAGGCGGCGAAAAGAGCCGTCGAGCGCATGCCGAAAGTGGAGGGCCACGGCGGCGAGGTGCAGATCTCGCGCGAGCTCTCCAATCTGCTCAACCTCACCGACCGCGAGGCGCAAAAGCGCGGCGACCAGTTCATCGCCTCGGAGATGTTCCTGCTCGCCCTGGCCGATGACAAGGGCGACGCGGGGCGCCTCTTGAAGGAGGCGGGCGGTCAGAAGAAGTCGATCGAACAGGCGATCCAGACCGTGCGCGGCGGCGAGTCGGTGGAAAACCCGGAAGCCGAAGGCCAGCGCGAGGCACTGAAGAAATACACCATCGATCTCACCGAGCAGGCTCGGGCCGGCAAGCTCGACCCGGTGATCGGGCGCGACGACGAGATCCGCCGCGTGATCCAGATCCTGCAGCGGCGCACCAAGAACAACCCGGTGCTGATCGGCGAGCCCGGCGTGGGCAAGACCGCGATCGTCGAGGGCTTGGCGCAGCGCATCGTCAACGACGAGGTTCCCGAAACGCTCAAGGGCAAGCGCGTGCTCTCCCTCGAC
>JACQTO010000079.1 GCA_016210745.1 Betaproteobacteria bacterium
ACGCGGGTAGCGATGAGGTTGCCGTCGCGGTCGGCAAAGGCGCGCACCTCGACATGCTGGCCGTCGGCCAGAGGGCCGTTGTCAACGCGCGTAAATGCGTTGATGGCAACCGATTTGCCGAGAACCGTCAGGCCGCTTGCGCTGACCCCGGAGGCGTTCGCCTCGATCTTGATATTGCCGCGGAACGAGATCTTGGTGGCGGCAATGGCACCATTGGCATCCATCGGGCCTTCGGCTTCGAGCTTGGCCCCGACCGCGAAATCGGTCCTGAGCCCACCTTCGAACAGGGTGGCCGAGTTGGTGAGGACGCGCTGGCCGTTGACGAGGAAGCTGTCGACCGTGCCGCTGGTGACGATCCCCTCCACCTCGACCTTCTCGCCGGCCGCACCCAGCCTGTCCTCCAGCTGAACGGCGGTCGCAGTGAGCGTGCCGGCAAGCGGCGCGGCGCCCGCTTTGACCTCGACCAGCGAACCGACTATGGCCCCGGCGGGCAGCGTCCCGGTGACCGTAAGAGCGACGGCCCCACCCGGGGTAAGACTCAGACCGAACGTGCCGGCGCCGATGCTCGTGACGAACCCCTTGATCTCGAACTCACCCGATGCCTTCTTGGCTACTCGCGTCGCGCGCAGGCCTCCCTGATCATCGGCGAAGCCGTGCACTTCGACTCGGTCGCCAACGGCAAAAGCAGCCGTCGCAAAAGTCTTCACCGTGTCGTCATCGTTGAGGCGGGTCACGTTATCCTCGATGCGCACGGTCTGTCCCATCACCGTGATCGTCTTGTTCACCGCATCGACTCCACCGGGTTCTATCGTGCCTTCGAGGATGTCTCTGGCCTCGATTTGCACCGCGCTGCCGGTCCTGGCCGCGTCGTCGGCCGTTCCACGGACTGTCACAACCATCCCGATCTTCAAGTCCGATTCCAAGCCGGGGTTGTCATCGATCTTGACAGTAGCTCCGCCGGTGCTGAACTCGATCCCGTTGACAAAGACGCTTCCGAAACCGGTGATGACGCCCTGGCTGACCGACGTACCACCGCCGGTGCCAAGAGTCGATGTGCCGGCAACCGGAGTCGTGCCGTCTCCGCCGCCGCCCCCGCCGCCACAAGCGGTTAAAAATGCCGCAGTGAGCAGGCAATAGATTGCGGATGATGTTCGTTTGAAGTTTTGCATGTGATACCTCCTAGTCTGGTGAGAAATTTGCTGGACGGACTCCCTTCCAATGGACGGCCTTGCGCTTGAGCGCCTTCCTTACTTCTCCGCGCACCTCAAGTTGAGCGGTGATTCGGCACTGAAGAGATTTTTCGCATCGCCTTGTCCCTCCGAACCTGTAGATCCAAAGAGCACCAATCGGGCCAACGCGAAAGGGAAGAAACTAAGCCCATGAAATAGAATCCGTTTATTTTTGGTTCGTGAATTACGTCACGCTCTTGAATTCATGGAACATTTCGTCAATTTGCGCTTATCCCCCGGCAGCTGGGGCTTTTCCACCTGTTGCCGGTGCGTGTTCGCCAGGGCCGGAAGATCGGGCTTGGTGTCGTGGCTGCAACTTGAGCAGCTCGAGGATTGGGGACAAGGGGTAGGGCGCTTTTCGAAGTTCCCGACCAGACCCCTCGATGATTCAGCCCCCGATTGCGGTCGGCCTATGCTCCTCACAGGCCTGGAGTCAGCGCAGCCTGAAAACACCGCGATATCTACCGCCACTTTGATATACGTCAAGTTTGACGAAAACCGTGCCTGTAACTTCGCGCAGCGCTCTTATCCGAGTTGCGATGAATCCACGGGAGTTGAAAGATGAAGCGGCAGCGTGTGGGGTCGAATGTGGTGGGCGGGCCGCTGAACGAGGCGACCGAATCAAGAGCGGCCGGGAACCAGCCGCGCGGGGATATGAGCAACCGAGTGGCGACCGAAGAGGCGCTTCGCGCCGCGCGAGCCCAGATGTGGCGGCTCTCTGCGCAGCATTTGTCCATTCAGGAAGGCGAGCGGCGCCGCATCGCTGCGGAGCTGCATGACGGGCTGGGGCAGGTCCTGAGCCTGGTGAAGCTGAACATCGAGGAAGCGGCGAGTTCGGTGGACGCCGGTGCGATCGCGAAGACTAAAAACACCCTGGAGCGGCTGTCGTCCCAGGTCAAAACCGCGCTGGGAGAGCTGCGCCGGATTGCCATGAACCTTCGCCCATCGACCCTGGACGACCTGGGCATCGTCGCCACGCTGTCTTGGTGTTTTCGAGAATTCGAGGCGGCATATCCGAACATGAAGTTCGAACGCGATATCAGCGTGGATGAAGCCGATGTACCGGAGCCGCTCAAAATCTCCATCTTTCGCATCGTCCAGGAGGCGACCAGCAACGCGCTCAAGCACGCCAAAGGGGAACGGATCACAGTCAGTCTGACCATCTCGGAAGGATTCCTGAATCTGGCGATCGAAGATAACGGCCGGGGTTTCGATACGGGTAGAGCGGCGGAACAGCGTGATTTCAAGCATGGGATCGGGCTGCAGAGCATGAGGGAGCGCGCCGAACTCTCCGGTGGCAGTTATGAATTTCAATCGTCGCCGGGGCAGGGGACGCGGGTCAGCGTCAAGTGGCTGCGGGTGGAGGCATCTGAGCGCGACTGTCCGATTATTCCCGTGAAACAGGCGTTGGCCCAATCGATGTGCAGGTCAGCACTGAGCAGCGATCTGCCAGAGGATTTCTCGGTTTGTTTGACTTGCGTGCGAAGCTTGGAGTGCCATTGACGAGCATCGCGTAAGTGGGCGACAACGCCCCGAAGCTTCCTAGACAGGAGCTAATGCCTCTGGTCACTTGCCACTGAGCGTTGCGCGAAAGTCCACCTTGACTTCGCCGCTCAGCCATTTCGTGTTCGACCATTCTCCCGTGCCGACGCTGTAGTCCAGGCGATTGAGCGTCAGCGTGCCGGAGGCGACGAAGCTTCCGCCTTCGCGCCGCAAGCTGAAGGGAACATCGAGGCTGCGGCGATTTCCCTTGATTTGCAGCGTGCCGTGCGCGAGCTGTGTGCTTCCGCGCGCTTCCACGGACTGACTGGTGTAGAGGACGCGCGGGTACTGAGCGACGGCAAAAAAGTCCTTGTCCTTGAGCGCAGCGTCGATTTCTGGCAGACCGGAATGCACCGAGGCCGGGTCCAGCCACAACTCCATGCGCGTGGCTCGCTCTGCCGAGAGGCAGACCTCGCCGCCGAAGCGCTGGAAGTTTCCGCGAAACGGCGAACCCGCCTGCTTCACTTCGTACGATACGCTCCCGCGCGAGCCATCGACGCTGTAGCACTCCTCGGCGCACACCGGCAGCGAAGCGGCGGCGGCAATCAGCACGACTACTTTCAGCATTACATCCTCCGCGGTTTCCAGGGGAGCATGCGATGCGCGATGCCGTCGCGCAGCACGAGGGCATGGCGAAGGGCGGCGCCGACATGGCCCAAGAGCAGCATCGCGAGCAGCGCAACGCAGCCCTTGTGCAGTGTTTTCAGGAGATCGGACAACTCGGGTTGCTTCGAGATCAAGTCCGGCACTTGGAACAGACCAAACCAATTGACCGACAGACCCGCAGCCGACGCGTGCATCCAACCGGCAAGCGGCACGAGCAGAAGGAGCAGATAAAGCATCCAATGGAGCGCGGTTGCGGCGCTGCGCTGCCATCGCGGCATCGAGCCCGGCAGGCTCGGCGGCGGGTTCAACGAGCGCCAAGCGAGCCGCAAGAGCACGAGCGCGAGTATCGCGAGTCCGAGGGACTTGTGGTGCGACAGCCATTGCAGCCGCGCGAGGCTGACCGGCAGACTCGCTGCATACAGGCCGAGGCCGAGCTGCACGAGCACCAGAGCGGCGACTAGCCAATGCAGCGACTGCGCTATGATTCCGTAGGACTCATTCGTGTTACGGATTTCAATCATGCGGAAAGCTATCGCGGGATACGGCCGCTCTAGAAAACAGCAAACACTTTCTGCGGCGCTCCTATTCCTGCTCCTTCTCGGGGCGTGCCAGACGATACCGCAGCCCGAAGACACCGCGGTGATCACCGCACCGGTGGCTGCGGGGGTCGAGATCCCCGCGGACGCGCCGCGGTTTCTCGTGGATCAGGATGCCTCCGAGATACGGTTGCTCGTCTATCGCGCCGGGCCGCTCGCGCGCGTTGGACACAATCACGTCGTTTCGGGACACGTGCGCGGGGAGATTCGCGCCGGCGAGCGCTCGGCCGACAGCGGATTTCGACTCGAGATCCCGGTCGAATCGTTCACTGTCGATGCACGCGCAGCCCGGGCGGAGGAGGGCGAGGAGTTCGCTTCCGAAGTCTCCGACGAAGCGCGGCAAGCCACGCGCGAAAATATGCTCGGCAAGGACATGCTCGATGCAGCCAGCCGACCGTTTATCGAGATTGCCTCCATCGCGCTGGCCGGGCCGCGCTGGAATCCGACGGTGACTGCGCGAGCCAGCTTGCGCGGGGCCACGCGCGATCTTCGCTTTCCTGCCGCGGTGGCGCAGCAGGGCGACCTCCTCACCGTAATCGCGAGTTTCCGGATCCGCCAATCGGATTTCGAGCTGACCCCCTTCAGCACGCTTGGCGGGGGACTTCAGGTGCGCGATGCGATCGACATCCGTCTGCGCATCATTGCACGGCGCGTGAAATGATTGTCGCCGAGCGCCATGATCGCTTACCACGCAGACCACGTCGGCAGCTGGTTTGGCCCCTTGGCGAAGTGAACTTTGCAGCTCTAATTCAGGCCCTTGATTTCGATGCGCTTCAAGACCTTTTCCCACGCCGCGATAAGGTTGTCGATGAGCTCGGCAGACGCTTCCGGGGTGCCCGGCAACGGATCCATGGTAAGCGAGGCGAATCTCGCGACGACATCGGGGGCCGCGAGCGTCTGGTTGAGCGCCTGGTTGAGCTTTACCACGGTGCTGCGCGGCAGCCCTGCCGGGCCCACGATGCCCCATATCGCGCCGGTGTCTAGTTCAGGCAGCGGGGACCCGGCCTCCGCGAACGTCGGCACATCCGGCAATACGGAAGTGCGCGTCTTTCCGGTGACGGCGAGTGCCCGGACCTTGCCCATGTCGAGGAAAGGCTTGGCTGCGGCCAGGCCGGTCGTCAGCAGAAACGCTACGCGCCCCACGGCGACGTCGGCCATCGCCTGCCCGGCCCCTTTATAGGGGACATGGAGCATGTCCACTTTGTGGTTGTCCTTGAGTAGTTCCGCGCCGACATGGGATGGAAAGTTGCCCGCGCCCGACGAAGCGTACGCCAGCGCCCCCGGTTTGCTCTTTGCGAGCGCGATCAGCTCCTTCACGCTGCGGACCGGCAGAGAAGCGTTTACGTACAGGAACACAGGCCCCGAGGCCACGTTGCCGATCGACGTGAAATCCTCGCGGGGGTTGTATTGGATGGTCTTGGGAAAGAGCACCGGGTTTATTGCGAATCCGGTGAGGTAACCGCTGAAGAGCAGCGTGTATCCGTCAGGCGGCGATTTCGCGACGTACGTATGCGCAATCCCCCCGGCCGCCCCCGGCTTGTTTTCGACCACGACCGGCTGGGGAAGAAATTCGCCCATCTTCTGCGCGATCACGCGGGCCACGATGTCGGTCGGGCCCCCGGCTCCGAACGGAATCGCCATTCGGATCGGACGCGCCGGGTAGTCCTGGGCAAACGACCCGGCGGCAGCCAAAGCCAGACAGGCGCCGCTCGCGAACGCAACTGTCGACATGCGGAATTTTGAGAACATCGGAACCCCCTCCTCTTTCTGGGTTTGACGAAGATCTGCGCTGCATTCGGTCGCGGGAAAGCCGACCGCGCACCCCCCTCCTGCCGGAAAGTGTACCAGTTCGGTAGCGGCAGCGCGCCGACACTGCTTCCTCAATACTCGCCCCGGTTCGGCGCCTGGGTCGGCACGAGCGGGACCCATCCGGTCAGGCGAGCGAACCCTGCCCCGACTTAGTTCGACAGATTCTCGCTACGCCGAAAACGCCACTGCGTCGCAGGCTTCATACTCGATGCAGCCAGCCGGCCGCTCATCGAGAAGCGTCGTGTTCCGGAATCACCCTATTGCAATTGAGGATGATTCTCAGATAGAATGAGAATCATTCTCATCTAACTCTCCTTTCCCCCATGCGCAACATTTTCAGGAAATGCCTTACAGCTCAAGCAGCGTTACTGACGTTTTCCGGATTTTCGGTCCCGGTCGCTGCCTTCCAGCCTCTCATTACTGACGACACGGGTACTCAGGGCAGCGCCGGAAACCAACTTGAATTTTCGCTTAACCAGGATCGCACAAGGGTTGCCGGCGACATCGAGCGCTTGCGCACCCTGCCTATCGTCTATACGCGCGGCCTGACCGAGACGCTCGATGTTTTTGCCGGCCTCAGCCACGCCCGAGCTCGATCGAGCACCGGGGGCGGCGCAAGCGGTGCGGGCAACCCATCGTTCGGTATCAAGTGGCGGTTCTACGAGAACGAAGAAACCAAGACCAGCTTCGCGCTCAAACCGGAAGTTCTGTTCCCGGTTAGTGCCGGCTTCGAACGCGCCGGCCTGGGAAAGGGAAGAACTTCCGGCGGCGTGGCGCTTATTCTCACGCAGGAAGTTCCATTCGGTGCCTTACACGTCAATGTGGGCGTGGGCCATGACGGCTACCGTGAAGCTTCGAACAATCCCGACACAACGACGGCGCGTGCCTCCTTCGCCCCCGTGTGGGACCTAAGCGCTCAATGGAAGCTGGCTTTCGATGTGGGGACGGAATCCGCGCACGCCGCAGGCGCCAAGGTACGCGCGAATTTCATAGAGCTTGGCGCGATTTACTCGCCGAGCAAGGATCTTGATTTCGCACTCGGCATTCTGCGCTCGTCCGACAGTGATAACCCGCGAGCGACGAAGCACACAGCCACCACGGGCATTACCTGGCGGTTCCAGTAAGCGGGCAGGAAGGGATCAATTCGGGAGGTCAATGTGAAAAGCAAGGAAAATGGGACTTCAGGCGCGACTCTTGATCTCGCGCTCATCGGCCGCGCGCTGATTGTGCGGCAGGTCCAGGCGCCGCCGGCCGCCCCCGAATGGGCGCGCTGGCTCGAAGAAATCGGCTTCCTAGTCGGCGAACGCGTGATGCTGATGACGCGCGGCCTGCCCGGTGGTGATCCTCTGGCCGTGCGGATCGGCCAGTCGACCTTTGCCCTGCGCCGGGCCGAAGCGGCCTGCGTCCTGGTGGAGCCGGCCGATCATGTGCATCCCGAGGAACGCAAGGCATGAATCAAGCCGTCGTTCACTTCCACCAGAGCGGACCACTGCTCGCTCTGGTCGGCAATCCCAACTGCGGCAAGACCGCGCTGTTCAATCTGCTCACCGGTAATCGGCAGAAGGTCGCCAACTATGCCGGCGTGACGGTCGAACGCAAAGAGGGGCGGCTCACTACGCCTGCCGGCCGATCGCTGCGCGTACTCGACCTGCCGGGGGCTTACAGCCTGTATCCGCGCTCGCCGGATGAACGCGTGACCTGTGACGTGCTCTTTGGCCGTGCGGCCGGAGAGAAACGGCCGGACCTGGTGGTGTGCGTGGTCGACGCCACCAACCTGCGGCGCAATCTGCGCCTGACGCTTTCGGTCAAACGCCTGGGCCTGCCTTGCGTCGTGGCGCTCAACATGGCTGATCTGGCCGCGAAACGCGGCATCAAGATCGTGCCGGAGGCACTGGCGGCCGAACTGGGAATGCCGGTGGTCAGCACCGTCGCTGTTCAGAGCGCGGGCGCCGGGCCCTTGCTTGCGCTGTTCGATGATCAGGCGCTATGGCGATCCATCGCACCGGCGACACCTGCGCCGGGCCTTTCCACATCGGCGGCTGCGGGCGATTCCCACAGCAACGAGTCCGACCACATCGCCGTGCGCCGCATCCTGGAACGGCTGGGCTTGGACGAAGTCGTGCCGCACACGCCGAGCGATCGCATCGACCGCGTCGTTCTGCACCCTGTGATCGGGCCGATATTGCTGGCATCGATACTGTTCCTGGTGTTTCAGGCGGTGTTTGCCTGGGCCGAGGCACCGATGGCCTTGATCGAGACGGCCACCGCCGGCCTGAGCGCGGCAGCGAGTGCGATCCTGCCGGATATGTGGTTCAGGAGCCTGATCGTCGATGGCGTTATTGCCGGCGCGGGCGGCGTGGTGGTGTTCCTGCCGCAGATCGTGATTCTCTTCTTCTTCATACTCGTGCTGGAGGAGTCAGGGTACCTGCCGCGAGCCGCTTTCCTGCTCGACCGGCTGATGGGCGGCGTGGGCCTTAGCGGACGTTCTTTCATCCCCCTGCTATCGAGTTTCGCCTGCGCCATCCCCGGCATCATGGCCGCGCGCGCCATTGCCGACCCGCGTGACCGGTTGGTGACGATCATGATCGCGCCGCTGATGACTTGCTCGGCCCGTCTGCCCGTCTACGCGCTGCTGATCGGCGCCTTTATTCCAAAGCGCGAGGTGTGGGGCGGGCTGGAGCTGCAGGGGCTGGTGCTGTCGGCCTTGTACCTTGCGGGCATAGTCGGCGCGCTCGCCGTGGCCTTGGTGCTCAAACGATTTACCGCCATTGGCCGCCAGGTGCGTCCGCTGATGATGGAATTGCCCAGTTTTCATGTGCCGACTGCGCGCAATATCGCGATCGGCATCTGGCAAAGGGTGATGATATTCATGAAGCGGGTCGGCGGCATCATTCTCGTCCTGACCATCCTCTTGTGGTTTCTGGCGAGCTTTCCGTCGCCGCCGGTCGGAGCAACCGGATCCGCGATCGAGTACAGCTTGGCCGGATTGTTGGGGAAGGCGCTGGCGGTGGTTTTCGAACCGATCGGCTTCAATTGGCAGATCAGCATTGCGTTGGTGCCGGGATTGGCGGCACGGGAAGTGGCGGTGAGCGCACTGGGCACCGTGTACGCACTCTCGGCGACGGCTGATAACACGGCGCAAGCCCTCGCACCGCTGATCGCGCAGAGCTGGAGCCTGGCCACCGCCCTTTCCCTGCTCGCCTGGTATGTGTTTGCGCCGCAGTGCCTAGCCACGGTCGCGGCGGCCAAACGCGAGACCGGCGGTTGGACCATGCCGCTGATCATGGTGGGCTATCTGTTTACACTGGCCTATGCCGCCTCGTTCCTCACCTATCGATTGGCGCTCGCCATGGGAGCCAACTGAAGCCCCGCCCGCCAGGGGCGATAGCGTTTCTTCAGCGTCCCCATAAACACAAAGCCCCACGAATAATCGCAGGGCTTTGTCGGATCGCCACATAGCTGTGGCCCTATTTCGTCACGTCACCGTGACGCACGCCGGCCCGTCGTTGCCGGCTTCAAGCTTGCACTGTCGGAAGTTTCATCGATAGTTTCTCTCCCCATTCACGACTCTTCACTACAGCCGGGCACTTGGCTGCTTCGTCACTCTGGTCAAGGTACCTTTCAGACCTCGGGGTGAATGCGGTCACCGCCCGTCCGCATCAGGTACACCCGGCATAAGGGGCGCGCACAACAGCGGATGTCTTGGGCAATAACCTGTCGGTATCTCTGTGCTTGAAAGGTACCTTGGCCAGAATAACGAAGTTATCTAATTTAACGGCAGCTCCGGAAAAAAGATGAATGTTTGCATCCAGCAACCCGAGTATCGCGTTCGCTACCGATCATGTGAATACAGGGTTGTCCCCATTGGATGGGTGTTCACACTGGAGATTTTGCCTGCGGTGATGATGCTCCGCTTCCGGCCGACACAAAACTATGACGGCAACTGCTCGCCTGGGTCCGGGCAGCGATCGGCGGGCGGCGGTCGCAAGATATTCCATTTCGAGAGTACAATCCGCTCAGGTAGCTCCATCCATCAATGTCAAAGCTGGCCCCGGCCGGCTTTTCTTGTTTCTGAGTTCAATTCCAAGTGATCGTCACCTCCGGCATTTCCATACAGTACGGGGCGAAGCCCCTGTTCGAGAACGTTTCGGTGAAGTTCGGTGGGGGGAACCGTTACGGCCTCATCGGAGCGAACGGCTCGGGCAAATCCACGTTCATGAAGATCATCGGCGGGGATCTCGATCCGAGCGCGGGCTCGGTGGCGATCGACTCGGGCGAGCGCCTGGGGAAGCTGCGCCAGGACCAGTTCGCGTTCGAGAGCGAGCGGGTGCTCGACGTGGTGCTGATGGGCCATGCGGAGATGTGGGGCGCGATGCGCGAGCGCGATGCGATCTACGCCAAGCCGAATGCGACCGAAGAGGAGTACCTGCACGCCTCGGAGCTCGAGCACGACTATGCCGAGTACGGCGGGTACACGGCCGAGGCGCGGGCGGGGGAGCTGTTGCTCGGCCTGGGTGTGCCGACGGTGCGGCACGACGGGCCGATGAGCGCAGTGGCGCCGGGTTGGAAGCTGCGCGTGCTGCTCGCGCAGGCGCTTTTCGGCGATCCGGACATCCTGCTCCTCGATGAGCCGACCAACAATCTGGACATCAACAGCATCCGCTGGCTCGAGGACGTGCTGAACCGGCGCACGAGCACCATGGTGATCATTTCGCACGACCGGCACTTCCTTTCGAGCGTGTGCACGCACATGGCCGACGTGGACTACGGCAACATCCGCGTCTATCCGGGCAACTACGACGACTACATGGAAGCGTCCACGCTCGCCAAGCAGCAGCAGCTCAACGCCAACGCCCGCGCCAAGGATCGCATCGCCGATCTCGAGGATTTCGTGCGCCGCTTCCGCGCGCACAAGGCCAAGGCGCGTCAAGCCACCTCGCGCATGAAGCAGATCGAAAAGCTGAAGGTCGAGGACGTAAAGCCCTCGAGCCGCCAATACCCGTTCATCCGCTTCCTGGTGGACGATAAGGAGAAGCTGCACCGCCTGGCCGTGGAGGCGAAAGGGCTGGCGAAGGGTTACGAGAAGGGGAAGAACCTTTTTGAAAAGCTGAATCTTTCGATCGAGGCGGGCGAGAAGATAGCGATCATCGGCCCCAACGGCGTGGGCAAGACCACGCTGCTGCGCGCGCTTTTGCCGGACGATCTGCCGGGCAAGCTCAAGCCGGAGGCCGGCACGGTGAAATGGGCTGAGAGAGCGCGCCCCGGTTACTGGCCGCAGGACCCGGCGGGCGATTTCGCCGCGGACGAACCGCTTACCGATTGGATGGGCCGCTGGCGCCGCCGGGACAAGGGCGACGACGACCAGATCGTGCGTGCGACGCTCGGCCAGCTTCTGTTCTCGGGCGACGAAACGAAGAAATCGGTCAAGGTCATCTCCGGCGGCGAAGTGCAGCGCATGCTCATCGGCAAGCTGGTTCTGCAGATGCCCAACGTGATGCTGCTAGACGAGCCGACCAACCACCTCGACATGGAATCGATCGAGTCGCTCAATACGGCGCTCGAGAAGTACAAGGGCACGCTCGTTTTCGTCTCGCACGACCGCGAATTCGTGTCCTCGCTCGCCACGCGCATCATCGAGCTCAAGCCGGGCCCGGAGGGAAAACCCGCTGCGATTGTCGACTACCGTGGGAACTACGAGGACTATCTCGCCGCCTGTTCTGTCCAGGGGTAGAGATGCACCCATTTCGTGCTGCGTTGGCGAACGCAGCCGCCTTGTCATCGCAAGAGCGTTCCGGTAGTCTGCCCCTTACAGCCGGTAAATAAAAAAGCCCTGCATAAGCTTCCGGCCATCTCTTGGGGAGGAGCCACCATGAAGAAGCTTGTTTGCGCAACGCTTGCCTCGATTCTATTTGCCTATGGCAACACCGCCATTGCCCAGCAGTTTTCCGGGCGTGTAGTCACTATGATCGTGAATTACACCGCGGGAGGCGCGACCGACGTCGATGCGCGCATCGTCGCGCGCCATTTGCCAAAGCACCTTCAGGGGGTCAGCAGTGTCGTCGTGCGTAACGTCGGCGGAGCGGGGGGCAACATCGGCGTGAACCAGCTCGGCGAGTCTTCAGAGCACGAGCGGCTGAACATCGGCTTCTTCACCTGGGACCCGGTGGCCCAGTTGATCCAGGAAAAGAGCCTGCGCGTTCGCTACAACGACTTGAAGTTCATCGCCGGATTCAGCCAGCCGCAGCTCATCTACATCCGCCGTGACACTGCGCCCGGGATCAAGCGCTCGGCCGATGTGGTGAAGGCTCAGCGGTTCAAAGCCGGCGCTCTCGGGCCGAGCGTCCACGGGACGGTACGACAGCGCCTGGCGCTAGATCTTCTCGGCGCGAAATATGAAACCATCACCGGGTACAAGGGGCTGAACGATATCGATCTGGCGATAAGGCAGGGCGATCTGCAACTGGGCTTCAATTCGCTCTCGGGCTATTTCAGCACGGTGAAACCGAATCTGGTCGATACCGGCATCGTGATGCCGCTGTTCCAGTATGACTACGAGCGCGCCGACGGAACGCTCGGTCGCAATCCGGGCCTGCCCGACGTGCCCGCGTTCAGCGAGGTCTATAAGGAGGTGATGGGTCAAGGCGCGGTGCCAAGCGGTGAAAAATGGCTGGCGCTGCGAATGCTCAGTCGCATCATCGACAGCATGTCGCGCACGGTGTTCATGCCGCCCAACGCGCCGCCGGCGGCGGTGGAGGAGATGCGGCGTGCTTTCGAGAAACTGGCGACCGACGCCGAATTCATCGCCGACTACGAAAAGGTGTCGCGGACCAAACCGCGCTTCAGCATCGGCGCCCAGGGGGAGGCGATCATCGCGGAACTGGGCAAGGTGCAACCCTCGTTCCTGAGTTTCTTCCGCACATTCGTGGACGCCGGGCGCTAGGGGCTGGAGCAGGAATGGCAAACGAAAGCAAGACGGAACACAAGCGGCCTCCCTTTGCGAGCGGAGGTTCCCCCAGCAAGGCCGGCCTCTTCGACATGGAGCGGGTGTGGCGAATCATGGATGGCGCGATCGATATCCATTGCCATTCGGGCCCTGAAGCGTACGCGGCGCGCAGCGCGACCGAACTGCAGATGTCGATTCGCGCCTGCGAAGCGGGACTGAGCGCAGTGGTCTACAAATGCCATTCGACCCCCAGCGCGCGCTCGGCCGCGCTGATTCAGGACGTGGTGAACGATTGGGCAAGAGAGCACGGAAAGCGCAAGACCGATGTTTTCGGCGGCGTAGTACTGAACAGCGCCGTCGGCGGATTGAACCCGGAGGCGGTGGTCGTCAACGCCAGACTCGACGGGAAGTACGTGTGGCTGCCGACCCTGGATTCGGTGCCGGATCGCGAATGGGCAGGGCTCCCAGGCGGCGTTGCTCTGTTCGATGCGGACGGACGGGTCGTTGCGCCGCTGAAGGAAATTTTCGACCTGATCTCGCAGACGGAAATGGTCCTGGGCCTTTGCCACCAAAAGGGCAAGGAGCAGCTCATCCTGCTGGACGAGGCGAGGAGGGCGGGGGTCAAGCGGATAGAGCTTGTTCACCCCACGTACTCCATCTACAAGATGACGATCGAAGAGATGAGATCGGCGGTCGAGAAAGGCGCGTATCTCGGCATCTACAGTTTCAGCCTAAACCCGAATTTCGATGCCGCCCTGATTTTGAGAGTCATCAACGAGATCGGGCCGGAGCGCCTGGTGATGGGATCGGACTGCGGCATGTTCACTGGGGACTCGCCGGTCGACGGGATAAGGCGGCTCATCACTTGGATGCTTCACTCCGGCGTACCCGATAGCGTTGTAGAGAGAATTGCGAAGACCAACGCGCGCGAGCTTCTCTACTGAGAAGCAAGAGATTCGCGCATCGCATGCCGAAGCGGTGCAAGGGATCGCGAAACGCAATTGCCCTTGACCGTCAGTGCCGGGCGGCAATGGTCATGTCAGCATACGACCCGCAGCTTTGATTCACGCCTGCAGTTGAATCGGTCCTTGGTTCGAGCCCTAATCGGGGAGCCGTTCCGGACCATTTGGAATTCCGCTCTTGTTCGGCCAGGTCCGCTCGCGGCCGGAACTCAGCGCTCTTGTGCGCTGACCGCCCTGCCGGGCGCTAGCGATCCTGTCTCCACACGCGCAGTGGGCAATGCGATGCGGCTCGGACAAAATCGTTGTCGGTCGTCAGGAGCGTCAGTTTGTGACGGACACATAGCCGCGCTACCAAGGCGTCGATAGTGCCGACCTGTATGCCCGCCCGACGGCAGCGATTGCGCAATTCTGCGGCGTCAATGTAATCCTGCCGGTCCGGAGCGAGCAGTGGTAGAGCGGCGAACCGGTCAATAATGTCTTTCCGCGCACGTGGACCAGCGAATCCCTGCAGCAATTCCTGCAAAATCAGACCGGTGGTTACGATAACTTCCCCACCCTCCAGAGCGTGGCGCAGTGCATGTACTTCTGGGGAAGCGGAGGGCTGGTCGCGACGGAGGGCGAGTGACCAGACGCTGGTATCGACGAACAGGGTCACCGTCGGGAGCGTTCGGTCTTGTAGTCAAACGACTTGTCCCATTCGAGTTTGCCCATCAATTCGACCAGGCGCTTCTGTCTGCGGCGCGCGATGAACTCCTCCAGAGCGCGTGTAACCGCGGCCTTCTTCGTTCGTTCGCCGCTGACTTCGACGGCGCGTTCGATCAGACGGGGATCCAGGGAAAGATTAGTGGCCATGTGTGACTCCTTACACAAAGTCTACGCGACCGGTGTTCTGCTTGCAAGGCTAATGCCAACATGGACTTGTTCACGCGGGCGCGCTTGGAGCACGTTGTTTGCTCGAAAGGCCTGCCCGGTTGGACCGAACTGTCGAATCAGCCGCACGCTAACCCGCCAGTGGTGCCCACTTTCCCCCGGGCGGGGAGCCGAGGAGGGCCCGAACGCCCGGCGGGCAATCGATCATCGCGATTGGGCTACTCCGCCGTGATCTTCGCATCTTTCACGATCTTCGCGTATTTGGCGATTCCTGCTTTCATAAACGCCGACAGTTCGGCCGGCGTGGAACCGACCGGCTCCCAGCCCTGCGGCAGCAGCCGCTCCTTTGCGAGCGCCGGATCCTGAACGATGGCGGCAATGGCGCTGCTGAGCTGCTCGGCGATCGGCTTGGGCGTGCCTGCCGGTACCACCACCCCGAACCACGAGTCGAGTGCATACCCGGGAAGCGGTCCTGCCTCGGCGATGGTCGGAATCTCGGGAAGGAGCGGGCTGCGCTTCGGACTGGCCATGCCGAGCGCGCGCAGCTTGCCCGACTGAATGTGCGGCAGGAACGCGCTGTGAAACGGCGCGAATGCCGACATCACCTCGCCGGAAAGAAGCGCGGCAGTCACTTGGCCCGAACCCTTATAGGGCACGTGCAGCATCTTGATCCCGGCCATGGTTTTCAGAAGCTCGCCGCCGAGCTGGAACGGCGAGCCGAATCCGGAGGTGCCGAACGTCACGTAACCGGGTCTTGCGCGCGCGAGCTCGATAAATTCTTTCACCGATTTCGCCGGGACGCCGGAATGCACCACGAGGACGATGCCGAGGTTCGCGACCCAGCTCACCGGATCGAAGTCCAGCATGATGTCGTAGGGCAGTTTCGCAAACAGTGCGGGTTGCACGACCTGTGTGTTGGTGATGAACAATATCGTGTGGCCGTCGGGAGCCTGCCGGGCCGCGTGCTCGATGCCGATGCGGCCGTCGGCGCCTACGCGATTCTCGACGATGAGCGGCTGTCCGAGCACGGGCTGCAGCCGCTCGGCGAGTATGCGGGCCAGATAGTCGCTGCCGCCGACCGGCGGCAACGGCACGATGATCCGAATCGGGCGGCTTGGCCACGCTTGCGCGTGGACGGGGGCGGCGGGCACCGTCGCGGCGGCCAGCACCGCAACGCCATGGGTAAGAAATTCGCGTCGGCTTGTCATGATCTTTCCTCCCTTGCTCACGCTTAATTCAATACCGGGCTGTCGTCGCTCCCCACTCGGGAGTCTTCCCGGCGCTCCAGGCATCCAAAAGCTTCGCGATCTTGATCTTGTTGATCGGATTGGTCGCGTCCATGTGCGGCAACGCCAGGGCGTCGCGAGCGAATTTCTGCAGCGGCGAGGCGCGCACGATGCCGTCCTCGCCGAAGATCTCGAGTGCGGATAGACACACCTTTACCGCGACCTCGGTCGTGATGACCTTGGCCGACATGGTGAGTGTTCGATCCGACTTGCGTTGATCGGCCATCCACGTTGCTCGCCACAGAAGGGTCCGCGCGGCTTCGATTTCCTGGTACATGTCTGCGATCATCGCGGACACCGACTGATGCCGGATAAGCGGCCTTCCGCCCCGGCTGGTCTCGCTCGCATATCGGATGGTCGCGTCGAGCGCGGCGCGGGCGACGACCACCGCGTACGCGGCAAGCTCGATGTTGCTTGCGGCCCCATCGAATCCCGTGAATCCTTCGCGTCCGCCGATCAGATTCTCAACCGGAATCTTCGCGTTGTCGAAGTTGAACTCGCCTTGGAAATAGATTCTCAGGCCGACCTTGTCGTGCACCGCGCCAAAAGACAATCCCGGGGTATCGCGCGGAATCAGGAAAGTGCTCGTTCCGACGGAGGTACCGACGGTCTTGTCGGTGCGGGCGGTGACGAACAGCAGCTTGGCAATGGGGGCGAGCGAAACGAAATGCTTTCTTCCGTTCAGGACGTAGTGATCGCCGACCCGCTGCGCCGAGAGCATCACGCCGGCGTTCGGCGCGTCATAGGGGAGATGCCCGTCCGAACCCGATCCCGGTTCGGTCGAGGCGCCGGACATGAGAAAGGTGTCGTCGTCTCGGAACGCCGGGAGGTAGCGGTCCTTCAATGCCTGGGTGCCGGACTCCCCGAGTCGGCGGGCCAGCTTCCAGCATTGGCTGAATATTTTTGCCAACGAAATGTCGATGCGGCCCAGCTCTTCGATGACAACCAGCCAGGTCTGGAAATCGGCTCCGGGCCCGCCGTACTCCTTGGGGACGGACAGGGTTCTCAAGCCCAGCTTCGAGCCTTTCTTGACCAGATCCCAGGGAAAATCTCCCAGGAGGTTTTCCGAGCGGTCGAGTTTTTCCGCGACCGGGCGGATTTCCTTTTCCGAGAACTCGCGCGCGATTCGCTGCAGCGAGCGCTGCTCCTCGGTCATTTCGAATTCGATCGGCGAGAGCTTGCGCGAATCGTAGAGCACCTGTTTCGGTGCGGATTCGGTCGGTCTGCCTTCGCCGGGACGCCCGGTTTCCTCGGCCGCCAGGATGGCACAGGTCGCGATGCGATCGGCCCCGTTGCTTGCTCCCAGATGCGCCAGCACGAGCGCGTCGCGAAAATACTTCTGCAATGGCAGTTCACGCATGACGCCGCTGCCGCCGAAAAGCTCGACGGCGTTGCGGGCAATGTTGATGGCAGCCTCGGTGCAGAAGAGTTTGCACGAGGTCGTCAACGCGCGGTCGACCCGGCCGTGGTCGAGTTCCCAGGCAGCGCGCCAGAGAACGCTTCGGCCGGCCTGGAGCGCGATATACATATCGGCCAGGGAAAGGGCGACGGCTTGGTGTTCGATGATTCGCCGTCCGCCTTGGATCCTTTCGTTGGCATAGGCCGTCGTGGCGTCGAGTGCCGCGCGGGCGAGCGCCATGGCGTGCGCCGAGACCTCGATATTGCCCGCTGCGATGAAAGCGTCGCTGAAAGTTCGCCCTTCTTTTCCGCCGAGAAGATTTGCAACCGGCAGCTTCGCGTCCTTGAAAACCAAGAGTCCCTTGAGGTCGATTCGTGATCCGACCGTGTCTTCGAATGCCGCGACCGAGACTCCCGGGGTATCGGTTGGGACGAGAAAAAGGCTTGCTTCCTTTGCTCCGGCGCCGCTGCGCGCCTCGACCAACAGCAGCTTGGCCACCGGTCCAAAGGAGGCAAAGCGCGCGGTCCCATTCAAGTGGTAGTGATCGCCCTTGCGGGTGGCGGAAATCTTGCGCTCGCCGGTGGAGAGAGCATCGTCGGATTCCGGTTGGCTCGCCGGCGGAGTGCCCGCAAGCAGAAACGTTTCATCCTCGATGAACTGGGATAGGAACTTGCGCTTCTGCTCCTTGGTGCCGCAGTCGGCGATTTCCGCGCAGAGCTTCCAGTTCTGGGAGAAGATCCGGGCACAGGCGACATCGGGATAGCCCAACTCGTCGATGAGGACGAGCTGGGTTCGGTAATCGAGCTCGAGCCCGCCGTACTCCTGCGGAAGCGCGACGGTGCGCAATCCAAGCCCCGAGCCCTTTCGCACCAGGGTCCAGGGAAAATCCTGGATGGGATCCGGTGAGCGGTCGAGCTTCTCGGCTAAGGGCCGAATTTCTCCTTCGGCGAATTCCTTTGCCATTGCCTGAATGGCGACTTGGTCCTCGGAAAGACTGAATACGGGCACCTGACTCCTCCTTTTTCAATATGCCTCAAGAACAAAATCATCCATCGGCGGCCGGCCAGTGCCGGCGGCCTCGAGTATCGGGCGCGCTATGTGACCGCTTGCCGCACCGGCAGCAGCAATTGCGAGGGACGCCGCTGGTCGTGATAAATCGTATCCCGGCCGATCTTGTTGGGCGTGTAGGCGTGGGAGAAAACCTGCTCGGTGACCGTGGAGTCGCCATTGGCAAGCTCCAGGCGGATGCGGCTGCCCTTGCCGAAGCGATGGGCGGTGGGCATGACAGCGATCTCGAAGCAATAGGTTTTCCCGGGGGCGATGCGCTGCGGTTCGGAGTGCGTGTACCACAGTGCATGCTCGGTGCTTCGCTCCGGATCGATTCGCCGGTGCGAGGCGCGCAGCCATCCCT
>JACQTO010000088.1 GCA_016210745.1 Betaproteobacteria bacterium
CGGCACGACAATCCACGTCAACGGCGGCATGTATATGGGATAGTCACTTACGAGTTAACCGTCGACAATTCCGGCGTAGCAAAATGGGGTCAGAGTAACATTTCATTAAAGTGGTACCGAGTCGGCTTTATGCTCTCGGGAAATGTTACTCTGACCCCATTTTGCGGCGCTTACTCGGGGAGTTCAAAAATGGCCAATGTTTCGCTGACCATTGCATGCGGTCCGTACGATCGCATGGAAGGGATTCGCAGCGGCGCCGTTCAGATCGAGGGCATCGACCCGACCTACGTAGCCATAGAGTCGCCGGTCGAGATCTTCGCCCGGATGATCAAGCAAAACGCATTCGACGTTTCCGAAATGTCGCTCACGACGTTCATGAGCGCCAGATCGCGCAACGACTTTCCCTTTGTCGGCATCCCGGTATTCCCGTCGCGCGTGTTCCGGCACGGCTTCATCTTTGTCAATTCACGCGCCGGCATCAAGAAGCCGCAAGATTTGGCGGGAAAGCGCATCGGCGTGCAGGGCTATCGGCAGACCGCGTCGGTGTGGATACGCGGCATCCTCAAGGACGAATACAACGTCGATTTCTCCGGGGTTCGCTGGGTGGACGGCGGCGGCAGCACTCCCAGCGAGAAGCCGTTTCCGGGCGTTCAGGTCGAACGCGTCGCCGGCATGCCCGCGTTGAGCGAGATGCTGGCCCAGGGGAAAATCGACGCATTCATGGGGGCGAGCGCACCGCTTTCGTTCGGGAAGATCCCCGAAGTTGCGCGGCTGTTCCCCAATTACCGCGAGGTGGAACGCGAGTATTTCCAGCGCTCGGGAATATTCCCGATCATGCATACCATGGTGATCCGCGAGAAGCTGTATCAGGAAAAACCGTGGATCGCCGAGAGCCTGTTCAAGGCCTTCAGCGAATCCAAGCGGCTCGCATTGCGCGCGATGCGGTTCTCCGGCGCGATGCGCTACATGTTGCCTTGGCTCTACGACGATGTCGACGAGATCGACAGGCTGTTCGGCAGAGACCCGTACCCATACGGGCTGGAGCCCAACCGGCGCAATCTGGAGACGCTGGCCCGCTATCTTCTGCAGGAGGGGTTCGTCGAGCGGCCGATCGAGGTCAACGGAATATTTGCCCCGATAGTCTGGAAGCATTGAGTCAACAGTTGCCGATTTGGGCGAAGCATCCGATTTCAAATGCGTCTCGTGTTTTCGCCCCGTTGCGAAGTCGCACTCTGCGAAAACACGAGATCGGTTAGCGGCAAAACCCGCCTTGGTTTCGGTGTCACGCGGATCGGCGCGTATCCATGGCTGTCGCCTAGACGAGCAAATCCCGAGTTTTCCGGTGCAACTTAGATCACGCAAAGCAGGTGCGCAATTGTCACGCATCGGACATTCGTGCTACTTTTCGCCTGGCGGTTTCCGCGTTCCGCATTGCGCCATTCCCCAGAGACAGTGCCCCAGAAAACAGCGAGAACCGCAGCCCCACAACCTTTAGCCGTCGCCGGAGGAACTTCCGGCGGCAAGAACCTGATCAGGAGTTGATTCCATGGATTTCGAGCTTCCGGAAGAGTTGAAGATGCTGCAGGAGCAGCTGCGTCGCTTTGTCGACAAGGAGATCATTCCGATCGAGCGCGATGCGTATGAGGGTCCGGACATGAAGCCCGAAGTCCGCGCCCGGCTGAGCGAAATGACCAAGAAAATGGGGCTTTGGCACTATGGCACGCCGGTGGAATACGGCGGGCAGGGCCTGGGCATGCTGGCCCGCGTTATCGTCTGGGAGCAGATGGGGCGCACCATCGCACTGCCGACGCGCAGGACGCAGATCTTTGGCCCGGAACCGAGTTTTACGCTGTTTATGCTGAATGAGCGCCAAAAGCAGGAATACCTGCTGCCTGTCATACGCGGGGAAAAGAAGAACTGCTTCGCGCAGACCGAGCCGGACGCAGGGGGCGATCCCGGGTCGATGCGCACTACGGCGGTCCGCGATGGCGACGACTACGTGATCAACGGCTATAAGCGGTTCATCACGGCGGCCAAGTGGGCCGATTTTGCACAGGTCATCGCCGTCACCGATCGCAAGAAGGGTGTGCATGGCGGGATATCCGCGTTTCTGGTGGACATGAATACCCCGGGCGTCAAGATCGTGCGTGCCCAGCCGACCATGATGGATGACGAACCGTACGAAGTCGCATTCGACAATGTGCGGGTGCCGGCGTGGAAGATGATCGGCGCCGAAGGCGAGGGTTTCAAGGTGGGGCAGACGTGGATCACCGCAGGCCGCATCCGCCATGGCGCACGCGCCCTCGGCGTGATGGAGCGCTGCCTTGAAATGGGCGCGAGCTACGCCAAGCAGCGCGTCACGTTCGGCAGGCCTCTTGCCGATCGCCAAGCCATTCAGTGGATGCTCGTCGACTCCTATGTGGCGCTTCAGGGCCTGCGGCTGATGGTGTACCAGGCGGCGTGGAAATGGGACCGTGGAGACGATGTCCGCTACGATGCATACATGGTCAAGATGCGCGGCGACCGTCTATCCTTCGAATGCGCGGACAAGTGCATACAGATCCACGGCGGCGTGGGTTTGACGCGCGAGCTGCCGATCGAGAAGTTCTGGCGCGACCAGCGCAGCATGATGATTACGGAGGGGCCGGAGGAAATCCTCAAGACCGTGCTCGCCCGACGCGTTTTCGAGTTGTACAGTTGAGATCTCTCTCGGCCGAAAACCGCCTTTTCCAAAATTCAGCCACACAGGGAACACTAACCATGAAAGTGAAAGCGATGAAGCCCTTGCTCGGATTGGTCTTCGCGGCACTGCTTGCCGTCGGGAACGCGGCCTTTGCGCAGCAGTTCGCCGGACAGGTAGTCACCATGATCGTCAATTACACCGCTGGCGGCCCAACCGACATCGAAGCGCGCATCGCGGCACGTCACCTGCCGAAATACCTTCAGGGCGTGAGCAACGTGATCGTGCGCAACGTCGGCGGGGCAGGCGGAAACATTGGCGTGAATCAGCTCGGCGAAGCCTCCGCAAAAGAGCGGCTGAACATTTCGTACTTCACCTGGGACCCGGTGGATCAGTTGATCCAAAACGAAAGCTTGCGCGTCCGCTACAACGACCTCAAGTTTGTCGCCGGCTTCAAGCAGGTGTCTCTTCTCTATATCCGGCGCGACACCCCGCCTGGAATCGGCAAGCCGGTGGATGTGGCGAAGGCCAATCTGTTCAGGGCCGGTGCGCTGTCACCTACGAATCACTCGACGATACGCCAGCGCCTGGCGCTCGATCTGCTCGGGGCGAAATACGAAACCATCGCGGGCTACAAGGGCCTGGGTGACATCCTGATCGCGGTACGCCAGGGCGACATCAAGTTGACCAGCATTTCGCTTCCGACTTGGTCCGCTTCGGTCAAGCCGCAACTGGTGGATACCGGAATCGTCATCCCGGTGCTTCAGTACGGCAGCCTTCGTCCCGAAGGCGCGGCGGGCCGCAGTCCCGACTTGCCCGAGGTGCCTTCGTTTCTAGAGGTTTATAAGGAAGTTTGGGGCAAGGATGCGATGCCCAGCGGCGAGAAATGGCAGGCCTTGCAGCTTCTGACCCGGATCATGGACAGCATGTACCGCACGGTGTTCATGCCGCCGAATGCGCCGGCAGCGGCGGTGGCGGAGATGCGCGCCGCAATGGCGAAATTGGAAAAAGATCCGGAGTACATCGCCGATTACGAGAAAGTTGTAAAAGGGAAACCCCGGTTTATCCTTGGCGCCGAAGGCGAGCGCATCATCGCGGAGCTAGGCAATGTTTCGCCGGCTTTCCTCGGTTTCCTGCGCAAGTACATCGCGGAGGGAAAATAGCGCGATTAGAATTGCCTGCCGCGGGGCGTGGATTCGATGTACAGTCAGCGGCGCCCGCTCGCCACTGTGCAACACTGGAGCTGGATAATCGATAATTAGTCGGAGGAGACCACCATGCAAGCGACGAAGTCGTTGATCGGATTGCTCTTTGCGCTGCTTCTTGCCGCGGGGAACGCTGCGCTCGCCCAGCAGTTTTCCGGGCAAGTCGTCACGATGATCATCAATTACCCGGCGGGCGGTCCCACCGATATCGAGGGACGCATCGTTGCCAAGCACCTGCCCAAATACCTTCAGGGGGTGAGCGCGGTGATCGTGCGCAATGTGCCGGGCGCAGGGGGAAACATCGGGGTCAACACCCTCGGGGAGGCCTCGGGGAGAGACCGGCTGAACATCTCGTTTTTCACCTGGGACCCGGTGGACCCGCTCATCCAGCACCCGAGCCTGCGCGTGCGCTACCAGGACCTGAAATTCATCGCAGGGTTTCAGTCCGTCGCTCTCATCTACGCCCGCCGCGACACTCCGCCCGGGATCACGAAGGCCGCGGATATCGCGAAGGCAAGGCTCTTCAAGGCCGGGGGGCTGTCGCCGACCAATATAGCCACCACGCGCCAGCGCCTCGCACTCGACCTGCTCGGGGCGAAGTACGAATCCATACCAGGCTACAAGGGCTTGCATGATGTCGAGGTGGCAGTGCGGCAGGGAGATATACACGCGACCACCACTTCCTTACCGACGTGGTACGGGTCGGTGAAGCCGACGCTTGTCGATACCGGGATCGTGATGCCGCTTTTCCAGTATGACTATGATGCCCCGGATGGCACTCTGGGTCGCAGTCCCGCGTTCCCTGATGTACCGTCGTTCCTCGAAGTCTACAAGGAGGTCAAGGGCAAGGATGCAATGCCCAGCGGGGAGAAGTGGGAAATGCTCCACCTTCTCAGCAAGGTAATGGACAACATGTTCCGTACGGTGTTCATGCCCCCTAGCGCGCCGCCAGCAGCCGTTGTGGAGATGCGCGCCGCGATGGAGCGCCTGGAAAAGGATGCCGAATTCATCGCCGATTACGAGAGGTTGGTGAGGACCAAGCCGCGCCTCGTCATTGGCGCACGCGGGGAGCGGATGGTTGCGGAAATTGGCAGCGCTCCTCCCGCGCTGGTGTGTTTTCTCCGCAGCTACGTCAAGGCTCAGTAGCGCTGTTTAACATTCATTCATATTCGGGAGATCGCCATGGCGAGAATTAAATTATCGCTTGGAATTCTTTTTGCTCTTCTTGTTGCCTTCGGCAACAGCGCATTAGCCCAGCAATTTGCCGGCCAGGTGATCACCCTGGTGGTCAATTACCCTGCGGGCGGGCCGACCGACATCGAGGCGCGCATCATCGCCAAATACCTGCCTAAGCACCTTGATGGCATCAGCAGCATCATTGTCAAGAATATCGGCGGTGCCGGCGGACGAATCGGCGTCAATCAGCTGGGCGAATCTTCGGTGAGGGACCGGCTGAACATCTCGTTCTTCACCTGGAATCCCGTGGACCAGATCATCGGCGAGCCGACTCTGAAGGTGCGCTTCAACGACTTCAAGTTCATCACCGGTTTTCGCACGCCGACGCTTCTCTACATGCGTCGCGACACGCCGCCCGGAATCACCAAACCGGCCGACGTGGCGAAGGCGAGCCTGTTCCGGGCAGGTGCGCTCGCGCCCAACAGCCATGGAACGCTGCGCCAGCGTTTGGCGCTCGACCTGCTCGGAGCGAAGCACGAGACCATCGCAGCCTACAAGGGTCTGGGCGACATTCAGGTGGCCGTTCGCCAGGGCGACATTCATTTGACCAATATCTCGCTGCCGAGCTGGTCTGCCTCGGTGAAGCCGTCGCTCGTCGACACCGGCATCGTGGTGCCGATTCTTCAGTACGGCAGCCTTCGCAACGAAGGCACGGCGGGCCGCAGCCCCGACTTGCCCGATGTCCCCACATTCCTCGAGGTCTATCAGCAGATTCGCGGCAAGGACGCGATGCCGAGCGGCGAAAAGTGGCAGGCGCTGCAGATGCTCACAAGGATCATGGACAGCATGTACCGCACCGTGTTCATGCCGCCGATTGCGCCGGCGCCGGCGGTGGACGAGATGCGCACGGCTTTCGAGAAGCTGGGCAAGGATGCAGAATTCATCGCCGAGTACGAAAAAGTGGTGAAGACCAAGCCTCGCTTCATGTCAGGGGCCGAGGGCGAGCGCGTCATCGCGGAACTGGGCAATGTCTCGCCCGCGTTCGTGAGTTTCCTGCGCGCGTACATCGCGGGAACTAAATAGATTTGGGAGGCGGGGAAAGTATCAAATAACTGCAATTGGGGGAGGAGACCACCATGCCAGCGATCAGAGCGTTGCGCCAAGTATTGTTTTTGCTTCTTCTTGCTTTTGGAAACGCAGCACTTGCCCAGCAGTTCGCCGGGCAGGTCGTCACCATGATCGTCAATTACGGTGCAGGCGGTCCGACCGACATCGAGGCGCGCATCGTCGCCAAGCACCTGCCGAAATACCTTCAGGGCGTGAGCACCGTGATCGTGCGCAACATGGGCGGCGGGGGCGGGAATATCGGCGTGAATGCGCTCGGCGAAGCGTCGGATCGCGACAAGTTGAGCATATCGTTCTTCACCTGGGATCCGATAGATCAACTCCTCCAGAACCCGAACCTGCGCGTGCGCTACAGCGACCTCAAGTTCATCGCCGCATTCAAGATGACCACGCTGCTCTATATCCGCCGGGATACTCCGCCGGGAATCAGCAAGCCGGCCGATATCGCAAAGGCGCCGTTGTTCAAGACCGGATCGCTTGTGCCGAGCAGCCACGGGACGGTTCGCCAGCGCTTTGCGCTCGATCTGCTGGGCGTGAAGTACGAAAACATCGCCGGTTACAAGGGATTGGCCGACGTCATCATGGCGGTTCGCAGGGGAGATGTTCAGTTGTCCAACATCTCGCTGCCGAGCTGGTCGGTCTCGGTGAAGCCGCAACTGGTCGATACCGGTATGGCTATTCCCCTGCTTCAGTACGGCAGCCTTCGCGACGAGGGCGCAGCCGGTCGAAGCGTCGACCTGCCGGACGTGCCGACCTTTCTCGAGCTATACAAGGAGATCCGCGGGAAAGAAGCGATGCCGAGTGGCGAGCGATGGGAATTCCTGCAGTTGCTGACCCGGATACTGGACAGCATGTATCGGACGGTGTTCATGCCGCCTAACGCCCCGGTGGCGGCTGTGGCGGAAATGCGCGGTGCCATGGCGAAGCTGGAAAAGGACCCGGAATTCCTCGCCGATTATGAGAAGGTGGTGAAAGGCAAACCCCGTTTCGTCCTGGGTGCCGAGGGCGAGCGCATCATCGCCGATCTGGGCAAAGTGTCGCCCGCGTTCGTGAGTTTCCTGCGCACCTACATCGGACAGTAGGGGCATGGGCCCAGAGCTCTGGTGAGGGCCGAGTTCGGCGAGCCGGCCGTTTTCGGGTAGCGGCCGGCCCGCGCGCCCGTGTACGAGGCGCAGGTCTTCCCCGATTTGGGTGTGCGGCGAGGGGAGGCTAAGCAGTGATCGATAAGACCGTGGCGACCTGTGCCGAAGCCGTGGCGCGGGTGTTTGACGGGGCCACCCTCATGGTCGGCGGATTCGGCAGTCCCGGAATCCCCGGCATGCTGGTCGAAGCGCTGCGGAAACAGGGTGCCAAGGATCTCACGATTATCAGCAACAACGCGGGAAGCGACGACTGGGGTTTGGGCGGGCTGATCGCAGACGGTCGAGTGCGCAAGCTGGTGGCTTCATTTCCAAATTCCTCGGGCGGAGACGCGTTCCGGGACCGTTATCTGAAAGGCGAAATCGAACTCGAGCTCGTGCCGCAGGGGACCCTGATCGAGCGGATTCGGGCGGGCGGTGCCGGCATCGGCGGCTTCTTCACGCCCACGGGTGTGGGAACGGAATTGGCGGCCGGGAAAGAAACCCGAGTCATCGACGGGCGCCTGCAGGTGCTGGAGTCGCCGCTGCATGCCGATTTCACCTTGATCAAGGCCTACA
>JACQTO010000080.1 GCA_016210745.1 Betaproteobacteria bacterium
AAACCCGGTTATGGATAACGGCACGGACGGCCTGGCATTTTCATATGAGATCGTCGATTATGCACGGATTGATTTTTCAAACGTTCATAATAGGCGATCCGCCCGGACGGCTTTCGTCCGCGCAACATCGCAACACAGGAAGCCATTTCAAATATATTTGGCTTTAGATGCAGCGCCAGATCCTGATTCCGCTGATCGTCGCCTGTGCGCTGTTCATGGAAAACATGGACTCGACGGTGCTCGCTACGTCGCTGCCGGCGATCGCTGCGGACATCGGCGAAAATCCGCTTGCGCTCAAGCTCGCGCTCACCTCCTACCTGGTCAGCTTGGCCGTTTTCATACCGATCAGCGGCTGGGTGGCCGATCGCTTCGGTTCGCGCACCATTTTCGCCACCGCCATCGTGGTGTTCATGTGCGGATCGCTGCTGTGCGCGGTCTCGGGAACCCTTACCGCTTTCGTGCTCGCGCGCTTCGTGCAGGGGATCGGCGGGGCGATGATGGTGCCGGTCGGCCGTCTGGTGCTGCTCAAGACCGTGCCCAAGAGCGGCCTGGTGGAGGCGCTGAACTACCTCACCGTACCGGCGCTCCTGGGACCGATCATCGGTCCGGTCCTCGGCGGACTGATCACCGAGTATTTCAATTGGCGCGGAATCTTTCTGATCAACGTTCCGATCAGTATTCTGGGTCTCGTGCTCGTTCTTCGCCACATCCCGAATATCCGCGAGTCCGAGCTGCCGTCGCTCGACCTGCGCGGGTTCATGCTTCTCGGGATCGGTCTGTCGCTCCTGGTGCTCGGCTTGTCGGCGCTCGGCGGCCACCTGCTCCGCGGTGCAGCCACCGCCGCGTGCATCGCGATCGGCGCGCTCGCCTTGGCGGGCTACGCCTGGCATGCGCGGAGCGTGCGCGATCCTGTTCTCGACCTGGAACTGCTGAAATACTCGACGTTCCGAGCCGGCATCCTCGGCGGCAGCCTGTTCCGCATCGGCGTCGGTGCCACACCGTTTCTATTGCCGCTGCTGTTTCAGCTCGGCTTCGGGCTCGATCCGTTTCACTCGGGCCTGCTCAGCTGCACTACGGCGGTGGGGGCGATGTTCGTGAAAACCGCAACCGTGATGATCCTCAAGCGCTACGGATTTCGCCGTGTGCTGGTAGCGAACGCCGTCCTAGCCGCTGCCGGCACCGGCGTGTACGGTTTGTTCACCGCGGGCACCCCTCAGGCCATCATTATCGCGGTGCTGCTCTTGAGCGGGTGCCTGCGCTCGCTTCAATTCACCGCCATCGCTGCCGTCACTTTTGCCGAAATCACCAGGGCGACTATGAGCCAGGCCGCGAGCGTGCAGAGCATGGCCGCGCGGCTCTCGCAGAGCATCGGCGTTGCCGTTGCCGCCTACGTGCTGCAGATATCGAGCGACCTTCAGGGGCACGCAGCCGTGGTTACCGCCGATTTCTGGCCTACGTTCATCGTCATCGCGCTCATCTCCGCGGCCTCGATATTCTCCAACCTGGCGATCGCCCCCGATGCCGGCGCGGAAATTTCCGGGCATGGAAAAAAGAAGACACCCTGATAGACTTAACTACATGCATTTGGCAGCCAACCCCGATGTCCTCGAACGCGTGCGCGCCTGGGTGGACGACGCCGAGCGCGTGGTGGTGCTGAGCGGCGCCGGGATCTCCACGGACTCCGGCATACCCGATTTCCGCGGCCCGCAAGGCGTATGGACGAAGAACCCGGATGCGGAAAAGCTTTCCACCCTGCAGAACTACCTCGCCGATGCACAGGTGAGGAAGGCTGCCTGGCGTTCCCGCCTCGCGCATCCGGCGTGGGAGGCGAAGCCGAACGTGGGGCACCTCGCGCTGGTCGGGCTTGAGCGGCGCGGCAAATTGCACGCGCTCATTACCCAGAACATCGATGAGCTGCACCAGGCGGCCGGCAACTCGCCGGATCGGGTCATCGAGGTGCACGGCACCATGCGCAAAGTGACCTGCTGGGGCTGCGGTTGGACCGGACCGATGCAACCGGTCCTCGAGCGCGTGCGCTCGGGCGAGGCGGATCCGAGTTGCGAGCTGTGCGGCGGCATCTTGAAGAGTGCCACCATCTCGTTCGGCCAGCAGCTCGTCCCCGAGGTGATCGAGCGCGCGATGCAGGTGGCGCGAGAGGCCGATCTCTTTCTTTCGGTCGGGACCAGCCTTCAGGTTTACCCCGTGGCGGGCGCAGTCCCCGCGGCCCGCTCGGTACGGGCCCGCATCGTGATCGTCAACGCCGAGCCCACGCCCTTCGACAATGTTGCCGATGCGGTGCTCGGCGGATCGATCGGCGAAATTCTGCCGCGGATTTGCGGTGGCGGTTGATTCCCCTGGACTTTAGCGAGCACACCATGAGCAGCGTATTGAACAGGCCGGATATGAGCGGCAACTTGCTGAGCGCCAAGCGCGGTGCGCTGAGGGTCGCCGTTCTTTATATCGCGCTCGTCGGCATGTGGATCCTGCTGCAGAGCGGAATTCCGATAGCCCTGTTCATTGACTACCGGATCGAAGCGCTCAGTTGGAAACAGCTGCTCGTAGGATGGTTCTTCATCATCTCGACGGGCTGGCTGTTGTACCTGCTGCTCAGCCGGGGGCTGAACATGATCGCAGCCGGACAGGAAGCGCTGAAGCTGCGGGAGCGGGCGATCGAATCGAGCACCAATGCCATATTCATCACCGAGAACCGCGAAACTGATCTTCCCATTATCTATGTCAACCCGGCTTTCGAACGGATCACCGGGTATTCCCGTGCAGATGCGGTCGGCCGCAATCCCCGCTTCCTCCTCGCGGCGGACGTCGATCAAGCGAAGCTTGACGCCTTGCGTCTCGCGATCAAAGAGCAGCGCGACTGTCACGTGGTGGTGCGAAGCTACCGCAAAGACGGAGCCATCTACTGGAACGATCTGTACCTCTCCCCGGTGAGAAACGACAATTTCGCGGTAACGCATTACGTCGCGGTATCGAATGACATCACTGAAATTCGGAGATATCAGGACGAACTCGCGCGGCGCGCAAACTACGATTCCCTGACGAATCTTCCCAATCGCAATCTGCTTTCCGACCGCGCCTCAAGAGCGCTGGTGCGTGCCAAGCGCTACGGCCAAGGAATGGCGATCGCGTTCATCGATTTGGACAACTTTAGGGTCATCAACGACAGCCTTGGGCGCGCGCTCGGCGACAACATGCTACGGCTGGTCGGGGAAAGGCTCCTATCGTGCCTGCGCGAGGTGGATACGGTGGCCCATATCGGCGGCGACGAATTCGTGCTCGTGCTGGGCGAGCAGGAAGACGAAAAAGTCATCTCCAGCCAGTTGCAGCGCTTGATGAGCGTGTTCACCACTTCCTTTTCCGTGGGCGAGCGCGAGCTGTTCGTAACCGCGAGCGTGGGTTTGTCCTCTTATCCCAACGACGGCGAAAAGGTCGAGACGTTGATGCAGAACGCCGAAATCGCCATGTACCGCGCCAAGGACCTGGGCCGCAATAACTTCCAGTTCTTCAAATTCGAGATGACGGCGGGCGTGCACGAACGCCTCGCCCTGGAGAGTTGGTTGCGCCGTGCCTTGGACCGCAACGAATTTCTGCTGCATTACCAGCCTCAGGTGGATTTGCGCACCGGGAGAATCATCGGCGCCGAGGCGTTGATCCGATGGCAGCATCCGAAGATGGGATTGGTACCGCCGGGGAAATTCATTCCCCTGGCAGAGCAGACGGGGATCATCGTTCCGATCGGCACATGGGTGCTGCGCACCGCCTGTGCCCAGAACAAGGCTTGGCAGAAAGCGGGGCTGCCGCCCATGACCGTCGCGGTAAATATATCCGCACGGCAATTCAGGGAAAAGGGCTTGGTCAGTTCAATTGCCGAGATTCTCGGAGAAACGGGTCTCGACCCGCAGTACCTCGAACTGGAGGTCACCGAAGGCGTGATCATGTACGATTCGGAAGAAGTTGTCGCGGTCCTGAATCGCCTGAAATCGATGGGGCTGAAGCTTTCCGTCGACGATTTCGGAACCGGCTACTCCTCGCTCAGCTATCTGAAGCGGTTCCCCGTGGATCGACTGAAGATCGACCAATCGTTCATCCAGGACATCACTACCAATGCGGGCGACGCCGCTATTGCGCGGGCGGTGATCAATCTCGGTCACGAATTGAACCTCAAGGTCATTGCAGAAGGCGTGGAAACGCAGGAACAACTGCAATATCTCCGTGCTCATGGATGCGACGAGAAACAGGGCTTCTTGTTCAGTCGGCCGCTGCCCGTGGAAGACATCGAGAGACTGCTGCGGGAGGAACGGACTCTGGTCACGTGAGTAGAAGTGCGGCGTTCGCCGATGCACCTGTCAGCCGCGCAAGCGCCTCGGCCGCCGATCTCGGGTATATTCCGTGAACGGACTTCTTTCTCGCGTATAGGACAGGACCATGGACCTAAAACAATTCGTTTCCAAATTGGACAAGGCCGGCGATCTGGTCAGAATCAAGCGGCCGGTTTCGACCAAGTACGAGATGGCCGCGATCATGGATCTGGTCGATAAGACCACTCAACAGGCGGTGTTGTTCGAGCGTCCTCGCGGCTACGGCTCTCCGGTCATCGGCAACCTGCTCGCCCATAGGCGGAGGTTCGCGCTGGCGCTGGGCGTCGCGGAAGAGTCGCTGCACAAGGCGTATGCGCAGCGCGTGAAGCGCCGCATCAAGCCCAAAGTCGTCGCGCGCGGCCCGATCATGGAAACGATCGTCGAGCGCAACGTGAACATCCTCAAGGAAGTCCCCGTTCTGACCTGCCGCGAAGGCGACGCAAGCCCGTATTTCAGCTCCGCGGTGACCATCGCAAGAGACCCGGTGACGGGCGTGACCGGAATGGGGATCTACCGGATTCAGGTCCGGGGAGCGAACGAAGTGAGCATCAATTTCCAGAACCCGCCGCTCACCGACTTTCTGCGCAAGGCGGAGGAGAAAGGGAGAGAACTGGAAGTCGCGATCGTGGTCGGTATGGATCCGCTCACTTTTCTCGCATCCGTGTTTCCGGTTCCGCCTGGGACGGACAGGTTCGAGGTCGCCGGCGGATTGAGCGGCAAGGCGGTCGAACTGGTGAAATGCAGAACCAGCGATGTGCTTGTTCCGGCCGGGGCGGAATTTGTCCTCGAAGGCAGAATCAAGCCGGGCTTGAGGGTGCACGAAGGGCCGTTCGGCGAGTCCTGGGGCACCTATCAGGAGGGAAGGAACCCGGTGGCGAGAGTCACCGCGATCATGCACAGAAAGAAGCCGATTTATCAGGCGCTTCTTTCCTATTCCGGCGAGGACGCAACGCTGCTCGCCATGTTGCTGGAAGGCACGCTGATCGATTCGCTTCGTGCCGCGCACCCCGGCGTGGTTTCAATCGCCGTAGACAAGTTCAACCGATCCAACCTGATCGTGAGCATGCGCAAGAAAGACAGCGGCGAGCCGAGAAAGCTGCTCAAGGAAGTGCTCTCCGGAGTTCCTATCGTCAAGACGGCGGTCGTGGTCGACGAGGACATCGATCCCAACGACGCCCAAGGGGTCGGGTTCGCGATCGCCACGCGCTTTCAGCCCAAGCGAGGCATCGTCGTCGTCGACGAGGCGCGCTCCAGCTCGCTCGACCCGTCCGCCCGCCCGGCGAAATCCGGACGCGTTACCTCGAAGCTCGGCATCGATGCGACCAGGCCGCTGTCGGCGCCGAAGGCCAAGTTCGAGATGATCCAAGTATCGAAGAAAGCGAAAGCGGCGGCGAAGGACATCGAACGGCTGTTGAAGCGCAAGGCGTAGAACCACAGACGGCAGGCGCAGGTTGGGCTGAGCCCAGCGAAGCCCAACGCCCACCCCTCCTTTTCTCAAGGAGGGGAGGCGCGAAGCGCCGGGGTGGTCCCTCTTGCTTGACCTGCCGAGCCAGAATGTGTACGTTTCAAGTGTACATATCGAGGCACCCTGCATGAAGAATGTGAAAGTCACAGAACTGCGGCAGAAGTTGCCTGAGTACATGGCCCGGGTCCGGCGCGGAGAGCGGCTTCGCATCACCTCGCGGGGAAACGTCATTGCCGAGATTTCACCGCCCAGCGCCGCGAAGGACGAGGCGCAGGCGGCGCGGGCGCGGCTGCGCGGCAGCGTGCGCCGTTATGAACGGCCGCTCGATCCGGTGATCGAGCCGAGTGAGTGGGACGTAAACCGGTGATCGTGCTCGACACCCATGCGCTCGTGTGGTGGGTGTCGGATGCGGCCCGGCTATCGGCGCGCGCGAAACGCGCCATACGCAGCGCAATGCGCAAGGCGCCGGTGGCCGCTTCGGCGATCAGCCTGTTCGAGATCGCTACTGCGATCCGCCGGGGTCGGCTGATTCTCAGCGTTCCGGCGGAACAATGGTTTGCGGACCTCGGCCTGCTGCCGGAGCTGCGCTTCGAGCCCGTGACAGCCGAGATCGCCCGCATCGCCGGCTCTTTCGACGGCGCAATGCCCGGAGATCCGGCCGATCGGATCATCGCCGCCACCGCGATCGCGCTGAAATCTAAGCTCGTGATCGCCGACGCGCGCCTAAGGCGCGCGCCGCGGTTGGAGTCGCTTTGGTAAGGAATCGCAGGTTCGGCTGAGTGCAGCGAAGTTCAACGCTCCGCAGTTTCGCGCAGTCGCCGTCGGCGGCGCGTACAATGCGCCCCTTGCGCAGTCGAACGTCATGATCCGCCTCTCCCAAGTCACGCTCATTCGCGGCACCAAGGTGCTGCTCGAAGTCGCCGATGTCGCGCTCAATCCGGGCGACAAGATCGGATTGATCGGCGCCAACGGCTCGGGAAAATCGAGCCTGTTCGCGATGCTGCGCGGCGAGCTGCACGCCGACGGCGGCGAGGTCGATTACCCGGCGCGCTGGCGCATCGCGTACGTGGCGCAGGAGACCCCGGCGCTCCCGCGCACGGCGCTGGAGTACGCGATCGACGGCGACACCACCTTGCGCAAGCTCGAAGCCGCGCTTGCGCAAGCCGAGGCGGCCGATGACGGTCACTTGATCGGCGAGATCCACGCGGCGATGGGCGATGCAAACGCCTACACGGTGCGCTCGCGCGCCGAGCAGCTGCTGCGCGGCCTGGGGTTCACGCACGAGCAGATGGCCCAGCCGGTGGCGAGTTTCTCCGGCGGCTGGCGCATGCGGCTGAACCTGGCGCAGGCGCTGATGTGCCCTTCGGACCTGCTGCTCCTCGATGAGCCGACCAACCACCTGGATCTGGATGCGATCCTGTGGCTCGAGGACTGGCTGCAGCGCTACCCCGGCACGCTCATCGTCGTTTCGCACGACCGCGATTTTCTCGACGGCGTGGTGGACGTGATCGTGCATATCGATGCCAAGAAGCTCAAGCGCTACTCGGGCAACTATTCGAGCTTCGAGCGCCAGCGCGCAGCCGCCGTGGTGCTCGCGGCCGGCATGGCCGAGAAGCAGGCGCGCGAGCGCGCGCATCTAGAATCGTTCATCAACCGCTTCCGCGCCAAAGCCACCAAGGCGAAACAGGCGCAAAGCCGCATGAAGATGCTGGCGAAGATGGAGGAACTGGCGCCGCTGCACGTCTCCGCGCCGTTTTCGTTCGAATTTCGCGAGCCGCTGAAGGCGCCCAATCCGCTTCTGGTGATGGAAGATGTGGATGCCGGTTACCGGATCCCGGGGGAACCCGATAAGGCGATCGTGCGCGGCATCCGCTTGTCGCTGCAAAGCGGCCAGCGCTACGGCCTGCTCGGCATCAACGGCGCGGGGAAATCGACGCTGATCAAAACCATCGACGGAGAGCTTGCCCCGCTTGCCGGCAAGGCCATTTTCAACAAGGGTCTTGCCGTCGGCTATTTTGCCCAGCACCAAGTGGAAATGCTGCGTCACGACGAATCGCCGCTGTGGCATCTGGCGCGCATCGCCCCGCATAACATCCGCGAACAGGAGCTGCGCAGTTTTCTCGGCGGATTCAACTTCCCCGGCGACATGGCCACCACCTCGATCGAAACCTTCTCCGGCGGCGAGAAGGCGCGGCTCGCGCTTGCCCTGATCGTCTGGCAGCGCCCCAACCTTCTGCTGCTCGACGAGCCGACCAATCACCTCGACCTGGAAACGCGCGAAGCGTTGACGGTGGCGCTGGCGCAGTTCGAAGGCACACTGGTACTCGTCTCGCACGACCGGCATCTGCTGCGCGCCACCACCGAAGAGTTCCTGATCGTCGCCGAAGGCAAGCTGCGGCCCTTCGACGGCGATCTCGACGATTACCGCGACTGGCTGTTCCGGACCAAGCTCGCACCGGCCGATGGTCCGGCCGATTCGGGCACGGAGGCTGCATTGACCGAGGCGGCGACGGCCCCGGAGCCGATGACCGACGCGCCGGAGAAAAGCGCTGGCGCAGCGCCCGACCGGCGCGTGCAAAAACGCAAGGAAGCCGAAGCGCGGCAGCGCCAGTCCGCGGCGCGAAAGCCGATCGAATCGCGCATCAAACGGCTCGAAGAGCAAATGGCAAAACTTGGCGCGCAGAAATCCGCGATCGACGCCCAGCTCGCCGACCCGGCGATCTACGCCGAGTCGAACAAGGAAACATTGAAGACGCTGATCCTCGACCAGGCCTACGTCGCGCGGGAGCTCTCGCAGCTCGAAGGCGAATGGCTGGAGCTGCAGGAACAGTTGGAGCAGGCGACAAATTGATAGAAGAAGCCGGGACCAACGCGGCTCGCTTTGCCTTTCTCTCAATCTCGTGTTTTTCATTCAGTTGCAGCTTCGCAACTGAATGAAAAACACGAGACCTATAGAACACCAAAATCTTCGCCGAAATCGTCAGCGATGAGCGCGTATTTCACTAACACCTGGCGTCGTGGGCTCAACCGCCGCTCAGCGCCTGGAGGATCATCACCTGGTCCGAATCGCGCAGCAGCACCCCGAGCGCGCGCACCTCGGTGCCGTTGACGAAAATGCGCATGTGGCGGCGGATCGCGTCCTGCTCGTCGATCATGCGAAAGCGTATGCCCGGGAAGCGCCGATCGAGATCGGCGAGGACTTCCGCGAGCGTGGCGCCGCGCGCTTCGACCTCCTGCCGCTCGCCGCAGTAGGAACGCAGCGGGGATGGAATGAAGATCTTCAACGCCCGAGCTCAGCCGCTTCGACGGCGTAGATTTCCGGTAGGTGCCGCGCGATGCAGGTCCAGTTTCGTCCTTCGCTCTTGCTCGCCCAGATTTCACCGCCCGTGGTGCCGAAGTAGAGTCCGACCGGTTGGTGGGCATCGGCGCTCATCGCCTGGCGCTTGACCGTGAACCATCCCTGGCTGCGCGGCAGCCCCGCATCCAGCCGCTGCCAGGTGCGGCCCGCGTTGCGCGTGACGTAGGCCGCGGGCTTGCCCTCCGGGCTGGTGCGCGGCCACACCGATGAGCCGTCCATCGGGAACACCCAGACCGTATCCGGATCGCGCGGGTGCAGGACGAGGGGAAAGCCGATATCTCCCACCTTTTTCGGCATGTTCGTTCCGATGCGCACCCATTTCCGCTCAGGCTGCTGCATGCGGTAAATGCCGCAGTGGTTCTGCTGGTACAGGATATCGGGTGCAAGCGGATGAAGCTTCACGCAATGCGGGTCATGCCCGTACTCCGGATAGGGATCGGGCAGGAAATCGGCGCGGCACCCGCTGTTGAGCGGTTTCCACCCGGCGCCCTTGTCGAGACTTTCGAACACCCCGCCGCTGGACATGCCGATGTAGAGGTGTCCGGAATCGCGCGGGTCGACGAGGATCGAATGCAGCTTGGGGCCATCCGGGGTTCCGTCCCGTTCGCCACCGGTCCATTGGGAATACATCGCGTGCTCATTGAAGCCTGACACGGGCCTCCACGTATCACCGCCATCCTCGCTGCGGAACAGCCCTTGCGGGGAAGTGCCTGCGTACCACACCTTCGGCTCGCTCGAATGCCCGGGGGTCACCCAGAACACGTGATCGACAACGCGCCCCTTCTGCCCTTCGGGCACCTTGGGGAAAGCCGGCGGCTTGGAGGCCTCTTTCCAGCTCTTGCCTAAATCGGTGGAGCGAAAGACGCTGGGTCCCAAATGCCCGGTACGCGCCCCAACCAGCAGCGTGCGGCGATCGCGCGGATCGAGAACCATGTGGCTGACGACATGGCCGAAGAACATCGGCGCGGAGATTTTCCAGGCGCGGCGCGCCTTGTCCGTCTTGAGGATGAATGCGCCCTTGCGGGTTGCGACGAGCAGGGCTATGCCGCCGGATGCAGGCTTGGGCGGATTGGGTCTTGCGGGGTTTGTCATGGTGTGCGCAAGTCGAGTGGAGAGGGAATGCCGTTTCTTCCGGAATCCCCGCTGCGCCGACGCCTCGCCAAAAGCGCTGTGCGCCGATTCGCACCAGGGAATTCCGCCAGAAATAGACCCCGTGCGCCTCGGAATGGTTTCATCGCCCGGCGCGTTTACTTGAGTTGCCAGGGAAACTTGCGGGTGTCGGCCAGCAAACGGCGCGCGCCCCGCGAATTAGATCCGGCCGCGGAAATAGATGGGATGCCCTGATGGGTATCCCCGTTGCTGCTGAGCACATAGCTGCTGCACGACAAATTCCCGTGATTCCCGCTTGCGCGGGAATCACGGCGCCAGCGCTTATCGGTGTGATTGGGTTTGCTGAAGATCAATCGATGATGCTGGTGACAGCTCGCACCCCCGCTGTTAGAGTTTCGCTCTTTTTGGCCCCAGCCGGAATCATCCCTTGAACGATTCGCACGCGAGCGGCGAAGCTCACGCCGTTCCGCATCAATCCTTCGCCGCGCTGCGCCACCCCGGGTTCCGCGCGTACTTCATCACTACCGCGCTGTCGATGATGGCCGACAGCGTGGAGCACGTGATCAGCTACTGGATGATGTTCGAGAAGTTCCACTCGCCGGCGCTGGGCGGCTTCGCAGTGCTCTCGCACTGGCTGCCGTTTCTCCTGTTCTCAGTGTACTCGGGCGCCCTTGCCGACCGCTTCGACCCGCGGGGTCTCATCCAACTGGGGATGCTGATCTTCATGGCGGTGTCGCTGGGCTGGGGTCTGCTGTTTCTCGCCGATTCCCTCGAAATGTGGCACGCGGTGGTGCTGCTCATCCTCCACGGTTTTGCGGGGGTGCTATGGACGCCGGCCGGGCAGGTGCTCATCCACGATATCGTCGGCGGGGCGCAGTTGCAAAGCGCGGTGCGCCTGAGCGCCACCGCGCGCTGGCTGGGTCTGCTGATGGGGCCGGCTGTGGGCGGGGGGATATTGCTCCTGCTGGGGCCGGCGCACGGGATCCTGCTCAACGTGCTGATCTATCTGCCGCTCGTGCTCTGGCTGTGGAGGGCACCCTACGGGCCGCGGTTTCGCAAAGGCGAACCTGCGCCGGTGCGTGCCGTGCGAGGTCTTGCGGACATCGTATCGACCATGCGTGCGATCGCCGGCAACCGCACCATCGTATCGATGATCGTACTCTCGGGCCTTGCCGCGCTGATCGTAGGCAACGCTTATCAGGCGCAGATGCCCGAATTCGCGCACGATCTCGGCCACGGCGATGCGGGATTCTTCTACAGCATGCTGCTCGCCGCCGATGCGGCCGGAGCGTTCATGGCCGGCATGGTGCTCGAGAGCCGAGGCCTGTTGCCGCCGCGGCCGCGCACCGCGCTCGTGCTCGCCATGCTTTGGTGCTGCGCCCTCGGAGGATTCGCCGCCGCCGGCGCCTATCCGCTCGCGCTGGCACTTCTGTTTGCGGCGGGATTCCTCGAGCTGTCGTTCAACGCCATGGCGCAGACGCTGGTGCAATTGAACGCGCCCCCGGACATCCGTGGGCGCGTGATTGGTTTGTTCACCATGGCGAGCTACGGTCTGCGCGCTTTTAGCGGCGTCACCGTCGGCATCGGCGGCAGCCTCATCGGCATCCACTGGTCGCTCGCCATTTCGACCATGGTGCTGCTTGCAGTCACCGTCTCGTTGCTTGCGTTCACGCTCCGCGGTGCGCGCGCCGCCGAGCGGCGCTGACGCCCCCGCGGCGCTAGTGCAACAGCCGCGCCCGCCAAGTCCCCAAATCCCGAATCCTAAGCCGGACGAGCCGGAACCAGTGAAGCTGGTTTTGCCGTTTATCAATCTCCCCTTTTCATGCAGTTGCGTGCAACTGCATGAAAAGGGGAGACGAATTTGGAAACCAAATCTTCGCCAAATCTGTCAACAGTACACTTGTAATAGACTAAATCCTGAATCCCGAATCCTGCCTCTCAGCTCTTGCCTGCAGGCGGGACAATCTTGCCCGCATCGCCGGCTTTTGCCGCCGGCGTCGCATCGCCTGCCGCGGCAGGGGCGGCTTGCGCGGCGCTCGCCGGGGCGGGCAGCAGCGCTTGGCAATCCGGGCTTACATCGACCTTGTTGGTGCCGCTCAAATTGATCGCCAGACCGGCGACGCAATTGGCCTTGTCCAACGCCAGGGCGCGGTTCAATGCCGCGAGTGCCGGTGCATGATTGGTGCCGTTCGCAATCTGGCTAACCAGGCCTTCGCCCGCGAGCAGCGCGGCGCGCACCTCCGGTTTGCCGGCCTTGGCCGAGGCCTCCAGCGCCGACACAACTTGCGGCTCCACTTTGGTGAGCAGGGTTTTCAGGTTGTCCGACTGGCGCAGCTTCTGTTCCAAGTCGGCCGCCTTGACGCTCGTCGCTTTCAGCTCGTCCTGCAGTTTCCTGCGTGCCGCTGCCGCATCCTGACTCGCTTTATCCGCGGCTGCCTGTACCTGCGCCAAAGTGGACTCGAGCTCATCGACCTTCATGAACTCCAGCACCGCAAATGCCGCGACCACTATCAGCAGAACCACCGCTCCCTGCGCGGTCCATTGCATCACCTTTTCGCGATTCATCGCCACGACGATCTCCCTTTATGAATGGTGAGACAAGACAAGCCGATCAAATCCCCTCTGCAAGCTTTCTCCGACTTGGGGAATCCACGAGGGGCCGGTGAGAAGGGAAGGTCCCCACGCCTTCCCCACGCCCCTGGTTCGTACCCGCCGTCAATTGTATCCGCTCGTGAAAATGGGGTCAGAGTAACTTTTTGCCTTTCCGCCGACGCCTACCGAGGCGTCATCCAAAAGTTACTCTGACCCCATTTTCAACGGAAATGCTCAGGCCGCTTTGCGCCCGAAGATTCCGAACAGCGACGAGATTGAACTCGATTTTGCGCGCGCCGCGGCGGGCTGTGCTTCACGCTCGACCTTCTTGTAGTGCTGAGCCTGGGCGATGCGCTCGTCCTGGTCCGGGCGCCTCGCCGCGCTGCGTGGCTGCACGCGTTCCTCCGACTGGCGCCGGCGCTTGCCTTCGACCGGCCGGTCCCGGCGCGACTCCGAACTGGGTTTGCCCGCGCGTCCCTGGCGGGACTGCGGATTTGCCGCGCGTTGCGGCTTGCGTCCCTGGCGTTGTTGGGACTTGCGCTCCTCGGGCACGTGCCGCGCCGTCTGGTACGCTTTGCTCGGCTCGAAGCCGGGAACGACGCGCAGCTCGACCTTCTTGTTGATCAACCGCTCGATGGCAGCCATCAGCGGCCGGTCTTCGCCCGACACCAGCGAGACCGCTGCTCCCGTTATTCCTGCGCGGCCGGTACGGCCGATGCGGTGCACGTAATCCTCCGAAACGTTCGGCAGGTCGTAGTTCACCACGTGCGGCAGCGCATCGATGTCGATGCCGCGAGCGGCGATGTCGGTCGCGACCAGCACCTGAAGCTCGTTGTCCTTGAAGCGTTTAAGCGTGCGCGTGCGCTGTGGCTGGCTCTTGTTACCGTGGATGGCGTCGGCGTCGATGCCATCGTCTTCGAGCTGCTGGGCCAGCCGGTTGGCGCCGTGCTTGGTCTTGGTAAACACCAGCACTTGTTGCCAGTTGTTGGTCTTCACCAGATGCGAGAGGAGCTCGCGTTTCCTGTCCTTGTCCACCGGGTGGGCGACCTGGCCGATGAGTTCGATCGGCGCATTGCGCCGCGCGACCTCGACCGTGACCGGGTCATGGAGGAACTGGCTGGAGAGCCTGCGGATCTCATCGGAAAATGTGGCCGAGAAGAGCAGATTCTGGCGCTTCGGCGGCAGCAGGCCGAGGATGCGGCGGATGTCGTGGATGAAGCCCATATCGAGCATGCGATCGGCCTCATCGAGCACGAGGATTTCAATCGAGCGCAGATCGATGGTGCGCTGCTGCACGTGGTCGAGCAGCCGGCCGGGGGTGGCGACGACGATGTCCACGCCGCGGCGCAGCTCGGCGATCTGCGGGCCGATGCCCATACCGCCAAAAATCGCGGCCGAACGCAGCCGCAGGTGTTTGCCGTAGACGCGCACGCTGTCTTGCACCTGCGCCGCGAGTTCGCGCGTGGGCACGAGAATCAGAGCGCGCACGGGATGGCGAGCTGGCGAAGTGCTTGCCGCATTCTTGTAGCTGGCGTGGTTCGAGAGCAGATTCAGCATGGGCAGCGTGAAGCCGGCGGTCTTGCCGGTGCCGGTCTGCGCAGCGCCGAGCAGATCGCGGCCCGAGAGCACCACGGGAATGGCCTGAGCCTGGATGGGCGTGGGTTCGGTATAACCCTGCTCGGCAACAGCGCGGAGCAGCTCGGCCGAAAGGCCGAGATTCTGGAATGACGTATTTATAGATTTCTCCTGAAATCGGCCTGCAAAGGACGAGCCTTTCAAACCGGTTCAGGCAGATGCACTACATTGGAAAATTCGGGGAGCTTGGGAGGAACCGCGAAAAGGCTGAAACGCTAACCGGATGACGCGAAACAGAAACCTTCCAGCGCATCATACACGAAACCGGCGCTCGCAGGCGTTTATTTATCGGCCCAGATTGGCGAGATCCAGATTCTGGGCGTCGTAACCGACGTTTTTAGGTCCGGCGTGGGCACGCTGTTCAGCATCGGCCTTCTGGAAGGCTGTGGCCAGCTCGATGCTGAGCTTGGCCAATTGCGCCGCATCGGGCTTGAACACGGCGGCATTTTCCACCCTGAGAAAGGCGCGGCCGATCAGCTCGACGTAAATGCGCTCGGCCAAACTGCTCAGCTCGGAAGCTTGGATTTTGGCGGGTTCACTCATGAGGAAATGGGGTCAGCGAGGTGAAAATGGGGTCAGAGTAACATTTCCCGACTTCCTCGGGCGAAATCAGTTTCGCGCTAGTGAAATGTTACTCTGACCCCATTTTCACACCGACATGTTCGCCGCGCAAGAAGTCGCTCAGTACGCGCGCGGTGTGGCCGTTATCGCCGCGGCGCGCGATTTCTTCTGGCGTTCCTTGTGCAACGATGCGACCGCCCGCGTCGCCGCCTTCGGGGCCGAGATCGATGATCCAGTCGGCATCGGCGATGATGTCGAGGTTGTGCTCGATCACCAGCACGGTGTTGCCGGCGTCCACCAATCGATGCAGAACCCGAATGAGCCGATCGACATCGGCCATGTGCAGGCCGACGGAGGGTTCGTCGAGGACGTAGAGGGTGTTGATCTGCCGCCCCCTCACCCTAGCCCTCTCCCCCTGCAGGGTGAGATGGGATCACAAATCATCCCCCTCTCCCCTCGATGAAGTGCTCCCCTCTGCCCTCGATAAGGTAGCCTCCTCTCCTCTCCGCGAGGGGAGACGGTCGAGGTGCGGGGTGCGCACCTTCGCCAACTCGGTAACCAGCTTGATCCTCTGCGCTTCGCCGCCAGATAGCGTTGGGCTCTGCTGACCCAGAGTGAGGTAGCCCAGCCCCACGTCCTGCAACAGGCTGAGCGCGTGGTGGATCGCCGGATGCACGGCAAAGAACCCGAGCGCCTCGTCCACGCTCATCGCCAGCACTTGGCCGATGGTCTTTGCCTTCCAACGCACCGCAAGAGTCTCCGGATTGAAGCGCGCGCCGCGGCAGACATCGCAGCCGATCTTCACATCGGGCAGAAAGCTCATCTCGATTCGCTTCACGCCCTGGCCTTCGCATGCATCGCAGCGCCCGCCCGCGATGTTGAAGGAAAAGCGGCTCGCGCTCCAGCCGCGCATGCGCGCCTCGGTGGTGCCGGCGAAGAGCTTGCGGATTGCGTCCCAGAAACCGACGTAGGTCGCCGGGCAGGAGCGCGGGGTCTTGCCGATCGGCGTTTGGTCCACTTCGAGCACGCGGCCGATGCTTTCGGCTCCGCGGATTTCGCGGCAGCCGCTCAATGAGTCCCGGCGCGGGGCATCATCGGCGTTCTTCCCGCGCGACTCCGAAACAGCGCGAGCGAGATTCGCATACAGCACATCGCGGGCGAGCGTCGATTTCCCCGAGCCTGAAACGCCTGAGACGACCGACAGCCGCGCCAGCGGCACGCGCACGTCGATGTTGTTCAGGTTGTGCAGTTTCGCGCCGACGATTTCGAGCGCAGGCGTCTTGCCGTTCACGGCGCGGCGCGGATGCAGCGGATGCTTGAGCGGCTCGGCGAGAAATCGTCCCGTGACCGAGTTCGGATTGCGCATCAGGTCGCGCGCGCTGCCCGAGGCAATCACGCGGCCGCCCTCCTTGCCTGCGCCGGGACCCAGATCGATCACGTGCGCGGCGGCGCGAATGGTCTCTTCGTCGTGCTCCACCACGACCAGCGTATTGCCTTTGGCGCGCAGCTTCTCCAGCGTAGCGAGAAGAATCCGGTTGTCGCGCGGATGCAAGCCGATCGTGGGTTCGTCCAGAATGTAGCAAACGCCGCGCAGATTGGAGCCCAGTTGCGCGGCCAGGCGGATTCTCTGCGCTTCGCCGCCGGAGAGCGTCGGCGCCGATCGTTCCAGCGCGAGGTAGTCGAGCCCGACTTGCTCCAGAAACGACAGGCGCGAGCCGATCTCAGCGACGATGTCGCGCGCGATCTCGGCTTCGCGGCCCTGCAACGAGAGCTTGCGAAACAGCGCCGCGACCTCGCGCACCGGCATTGCGGCAAGCTCGGCGATCGAGCTGCCGTGGAACCGAACCGCGAGCGCTTCGCGGTTCAGGCGTTGACCCGCGCAGGCCGGGCAGATCGTTTCATCGCCTTCGAACCATTCGTTCCACCAGATCTCCTCGCCGCTTTGCTCGGCGTCGAAGCCGGAAATCGCAAGCCCGGTGCCGAAGCACTCGGGACACCAGCCGTGCCTCGAGTTATAGGAGAACAATCGCGGATCGAGCTCGGGAAAGCTGCGGCCGCACGAGGGACAGGCACGCTTGGTCGAAAAGATCGCGTGTTCCAGGTCGACTTCGACACGGTTTGCGTTCGGGTCTGCGGCCGCGCGTGCCTGCTCCAGGCGATCCAGCGGCGAGAGCACGTGCACCACGCCCTTGCCGAAGTCGAGCGCGCGCGTAAGCGCCTCGCGCAACGGCCGCTCGCTGTCCGGCGCGACGCGCAGGTCCGCCACCGGCAACTCGATCGAGTGCTCGCGAAAACGGTCCAGGCGCGGCCAGCGCCCGGTGGGCAGGAACTCGCCGTCCACGCGAAGAAATTCGCAGCCCTTTGCGCGCGCCCATTTGGCGAGGTCGGTGTAATAACCCTTGCGATTGACGACAAGCGGCGCGAGGAGGCCAATGCGGCTGCCGCGATAGTTCTTCAGGAGGCGCGCGGCGATCGCTTCCTCGGTCTGCGGCTCGATGGTAACGGAGCAATCCGGGCAGTGCTGGGTGCCGAGCTTCACGTACAGGAGACGCAGAAAATGATGGATTTCGGTGAGTGTGGCCACGGTGCTTTTTCTTCCGCCGCGACTGGTGCGCTGTTCGATCGCAACCGTCGGCGGAATGCCGAAAATCGCATCGACGTCGGGCTTTGCGGCCGGCTGCACGAACTGGCGCGCATAGGCGTTGAGCGATTCGAGATAGCGCCGCTGGCCTTCGGCGAACAGGATATCGAATGCGAGCGTCGATTTTCCGGAGCCCGAGACGCCGGTGATCACCGTGAACACATTGCGCGGAATCTGAAGATCGCCGATCGCAAGATTGTGCTCGCGGGCGTTGTGGATGGTTATGCACCTGCGGGAAGGCTCCTGCACCTTCAGGGAGGAGGATGGGATGGGTTCATCGGGACGCGAACCCCGTCCCCTCCCTGACTCTCCCCTTGACGGGGAGGGGATGCCGAGCGCGATTTCGTACTCGCGCAGCGCACGTCCGGTGTGCGAGCCCGCGTGCCGGGCGACCTCGGCTGGCGTTCCCGTGCAGACGATTTCGCCGCCCGCCTCGCCGCCCTCCGGACCGAGGTCGATGATCCAATCGCAAGCGCGGATCACATCGAGATTGTGTTCGATGACGACCAGCGAATGGCCCGCCTCGATCAGCCGGTGCAAAGCGCGCAGCAACTTGGCGATGTCGTCGAAGTGAAGGCCGGTGGTGGGCTCGTCGAACAAGAAGAGTTTTCCCGTCACCCCCGCGAAAGCGGGGGTCCAGTCTGTTGGCGGCTTGCTGCATTCCCGTCCCCTGACAAAGGCATTCGAGGGCACGCTTCGCGGGAATGACGGCATTGCTGTGGCCGCCACCAAATGCCCCGCCAATTTCAAGCGCTGCGCTTCCCCGCCGGAGAGCGTGGGTACGGGCTGACCGAGACGCAGATACTCGAGCCCGACCTCCGCCAGCGGCGCAAGCGCAGCCTGTACCGCCGCATGATCGGCAAAGAACGCGAGTGCTTCCGAGACGGTCAGATCGAGCACGTCGGCAATCGACTTGCCTGCCGACGAATCGCCGGCGCCGCGCACCGTGACTTCGAGCACCTCGCTGCGAAAGCGCCTGCCGTTGCAGTCGGGGCAGCGCAGGTACACATCGGAGAGAAACTGCATTTCGATGTGCTCGAAGCCGTTGCCGCCGCAGGCCGGACAGCGGCCTGCGGTCTTCCCGCTGCCGGAGTTGAAGCTGAATGTGCCGGCGGTGTACTTGCGCTCCCTCGCGAGCGGATCCCGGGCGAAGATGTTGCGTATTGCGTCCCAGGCACCGACGTAACTCGCTGGATTGGAACGCGTGGTGCGGCCGATGGGCGTCTGGTCCACCATGATCACGTCATCGATCAGCGCATGGCCTTCGAGCGCACGGTGTGCGCCCGGCGCTTCGGTGGGCTTGCCCTTCGCCTTTCGGAGCGCTGCGTAGAGCACGTCCTGCACCAGCGTCGATTTGCCCGAGCCCGAGACGCCCGTGATGCATACCAATCGCCCGAGCGGTATGGCGACATCTATGTTCTTCAGGTTGTGTTCGGTCGCGCCGAGGAGTTGGATGGCTCGCTTCTCCTTTGCGACGGGAGAGGAGAGATCAAGCGTTCCCTCTCCCCCGCTCGCGGGGGAGAGGGCTAGGGTGAGGGGGTGCGCGCCATCCGCGCGCTTTCTCCCGGAGAGATATTCCGCGGTAAGTGTTCCGGAGACCTTCAGCTCCTGCGGCGTGCCGAAGAACACCACTTCGCCGCCGCGCTCGCCCGGACCCGGTCCCATGTCCATGAGGCGATCGGCGGCGAACATGATCTGCGGGTCGTGTTCGACCACCACCAGCGAGTTGCCCGCGTCGCGCAGGCGCTCCATGACGCCGATCACGCGGCGCATATCGCGCGGGTGGAGGCCGATCGAGGGCTCGTCGAGCACAAACAGCGTGTTGACCAGCGAGGTGCCGAGCGCAGTGGTGAGATTGATCCGCTGCACCTCGCCCCCGGAGAGCGTGCGCGACTGGCGATCGAGCGTGAGATAACCGAGGCCCACGTCACACACATAGCGCAGCCGCGCGCGGATCTCGGTGAGCAGCAGATCCGTTGCTTCGTCGAGTGGCGCAGGGAGGCGGAGATTGTCAAAAAACGCTCGGCAGCGATCGATCGGCAGCAGCATCAGATCGTGCAGCGCAAGTCCGGGCAGGGCGCGCAGCTTCTCGTCGCTGAATTTCACGCCCACGGGCTTGAAGCGAGCCGCCGCGCGGTCCTTGCTTCGCGAATCGAACGCGCCGTCGGCGTCCTCGACGCTCCCCAGCCGCCAAAGCAGGGCATCGGTTTTCAGCCTCGCGCCGCCGCAGGAAGGGCAGGGCGTATACGCGCGGTATTTCGACAGCAGCACGCGGATGTGCATCTTGTAGGCCTTGGTCTCCAGCCAGGCGAAAAAGCGGCGCACACCGTACCAGATTCCGGGCCAGGACTTGCGCCAGTTCACCCATTCGCGCTCGCCTTCGCGCACCCAGATGCGCTGCTCTTCGGTAAGCGTTCGCCAGGGTGTGTCGAGCGGAATGCCGCGCTTCTTGGCGTATTTCTCCAGATCGTCCTGACACTCGCGATAGCTTGCCGTCTGCCAAGGTCTAACCGCGCCTTCGCGCAGCGTCTTCGTTTCGTCGGGTACGATCAGCCCGAAGTCGATGCCGATCACGCGCCCGAAACCGCGGCAGGTCTCGCACGCGCCCAGCGGCGAGTTGAACGAGAACAAGCTCGGCGCGGGTTCCTGGTAGCGGATGTCGCATTCAGCGCAGTGCAACTCGGAGGAGAAACGCCAGACCACCCCCTCACCATCCTCGCCCGCCACATACGCATTCACGCGTCCCTGCCCGAGCCGCAGCGCCGCCTCTATGCCCTCGATTACCCGCGAACGATCGCCGCCCGACATTCGCAGTCGATCCTGAATCACCTCCAGCACGCCCTTGGTGCGCGCATGGATGCGGCTGTAGCCCTGCGCCTGCAGCAGTTGGCGCACTTCCTCTTCGCTGAAATTTTTCGGCACCGCAACCGGGAAGGTGATGACCAGCCGCGGATCGCTTGCGCCAGCGGCGCGTTCGGCGAGCTGCGCATAGATGCTCTCGGGCGTGTCGCGCCGCACGCGCTCGCCGCAACCGCGGCAGTAAAGCTGCGCGGCGCGCGCATAGAGCAGCTTCACGTGGTCGTTCAGCTCGGTCATCGTGCCGACCGTCGAGCGCGAAGTACGCACCGGGTTGGTCTGGTCGATCGCGATCGCAGGCGGAATGCCCTCGATGCGGTCCACCCGCGGCCGGTCCTGCCGATCGAGAAATTGGCGCGCGTAAGGGCTGAAGGTCTCCACGTAGCGCCGCTGGCCCTCTGCGTAGAGCGTATCGAATACGAGCGAGGATTTCCCGGATCCGGAAACGCCGGTGACGACCACCAGCTCGTTCAGAGGAATCTCAAGCGAAAGATTCTTGAGATTGTTCTGGCGGGCGCCGTGAATGACGATGGCTTCCGGTTTTTCCCCGGAGTCGGTGGTGTGTTTCATGCGTCCGGAAATGTTGATGCAGCGGTCGCGGTTGGGAGGCCGGAAGCCTCGCACAGAAGCCGCAAGCAGTCCAGCCTACTTTCCGTCCGCCAAGCACTGCACTTGCCGTAGGCCGCTAGATCGCGCGTGCTGGTCTTGATCACGCGCATCGCGATCTTCAGTCCACTTCCGCGTTTTCATCCGCCAGCACGCTGCGAAAACCCACTGCACGGCGCAGCGCTGTGGATCGGGTCGAGGCCTTAGGCCGAACCCCAGCGCAACTGTTCTAAATTGTTCCGCCTAGCACCGGCGATGATGATAGCGCGGGAACGCGGCTTGTCCATTTTCTCATCAGGGAAATCGGGTGATTGCCCTGGGACAGGCGAGGCAAGCCTGGAGACCTGCTGCTACTCGTTCTTGTGCCGCCAGCTCTTAGAGTCCGGTTCTTGCCGTCTCGTTTCCTGACGATTACGCGCAGCGCTTCCCAAACCTTGACCGCCTGATATGCGAGGTCTAGTCTGGTTATTGCGACTGACTGTTTGCCTGCCAGGAGGATCGACAATGATCAAATTCTCTCTCAACGACCAGCCCCGCCGGGTCGACGCCGCATCGGACATGCCGCTTTTGTGGGTGCTGCGCGATGTGCTCAACATGACCGGTACCAAGTACGGCTGCAGCAACGCACAATGCGGAGCGTGCACCGTGCACGTGGACGGCGAACCGATGCGCGCGTGCATACTGCCGGCATCGGCGGTTGCCGGCAAGCACGTGACCACGATCGAGGGCCTCTCGCAAAATGGACACGTGCACCCGGTGCAGAAGGCATGGATGGATCTCCAGGTGCCGCAGTGCGGCTACTGCCAATCCGGACAGATCATGAGGGTGATTTCGCTGCTGGAGAAATCGCCGAACCCGACCGACCAAGACATCGACCAGGTGCTGGTCAATATGTGCCACTGCGGCACCTATGCGCAAATACGCAAGGCCATCCACGCGATTGCCAGGCAAAACGGCGGGTTGCGGACAAAACCGGCCATAGCAAGACCCAGAGCGGCAGAATCCGCAACAGCGAAACACGCAACAGCGAAGCGGGCGACGGCAAGACGCGCGACAGCGAAACATGCGGCAGCAAAGCATGCTGCAACACGACGCGTAAGCGCGAGACGCACAAGACCCGCATCAGCGAGATCCGCTCGAGCCTAAGCTAGCGCGAATCGCCGCGCGTGCCGCCGAGCGCGGGAATTTCCTCCTCCTTGGGTTTGGCTTGACCGCGAATGATCGATTGCGGGCATATTGGCGTCGGCGGCGCGGGGCGCAGCGAATGACGCACGGAACGCTGCTTTTCTTCACTTCCCGGCGCGCTCACACGCCGCCCGGTCGCGCGTGCAGGCGTCCTGGCAAGCCTGTGCGGCCGGCGCCTCCGTGCTCGTGCGCCGGCATGACTGCATGCACGAGTTGAAGGAGCTCTTGCAGCTCCGCGCTTCGTCGGTTCCGGTGATGCTCTGATAGCCGTAGTACCCTGCCGCAACCGCGATTGCGACGAAGAGGAGCACGCCGAAAGAACTCAGGCCGCGCTGCGCGTTTCTCATGGCTATTTCGCCACCACGTATAGGAAAATCAATGCCGCTGCCGTCCCCCGGCGCGGTGTTGGGCTTATGTTCATTCGAAGTCCCTCCTCCCCGGAAGATGACAGCACGTCGCGTGGGAGTATTTATTGGTTAATACGTGGGTAATCTACGCCACCTGCAGGAAGATGGCAACGTCCGGATATGACGGCGGAATAATGAGTGAGCGTGTTGATCGGCTGCTTCGGAGAAATTTCTCTGAAGCATTGCTCCCTCACATCGCTTTCTTGCCGACCCCACGTACTCGATTGCCCCACGCGTGCATCCCCAAGCGTGTGATACGGATGCAATCTCTGAAACCCTCGTAAACGAACTGGCTATAATCCATTCGGAATTGGATGGATCGACCTAGTGCTCATGGCCAGGGACAGATGCGAGTAACAATCGAAATGCATGGTCCGCTTCAACGGTTCAACAAGGGTGGACAGCGAAGGGCGGAACTGGATCTGGAAGACAATCTAACCGTGCGCGATGTATTGATGAGCCTGGGAATGGACATGGACGAACCCTGGAACGCCGGGCTGGATGGCACACTGGCCGCTCCCTCGGACAAGGTATCCGACGGTTCATTGCTGGTCGTATTTCCCCCGCTGGAGGGGGGATGATTCCGTGTTCGCGTACCGTCAAGTGAAGGGGGAATGAGTACCATGGTAAAAGGACTTGCCAACAGGATCCTGCGGGTCGATCTATCCAGTGGTCGCGTGTGGATCGAAGAGCCAGATGAACTCTTCTACCGACGCTACTTGGGTGGAGCCGGAATCCTCGGCTACTACTTGCTGAAAGAACTAAAAGCCGGGGTGGACCCTCTTGCACCCGAGAATATCCTCGTCTTCGCCAATGGCCCCATAACCGGCACTCCCATGCCGGGAGGCGCCCGCCTCTGCGTCGGCGCAAAGTCCCCCTTGAGCGGCGGCATGGCGAAGTCCGAAGCGGGCGGGCACTTTGGCTACGAGCTAAAGCGCGCGGGTTTTGATGCCCTCGTGGTGCAAGGGAAAGCCGAACATCCGGTGTACCTATGGATCAACAACGGCGCGGTAGCGATCAAGGACGCGTCGCATCTATGGGGACAGACGGTGCTGGCAACCCAGGACGCCATCGAGACGGAACTCGGCGAGAAGCGCCTCCCGACCGCTGCTATCGGGCCGGCCGGCGAGAATCTGGCCGCCATTTCCTGCATCATGACCGACGTGCGCAACGCGGCCGGTCGCGGCGGCCTCGGGGCAGTGATGGGGTCCAAGAATCTCAAGTGCATCGCCGTCAAGGGCAAGACCAAGCCGCAGGAGGCAGACCCGGACAAGTATCGTGAGATGGCCCGCTGGATGAGCCACAATTTCATGAAAGCCGTCGGTATGGCAGCAAGCATCCACAAGGTCGGCACGGGCTCTGCCGCATCGATGGTCGGTGGAAACGCAATCGGCAACCTTCCGGTGCGCAATTGGAGCGACGGGCATTTCGACAACGCGGCGATGATCACCACCGACGCATTGCGTGACACCTACGGGTATGAGACGGAGGCCTGCCCCGCGTGCCCGGTGCGCTGCAAGAAGGTGGTGGGATTAGAAAACAGTTCCTACAAGGTGGACCGAAGGAACGGCGGCCCCGAGTACGAAACCCTCGCCGCATTCGGCTCATTTCTCGGCATCGACGATCTTGCAGCCATTTGCCGGGCGAATGAGCTGTGTGGCCTTTATTCTCTGGACACGATTTCTCTCGGCGGCACCATCGCCTTCGCCATGGAGTGCTTTGAGAAGGGGATTCTGAAGCCTGAAGACACGGGGGGCATTGACTTGCGCTTCGGCAATGCCGACGCCATGCTCGAAATGATCGGACTCATCGCGCATCGGCAAGGCATTGGCGATATTCTGGCCGACGGCAGCAGACGAGCTGCGCAGCGCATAGGGCGCGGCGCGATAGAGCTTTCGATGCAAGTGAAGGGTGTCGAGATCGCGATGCACGAGCCCCGGTTGAAGCAGGGGCTGGGCCTTATGTACTCGATCGCCGCTAATGGCGCGGACCACGGGAGCACCGGGCACGATGCCTTGTTTACCCAGGAAGGACGCGGCATGGATGCCGTCCGCAGCCTGGGTAGCCTCGATCCTTTGCCTGCCAATGACCTGAGCACGGCCAAGGTGGATCGGGTAAAGAACCTGCACTTCGTGAGAAATTTCACCGATTCGCTCATCACCTGTAACTTTGTTCCCTGGACCCTCAGGCAGCAGGTGGAGATGCTGCGTGCCCTCACCGGGTGGGACTACACGGATTTCGAGGCCCTGAGGCTAGGCGAGCGTGTTGCCACTATGGCGCGGGTTTTTAATCTCAGAGAAGGCCTGACGGCGGCCGATGATCAATTGCCCGAACGGTTTTTCTCGCCCACTCCGCGAGGCGCTTTGAAGGGCACCGCCATCGACCCGGAGGCGATGAATCGGGCGAAGCGAACTTTTTACACCCTCATGGGCTGGGATCCCGTCACCGGCGTCCCCACGCAGGAGAAACTGGAAGAACTGGGCATCGGGTGGGTGGCCCAATGACGCGCGCCGCGCGCTGAAGAGCGCATTTTGCGCGACGGAGGCGCCAAATGGACAATCCCGAGGACTTCGAGATTCTGATCGTCGATGATCAGAAGACGAACCGCGACGTACTGAATGAGCTGCTGATCCACTGGAAGTACCGGACGCGAAGAGCCGCAGATGGCGAGGAGGCTTTGGCGGAAGTGGCACGCCGGCAGCCCGATCTCATCCTGCTCGACGTGAAGATGCCGGGCATGGACGGATATGAAGTCACGCGGCGGCTCAGGGCGAACGCAGACACCAAACACATCCCTGTCGTCCTTGTCACTTCGCTCAACGATCGCGAAGCCAGGCTGCGCGGGCTCGATGCCGGCGCGGAGGATTTTCTCACCAAGCCGGTGGACAGCAGCGAACTCAAGGCGCGCGTGCGCAACTTGTTGCGGCTCAAGGAATACAGCGACTTCCTCTCCAATCACAACGCCATCCTCGCGCACCAGGTCGAGATACGCACCGCGGAGCTGAACCGCGGTTTCCGCGAAACCATCATGACCTTGATCAAGGTGTCGACCTACAAGGACGAAGAGACAGGGGCTCACGTCAAGCGCATCAGCTATTACGCCAGCGAGCTGGCGAGGCAATTGGGCATGGATGGCGCCTTTTCGGATGCCATCTTCTACGCGAGCCCCATGCACGATGTCGGGAAGATCGGTGTGCCGGACGCGATCCTGCAAAAGCCCGGTCCGTTCACCGCGGAGGAGTGGAGCATCATAAAGAGCCATTCCGCCTTCGGTGCGGCGATGCTCGAGGACAGCGCCTCGCCCTACCTCGTAATGGGACGCGAGATCGCGCTCAACCACCACGAGCGCTGGAACGGCGGTGGTTATCCCAACGGACTCGAGGGCGAGGCGATCCCGCTATCGGCGCGCATCATGAATATCTGCGATCAGTACGACGCGCTGCGAAGCGAGCGCCGCTACAAACGGGCCTTCGATCACGCCACGGCCGTGGACATCATCACCAAGGGCGACGGCCGGACCATGCCGGAGCATTTCGACCCGAACGTGCTCGAAGCATTCAAGGTCACGACCGCCAAGTTCGACGAGATCTACGGTGCGTTTCGAGAGGATAGTTGAAGCGCTGACGTGACCGACGGGGGTATCGAGCGGGACTCTCAGCAGATCTTGGCCTTGCGGCAGGAGGCTAGGGCCGGTGCCGCCGAAACGACCGGCCGGCGCTCCTTGGCCCAGGCGAGGAAGCCGTTCCTGACGTTGTACACCTTCGCGTATCCTGCCTGCTCCGACAGAAACCTGCTGACCGCCTTGGTGCGATTGCCGCTTCGGCAAATCAGGGCCACCGGATCGCCGGGCTTGACGATGGTCCGTGCTTTTTTCAGCCAGGCGGCCCCATCGGCCCTGCCGCGTTCGTCGAAAAAGGTCAACAAGTGGCTGCCGGGCACAATGCCGGTTTCCTCCCACTCCGAGGCGGTGCGTACGTCGATCAGCGGAACGCCTGCGGCGGCGAGCCTCGCCAGTTCAGCGTTGTCGATGTCGATGATTTCGGCGCGGGCGGCGAAGGCTACGATCAGGCAGCAACAGGCGAAAAAAATGCGGCTCATAAGGGTTCAGTTCAAGTACGGAGAGGCCGATTATACCGGGGCTGCGAGAGCGCGAGGACCTTGGCCGTTTCTTGCAGGCAGCGATTCGATGCAAACTTTCCCCAGGGGGAGCGGATAATTGTGCTTTCCACGCGTTCGATTCGTTGGTTCGTCAGCGGCGGGATGTCGGCGAGCCCGGTTCGGCACGCTGCGGCTCAAGCCTGATGGGAGAGGTCGGATTCGGCAATGCAGGACCGCATACGCATAGACAAGTGGCTCTGGGCGGCGCGATTTTTCAAGACGCGCAGCCTCGCGGCGAAGGCTGTCGATGGCGGCAAGGTTCGTCTGAACGGCGAGCGCATAAAACCGGCGAAGGACGTGAAGCCAGGCGACGAGGTGATCGTCGCGAGCGGCCAACTCGAGTGGACAGTCCGCGTGCTCGCCGTTTCGGATCGGCGTGGGCCGGCGGAGCAGGCGCGCACGCTTTACGCCGAAACCGAGGCAAGCAGCGCGAAACGCGAGGCGGCGATTGCGGAGCGGAAATCAATCGCGCAGCCTGAGCGCGAGCGGCGCGGCCGGCCGACCAAGCGCGACCGCAGGCTGATCCACCGCTTCACCGAGGAACGCTGATTCCGATCAGACGCAGCGATACCCCTCGCGCAAATCGCTGCCGCGCGCTAGTCGAGCTTGACGCCCACCGATTTGACCAGCCGGCCCCAGCGGGCATAGTCGGTCTTCAACATGGAGGAGAATTCTTCGCGGGAGTCGCCCCCGGGTTCCATCCCCTGCGGCTTCAGGTATTTTTCGGTAAAGCTGTCGGCTCGATTGTCCTGCAGCACCTTTACGATATCGGCGCGAATCTTCTCGAGCACCGGGGCCGGCGTTCCTCCCGGGGCCATCATGGCAAACCAGGAGATCATCGTATAGCCGGGCACTCCCGACTCCACAACGGTCGGGATATCCGGCAGCGCCGAGAGGCGCTTTTCACCGGCAACGGCGACTACTTTGAGCTTGCCCGCTTTCCCGTGCGGCGCAAACAGGGGATAGCTGGCCATCATCAGTCCCACTCGCCCGCCGATCAGGTCGGTGAGCGCGGGCGCACCGCCTTTGTACGGCACATGCACCAAATCCAACCCCGCCATCTGCTTCAACTGTTCTATCGCCAAATGCGGATTGGAACCGTTGCCCCACGACCCGTACACGATCTTGCCCGGATTGGCCTTGACGTAGGCAAGAAACTCCTTGAAGGTGCTCGCTGGCACCGCATTGCTCAAAGCGAACACGAGCGTTGAGCGAAACACGACGGTTATCGGCGCGAAATCGGTGAGAGCGTTGTAATTCAGCTTCGAGAATAGGTGAGGGGTGATGACAAAGGTCCCGTTATCCGCGAAGAGCAGCGTATAGCCGTCGGGGGCGGATTTAGCGACATATTCGGCACCGATGGTAGTTCCGGCGCCGGGACGGTTTTCAACGATGACCGGCTGCCCCCAGATTTCCGACAAGCGTTGCGCCACGCTGCGCCCCGCGGTATCCGTCACGGCTCCCGGGGTGTACGGCACAACGATTTTGACCACCTTGTTTGGGAACGCCTGCTCCTGAGCGCCGGTGATTGCAGGCATTGCGGCCAGCAGCATGGCGGTAAGCGCAGATGCGCCGAAGCACATGAATCGTTTCATCAGGTCTCCTCCTGTCGCGATTAAATGGAACTGTTCTGCCTTGGGACTCCCGCTACCTCGTGGTCGTTGTATAGCTCAACGTGCAGCCACTGCGGGAAACGCAATCATATGACGCTGCGCTGCTTTGCGCTCGGTGCCGTGTGCGTTGCGAACCTCGGGCCAGGCTCATAACGTATTCAAGTCGCCTGCTGCTGGACTCGCTAGCGAGCTGGTAGCAAACTGTAGCCTGGAAAAAATACAAGACAGTTTTCGAACAATTCGCTGCCGTGGCTCTCTTGTTGGGGCAGGCCGGTGCTCGACCGGCACCGGCGCCGAATTGTATTTGGTAGGGCGAGCGCCCCGCAGCGCCATAAGAGGAGGACGTTGACCATGACAAAGGACATTTTCATGGCTCAGCATGAAGCAGATGTTGTCATCGTCGGCGCGGGTACGGCGGGTTGCGTGCTTGCCGGACGGCTCTCGGAAGTCGCAGGCTTGCGTGTTTTGTTGCTCGAAGCGGGCGGACCGGATCGCAATATCTGGATCCGCGTTCCCGGCGGAGTAAAGAAGACGATCGGCAACCCGAAGCTGGACTGGTGCATTTCGACTGAACCGGTTCCCGGCACGAATGGCAGGCGCATGCCGCTTCCGCGCGGAAAAGTGCTCGGCGGCACCGGCGCCCTGAACGGCATGACCTACATTCGCGGCAACCCGCGCGACTACGACCGCTGGCGCGATTCGGGCAACGAGGGCTGGGGCTGGAATGATGTTCTGCCGTACTTTCGCCGCGCCGAGTCGAACGTGCGCGGCGCCGACAAGTTCCATGGAGATTCCGGTCCGCTTGGGATTTCCGACAACCCGCATGACCAGATCAACGACGCCTTCCTGCAAGCCGCCGCCGAAGCCGGCTATCCGCTGAACCACGATTTCAACGGGCCGTTTCAGGAAGGCGGGGGCTACTATCAGAAGATGATCTGGCGCGGCCGGCGCTCTTGCGGGGCGGATGCCTATCTGCATCCGGCGATGAAGCGACCCAATCTTCAGGTGCTGACTTCTTCCCATGCCACACGAATACTCTTCGATGGAAAGCGCGCCACCGGCGTCGAATTCAAGCGCGGCGGCGAGATCCACACGGCAAGCGCCAAGCGCGAAGTAATCGTCGCGGGCGGTGCGTATCATTCGCCCCATCTGCTGCAGCTCTCCGGCGTCGGTCCGGCGCAGCTCCTCAAGCGTCATGGCGTTTCCTTGGTTGCCGATATGCCTGGGGTGGGCGCGAATCTTCAGGATCACCTTCAGGTGAGATTGCTTCTCCGGTGCACCGAACCGATCACCGTCAACGATATTCTCGCTTCACCCCTGCGTCTCGCCGGCGAAGTCGCCCGCTACGCGCTGTTTCACACCGGCATGCTCGCGGCGGGACTGTTCCGCACCGGCCTGTTCGCGTGTTCTTCGAGCGTTCCTGCGGGCTGGCCGGATCTGCAGATGTTTTTTACCGCCATCGGCTACAACAGCGTCAACGAGCCGCCGCTCCCCTTTTCGAGTTTCACGATCTCGGTGTGTCTGCTGCGGCCGACAAGCCGGGGGCGAGTGGAGATCGGTTCAAACGATCCGTTTGCATTGCCGAAAATCCACCCGAATTACCTCGACACCGAATACGACCGCGGGGCGATGATCGAGGGATTCAAGATCGGGCGAACGCTGCTCGCGAAGCCTTCGCTCGCCAAGTATGTGGCCGAGGAACTCATGCCTGGGCCGGAGTGCCAGAGCGACGCGGAGATCCTCGAGCATGTGCGAGCGATCGGCGGCACGGTGCATCATCCGGTGGGCACCTGCAGCATGGGCAAGGACGCCGTGGTGGACGCGGGTCTGCGCGTCCACGGCCTAGGAGGATTGCGGGTGGTCGACGGCTCGATCATGCCCTATCTGATGTCCGGCAACACCAACGCGCCCATCGTGATGATCGCGGAAAAGGCAAGCGACCTGATCCGCGAAGATCTGCGCGCCTAGCGGGTGAGCGGGTGCATGGATTCATTAACGGTCATAGACTAGGGACTCAGGCGGAGCGGCAGCTTTCCAAATCGGCGAATTCACACTCACGACCCGTAGCGGTCATTCTTGTTGACTATTGACCCCGACTTGTTCGAGCCCTCGTCGTCGACCGCGCCGGCGCGCCGCGACCGAGCGGAATACGGGCGTCCACGGGTCGGTATAGGGCTGCAGTTGCTCGCAGCCGATCAACGCGCCGTTCGGCAGCACCCGTCAAAACCGGCGCGAATTTTCCCGCCGAATTCTCGTATCAGGCGGATCAGACGCATAGATCGGAGCGGGTTTAATGGTACATTGAAAAGATAAACAAGAATCCGTCTGGCAGACGGGATTACCGGAGGAGTCCACATCATGTCGATTCGATTCGCGCTTTTATTCGCGGCGCTTGCGCTGTTCTGCGAGGCATCGGCACAGCCTTACCCTGCGAAACCTATCCGGTTTCTCGTGCCTTATACACCTGGCGGCAGCACCGACATCGTCGCGCGCACTGTCGCGGTGCCGCTTCAGCACGCATTGGGCCAGCCAATTGTGATCGAGAATCGGCCGGGCGCGGCCGAAGTGCTTGCCACGGAGTTGCTTGCGCGCTCGGAGCCGAACGGATACACGATCCTGCTCATCTCCAACACGTTTGCCATAAATGAAACATTTGTGCCGAAAGTCCCCTACAACTCCGAAAGAGATTTTGCTTCGGTTGTGAAGCTGGTCGACGTTCCTTTCGCAATGCTCGTCAACCCTGCACTGTCGGTAAATTCGGTGAGCGAGCTAGTCGCGTGGGCTAAATCTCATCCTGGAAAGGGCAACTACGCCCATTACGGCATTGGTACGCCGCATTTCCTCACGATGGAATGGTTCAAGCGCGTTACCGGCATCGATATGGTCGGAATACCATACAATGGCGCGGTCCCGGGCCTTACCGCTGTGGCCACTGGGGACGTTGCAGTGCTCACGACCGGCCTGGGCGGCGCCTTGTCGTTTATCAAGTCGGGGAAAGTCAAGGCGATTGCGAGCGCATCGGCGAGGCGTCTCGCGTCCATGCCCGAGCTTCCCACAATAGCCGAGTCAGGCTATTCGAACTTCGACCTGACAAGCTGGTTTGGCATTCTGACACGCGCCGGCACGCCCCCAGAGGTGGTGGAGCGGCTGAATTTGGAATTCACCCGGGCGGTCACTGCGCCGGACGTCAAGCAGCGTATGGCCAGCCTCGGTTATGAGTCGTCTCCCATGTCGAGCAGAGAATTCGGAAGATTTATCCGGCGAGAGATCGACAACTGGGGCAGGATCATCAAGGCGACCGGTATCAAGAGGGAATGAATCGTCGGTTTCCGTAGTCTGTGCCGCGTTCGACGGCATGCGTCGCAATCGGAGACCGACACGCAAGATGTAACAGAGCTCGGCCTCAAACTGAACCGTTACCGGAGATTGTGATAAACGTCACGAAAGCCTGAAATACTTGAACCATTCCACCTGCACTCTCCACCTGCAACACCGCTCATATTCAACGGCATTGGTTCAGGTTCTATAAACTTCCTGAGCTTCCCCGGGAGGCCTACGGAGACTACTCGCTGTGCGAACCGGATATAGTGGCTTCAAGGGTGGCTGTGATTTATCACATAGCGGCACTCCTCCCTAACCAAGTGCTGCTCCTGTCACATGCAGCACTGGTAAAGCCGCTAAGGAGACGGAGCGGGTAGAGCCCTATGGATGGACTACCCGTTCTTTTTTGCCTCGTGGTGCTTGTGCCACCAGCCTGTCCGCGCGTTATTATTCCCATAGATCAAGAGCCACCAACCCGTGACCCCCAACCCCGTTGACCTAAGCCACAAAGCCGTTCTCGATTCATTTCTCCTCAAGATTCCCGGTGTTACAGCCGGGGAGATGACAGGTCTTCTTGCGTATTTCGTCGCTAAGAAGATGTTTGCCTGTATTTGCAACGGCGGTGTCGGAATAAGACTCTCTGGCCCCGAGGCGGCGAATCTGCAATTCTCCATGGGAAACGTTGTTCCCTTTCAGCCAAAAGGCACACGGAGCACCAGGGAGTGGATTCAAATCAACCACGAGAATTCAGCGGACTACGAGAAGGATTTATCCTTGTTTATGGCATCGATTGAATTTGTGAGGCGAGCAAGGACCTAGCCATTAGGCCGGTGGCCCGGACTGCCTCGCTACCTCAGCCCGGGAAACAGTACCCACGCACCGCTCGCGAATATTCAACGGCAACGGCAGCGAGCAGCAGCCCCAGGATGCGCCTGAGGCGTTGCGCCACTAGGCCTTGAGCCGATACCCGGTCCTGAAAATCCACGCCACGATCGCCAGCGAAGTCGCCAGAAACACCCCCGTCATCGCAAGGCTGATGCCGACACTGACATCCGCGAGCCCGTAGAAACTCCACCGGAAGCCGCTGACCAGGTACACCACAGGATTGAACAACGCGGCCGTCCGCCAGAACGGCGGCAACATGTCGATGGAATAGAAACTCCCGCCAAGAAACGTGAGCGGCGTGATGATCAGCAGCGGTATGACCTGCAGTTTCTCGAAGCCGTCGGCCCAGATGCCGATGATGAAACCGAAAAGGCTGAACGTAACCGAGGTCAGCACGAGGAACAGGATCATCCAAAAAGGATGTTCAATGCGCAACGGCACGATCAGCGCCGCCGTCGCCAGGATGATCAGGCCGAGGATCACCGATTTGGTCGCGGCCGCTCCGACGTAGCTCGCCACGACCTCGAAGGAAGACACCGGCGCCGACAGGAGCTCGTAGATCGTCCCGGTGAACTTCGGAAAGTAGATGCCGAACGACGCGTTGGACATGCTTTGCGTCAGCAGCGAAAGCATGATCAGCCCGGGCACGATGAACGCGCCGTAGCTGACTCCCTCCACCTCGGGGATGCGCGAGCCGATCGCCGCGCCGAAGACGACGAAGTACAGGGACGTCGAAATCACCGGGGAGATGATGCTCTGCATCAGTGTGCGCCCCGTGCGCGCCATTTCGAACGCGTAGATCGCGCGTATCGCATAGACGTTCATTTTCTGTCTCTCACCAGGGTGACGAAGATATCTTCAAGCGAGCTTTGTGTCGTGTGCAGATCCTTGAACCGAATGTCCGCCTCGGTCAGGTCCTGCAGCAGTGCGCCGATGCCGGTTCTATCGCCCGTCGTCGCATGGGAATCGTAGGTATAGATCAATTCGGTGCCATCGCTCGATAGCTCCAGCCGGTAGTGGAAGAGCCCGGGCGGTATGCGCTCCAGTGTGCCCTTCAGCTGCAGCGTCAATTTTTTCTTGCCCAGTTTGCGCATCAGTTCGGCCTTGTCTTCGACCAGAATGATCTCGCCTTTGTTGATCACACCGATCCTGTCTGCCATCTCTTCGGCCTCGTCGATGTAGTGGGTGGTCAGGATGATGGTGACGCCGCTCGCCCTCAAGCGGCGCACCAGCTCCCACATGTCGCGTCTGAGCACGACATCGACCCCCGCGGTGGGCTCGTCGAGGAACAGCACCCGGGGCTCGTGCGACAGCGCCTTGGCGATGAGCAATCGGCGCTTCATGCCGCCCGAAAGGGTCATGATCTTGCTGTCTTTCTTGTCCCACAGGGAGAGGTCTTTGAGTACCTTTTCGATGTGGCGAGGGTTTGGGCGCTTGCCGAACAGTCCACGGCTGAAGGACACGGTCGCCCACACTGTTTCGAATGCATCGGTCGTCAATTCCTGCGGCACGAGACCGATGATGGAGCGCGCGGCGCGGTAATCGCTGACGATGTCGTGACCGTCCACCAGAATGCTTCCTGCAGTGGGATTGACAATCCCGCAGATGGTGCTGATCAGCGTGGTCTTGCCTGCGCCGTTAGGCCCCAGCAAGGCGAAGATCTCTCCGTTGCGGATTTCAAGATTGATGTTCTTCAGTGCCCGGAAGCCCGAGGCGTAAGTCTTGTCGAGAGCCGTGACGGAGATGATGGGATGCATGGAAACGACGATAGCCGATTGGCCGGAATTCCGCTGCAGGTATCGAGCACAGCCCCCTGATGCGCTTACCCAGCTCGCCGGCGTCGGGCGATGGTAGCATTCGAGCGATCATGCGTATCGAACAGATTCGGCAGCGCCTGCGCGGCCTTGGCGCCAAAGCCTGCCATGAGCAGCTCGCGCTGCGCGCCTGGACCCAGGCGCTGCCGCTCGATAGCGGCCGAAGCAGGCCCGAGCATTTTCTCCCTTTGCACATGCGCACCGCGCTGCCCGCGATCGCGGCGGAACTGGGTGCGATCGCACGCCTGCGCTCCGAGCATCCCGGCGAGGATGGTTCGGCGCGCCTGCTGGTCGAGCTGGCCGATGGCCAGATGGTGGAGAGCGTCCTGCTGCCCCGCGATGGCCTGTGCGTGTCGACCCAAGTCGGCTGCGCGGTGGGCTGCGTTTTTTGCATGACGGGCCGGGGCGGCCTGCAGCGGCACCTGGGCAGTGCGGAAATCGTCGCGCAGGTGGCGCTCGCTCGTTCGCTGCGCACGGTCAGAAAGGTCGTCTTCATGGGCATGGGCGAGCCCGCCCACAATATGGACAACGTGCTCGAGGCGATCGAACTGCTGGGTACGGCGGGCGCGATCGGGCACAAGAACCTTGTCTTCTCGAGCGTCGGCGACCGGCGCGTATTCGAACGGCTGCCGCTCGGGGCCGTAAAGCCGGCGCTGGCGCTGTCCCTGCATTCCACGCGTGCCGAGTTGCGCGCGAAGCTGATGCCGCGCGCGCCGCGCCTCGATCCGGCCGAACTGGTGGAACTCGGCGAGCGCTACGCGCGCGCGACGAGCTATCCGATCCAGTATCAGTGGACGCTGATCGAAGGCGTGAACGACAGCGATGAAGAACTGGATCGCATCGCCCTGCTCCTGCGCGGCAAATACGCGGTCATGAACTTGATTCCCTACAACGCGGTCGCCGGACTCGGTTTCAAGCGCCCGACCTGGGAGCGTGCAGTAGACATGGCGCGCACGCTGCTCCAACGCGGCATACTGACCAAGTTGCGCAATTCGGCGGGGCAGGACATCGACGGGGGTTGCGGCCAGTTGCGCGCGCGCACGGCCGCACCGGTACCTGTCTAAGAGGCCGTTTCCGAATTAGGGAAACGGCCCCTCGCTCCGTATACTCCCGCCATGGCACTCAAAGCGACAATCTACAAAGCCGGTCTGCAAATCGCGGACATGGACCGCAACTACTACGCCGAGCACGCACTGACGGTGGCGCGCCACCCCTCGGAGACCGACGAACGCATGATGGTGCGCCTGTTGGCGTTCGCGCTGAACGCCAACGAGCGTGTTGCGTTCGGCAAAGGACTGTCCGATACGGACGAACCCGACCTGTGGCAGAAGGACCTGCGCGGCGCGGTCGCGCACTGGATCGAGGTCGGCCAGCCCGACGACAGGCGCCTGCTTCGCGCCTGCGGCCGCGCGGACCGGGTGACGGTGTACGCCTATGGCAAGAGCGCAGAGCTGTGGTGGAAGCCGATCGCTGAAAAGCTGGCGCGGGCGAAAAATCTTGCGGTGTGGCGCATCCCGGTCTCGGCGAGCCAATCGCTGGGCAGACTCGCCTCGCGCAGCATGCAACTGCAATGCACGGTTCAGGACGGGCAGTTGTGGTTCAGCGATGCGGCGGCGACGGTGCAGATCGAACTGGCTGCATTGAAATAACGCAGCGCCCAATCGGGCGGGGAGGAGCTTTCGACAATGGGGTATGAAGCTGATGTCGTCATCGTCGGCGCCGGCACCGCCGGCTGCGTGCTCGCCGCGCGGCTCTCGGAGAACGCTGACCTGCGGGTGCTGCTGCTTGAAGCCGGCGAACCGGATCGCAATCTGTGGATCCACGTGCCCGGCGGAATATCCAGGCTTGTCGGCAACCCGCGCGTTGACTGGTGCATGCAGACCGAACCGGTTCCCGGATTCAACGGCCGGCGCATGCCGTACCCCCGCGGCAAGACACTCGGGGGCTCGGGTTCACTGAACGGCCTGCAATACATCCGCGGCAATCCGCGCGATTACGACCGCTGGCGCGATTCCGGCAACGTGGGCTGGGGATGGAGCGACGTTCTTCCGTACTTCCGCCGCGCCGAGGCGAACGTGCGCGGCGCCGATGAGCTGCACGGGGATTCCGGTCCGCTGGCGGTTTCCGATATCGCGCGCGGCAAGCTCACCGATGCCCTACTGGGCGCCGCAGCGGAAGCGGGCTATCGCCGGATCGACGATTTCAACGGCCCCGCGCAGGAAGGCGCCTCCTATTACCAGATGATGATCCGCCGCGGCAGGCGCGCCTGCGGCGCCGGCGCCTATCTGCGGCCGGCGATGCGTCGATCGAATCTGCAAGTGTTGACCTCGGCGCGGGCGACGCGAGTGCTGTTCGACGGCCGGCGCGCAATCGGCGTCGAATTCCGGCGCGGTACCGAGCTGCTGAGGGCAAACGCCCGGCGCGAAGTGGTGATCGCCGGGGGCGCATTTCACTCGCCGCAGCTTCTGCAACTGTCCGGAATCGGTCCGGCCCAGCTCCTCGGCCGCCACGGCGTTGCCGCGGTGGCCGATCTTCCCGGCGTGGGCGCGAACCTCCAGGACCACCTCCAGGTGCGCTCCATGTGCCGCTGCACCCAACCCATTACCATCAACGATATTCTGTCGTCGCCTGTGCGGCTGGCGGCCGAGGTTGCGCGCTATGCGCTCTTTCGCACCGGCATACTCGCGTACGGGCCGTTTCGCGTCGGACTTTTCGCCTGTTCCTCGGCCTCGCCGGGCTGGCCGGATCTGCAGGTGCAATTCTCCCCGGTGGGATTCAGATACGTGACCGAACCTCCCATGCCGTACTCGAGCTTCACCATTTCGGTGTGCTTACTGCGGCCGACGAGCCGGGGCCGCGTCGAGATCGGCGCGAGCGATCCGTTTGCGCTGCCGAAGATCCAGCCCGATTTCCTTGCCACCGAGAACGACCGCCGCCTGATGGTCGAGGCATTCAAGCTCGGGCGCAAGCTGCTCGCGCAGCCTTCGCTTGCCGCCTACGTGGCGGAGGAAATGATGCCCGGGCCCGCCTGCCAGACCGAAGCGCAGATCCTCGAGCACGTGCGCCAGACCGCGAGCACCGTGCATCACCCCGTGGGCACCTGCCGCATGGGAAGCGACGATCAATCGGTGGTGGATGCACGTCTGCGGGTGCGTGGCGTCGACGCCTTGCGCGTGGCCGACGGTTCGATCATGCCGCACCTCGTATCGGGCAACACCAACGCGCCCATCGTGATGATCGCGGAAAAGGCAAGCGACCTGATCGGCGAGGATCTGCGAGGCTGAGGCACGATGTTGGCCTGTGCTCAGCGCAATCCGCGATGGCTGCGCAGAGGGGCCACATCGGACGCCTAGACCCACGTTCGCGATCGGGTCAGAAGCAGAAGGGGACGTGCCGGTCCACCGTCAATCCTCCGCTGCCAACGCCGCCCGCACCGCCTCGATGCGCTTGCGGTTGACGCCAAGATCTCCGCGGCCCACGCGGGAGGCCGAGCGCACCTGGATCACGTTATTTCCCGGGTCGAACCAGAACTCCACGTCGTCCACGAACCTCATCAGCTTGGTGGTGAACTGCGCGTACAGGTAATCGGGATCGCTCCGCATCACCTTGGCGCCGTCCATGTCCTCCACGATGGCCTTGATTCTTGCCAAAGTGGCCGGACCGTTACCTTTCATCGAAAGAGGCGCGATGTCAGCGTAGCGGCGCTGCGGGTGATCGGGGTAAAGCGCTGCTTGACTGGCGACGCTGTTTTCGGTCATGGATGGCGGTTTCAGCTTGCCCTCGCGCACGCCCAGATCGGTGGGCGACGTGCCTTGGAACAAGCCCAGCTGCCCGGCCAGTACGGCGATAACTGCCAGCAGTACGATGACGATGACAATCCAGCTGAGGGTGGACACGAGCGAACTCCGCATCAGCGCGCAGGATTTCTACCAGGGAATCGGCTGGCGATCGCGGAAGAAGCCGCCACTGGGGCCATCGTCAGGAAGGGTCGCGAGCCAAACCACAGTGTCGATGCCTTCCTCGGGAGTACGGGGGGCATCGGGGCCGCCGAGATCGGTGCGACACCAACCGGGACATACCGAGTTGACTTTGATCCTCGTTCCCGCCATCTCGGTCGCCAGGATGCGTGTCAGGGCATTCACCGCGGTCTTGGAGATTCGGTACGCGGGGACGCCGGCATTCATGTCCGACAGTTGCCCCATCCCGGAGGATAGATTGACCACTCGTCCGGCACGGCTCGCTCGCATCAGCGGCACCAGCGCCTGAGTGACCCTCAGTACGCCAACCAGGTTGGTTTCCAGGGTTGCGCGCAGGGTGTCCAACGGAAGCTCGAGCAAGCTCGTGCTGTAGCGATCGATCGATATTGCGGCGTTGTTGATCAGTGCGTCGACGCGACCAAAATGCTCGCTGAGCCACTGGCGCAGGGCATCTACCGAATTGTCGTCGGTTACGTCGAGTTGGCGGCATTCGATCCGATGGCCGGCGAGTTGAAGTTCGGACTGCAGCGGTTCCAGGTCGGCCCGATTGCGGGCCGTTGCGACGACCCGTTGGCCGTCGACGCTTGCCAGACGCTGTGCGGCTGCCCGACCCAAGCCACGACTGGCGCCGGTAATGACGGTGATGGTTTGGCTGACCATGCTCAGCCCTCCTTGATGCAGGTCTAAAGCCGCGTTTCCCGGCGTGCTAGCACTGGGGGCGACCGGGTGCCTGCGTCATCCGGTGATCGGGGAGCAACGAGGTCTTTGATGCTAAGTCCCCGCAGACATTCGTCGAAGGCTTGGTCGACCCGCCTTAGGATCGGCTCGATTTCCTTGGGCGCGGGGAGGGAATCCGGACTCAAACACGGCTCTTCGCCCGCGGTACGCACGGCGTCCAGCAGTTCGGACAAGCCAATCGTCTCCAGATCGCGCGCGGGCAAATAGGTGGGCGGGTCGTCGCCGGTTTGAATCAGCAGGAGGCGATGCCGCATCGCTCTCAGCACAATCTCCAGCGCGTGCATCGGTACGCCCAAGCGCCGCGTCAATGCGGTGATGGTCCAGCGCGGGGCGCCATCGTGGTAAGCCTTCCCAATCAGGTACATAGCCATCAATCCCACGCGCTCACGCATCCGGTTACTCAATCGGGGTTCGCCCGAACGCAGGATCAGATACTCCGGGTGCTGGCGATAAAAGGCGATGCTCGCCCCCAGAAGCAGGATTAACCAATTCACGTAAACCCAGATTAAGAACAGCAGGACGATTGCGAAGCTCGAGTAGATCGCGGCGTACTGAGTGGATCTGGCGGCGAACTCGGCGAATATCCAGCCCGCTGCCTGCCACAGTGCGCCGGCCAGCGCGCCGCCGACCAGCGCGGCGCCCTTTTGCACTTTGGTGTTGGGACCGAAGATGTAGATGAACGTGAAAATGCCGATGACCATGAGAAACGGAATTGTCTTGGTCGCCGCGTAGACGACGCCGCCGATGGGCTCCACGGCAAGCAGTTGCTGCGCAGGTGTCGTCGTCATGATGCCCGAGGCGATGCCGACCGCGGCGAAAACCAATACCGGACCGATCAAGAGCACGCTCAGGTAGCCGCTGAAACGCCGCGCCAAACTGCGCATCTGTGAAACGTGCCATATGAAATTGAAGGACTCCTCGATCTTTTGAATGAGCGAGACCACGGTGTAGATGAGGAGCGCCAGTCCGATCGATCCCAGGACGCCGACGTTCAAATTTTCGATGAACCTGATGATCCAGCCGGTTACTTCCGTGCCCTTTTCTCCGAGCGGGGCCAGAAAGCCGAACAGGAGCGTGTCGATCTGGTTGTAGACGCCAAACGCTTTTAATACCGAGAAACTGAGCGCGAGCAGGGGGACGAGCGACAGCAGCGTGGTATAGACAAGCCCCATGGCGCGCAGCGTCAGTTGGCCATGAGCGAGGTCGCGCGCGAGAACGAAAAGGAGACGGATGGGGCCGATCAGGGCTGCCTTCCAGCGCGGCATCGCGCTGAGTTGCCCGTTCCAGATTGCCGCGTTGAGAGCCGCGCTCAAAAGGGCCGCCCGCTTATCCATGTTGGTGCGCCGCCATGCCGGAGGCAGATTCCGCGGGGCGGCGTTCGACGTGGTGTCAAGTTTCAGTGTAGCGCAAATCAGTCCGGCGCCACATTTGCCCCCACGCAAAGCCGCAACTGCAATCCGGCATCGTCGCGCAGTTGTCAAGTGCAGGTTTCCTCTTTCGTGAAAGTGTGCGCAGGGCAATTGCGAATCTTTCATACTTTGGAATTATCGTTTCAAACGTGTATCGCACCTCGTGAGTTCCTCCTGCGTTCGAGCCCTGTCATCTCTGGCGATCGCGCTGCTTGCAGCGAGCGCGAATGCCGAGGAACTGACCGGTACCGTGGTATCGGTCGAAGACGGCGACACCTTGACCGTTTTGGTCGAGACTCAGCGGATCGAAGTCCATCTTGCGGACATCGACGCCCCGGAACTGAAACAACCCTTCGGCCAGCAATCGCGGGAGTCTCTGGTCGAGCTATGCTTTGGCACCGATGCCGTCGTGCGCGAGATACGCCGCGACGGCTACGGCCGCACCCTAGGGCGGTTAGACTGTGCGGGAGCCGACGCGAACGTCGAGCAGTTGCGCCGGGGTATGGCCTGGGTCTATCAGCGCCAGCCAGATACTGCGTCGTCGCTTTTTTTCTTCCAGGACCAAGCGCAGCGAATTCGTGAAGGTCTTTGGGTCGATAAGACGCCGGTAGCGCCTTGGGAGTGGCGCCGCCTGCGGCGCCCAATCCCGAAACCCAAGAAGAAGTAGCCGGAAAACTCCGACAGTGTCCCGGAAACGGTGCTCTCTAATGCCTTGAATCACCGCAGTGAACAGGTGTGCCCAGCGTTCGCTGAGCACGCTCGCGGGACTTACGCGCTCTCGTTCTTGTCGGAAGATTCTCGCTGGTTGCCGTAGGTATTCTTGAGCCGCCCTATCAGATCCACGAGAACGCTGCGAAACTGCCGCTCGTCGCAGCCCATCAGTACGGCATCGTCCAGCGCGTCCTGGCAAAGGCGCTGGATCTCTTCAAGGTTTTCGCGGAGAACCTTGAGTTTCTCGACGCAGGCGATGATCTCGCCAGTGGGAGAGCGCCACTTCGGTTGCGGGATGTTCATACCCCCAATTGTAATGCGGTGAACGACGCCGGCAAACAGGTACTTCGCCGCGTCAAGTACGTTGCAGCCGGGTGCGCCGGCGCTGCCCTACGCAAGCCTGTTCTGGACTGGGTGCTGGCGGTCGTGATCGGCTTGCCGATGGCCTCTGCCTTCCCGGCCATTCTGGTATACGCGCAGGAGCCGATACTCGGGGCACCTTCGGCCCGGGCGGCCTCGGGGCGGCAGCGATGGGCTGACTAGCCGACGCCACCAGTGTGGGATTAGTCTACTAGCGCTTTTCCTATCTGCCGGGGATCGGATTGCTCGCCGGGCTGCTGTCCAACTTGGACCGAATGTGCCCCCACGCCAGGGCTAATGGTATCGGCGTGGCAAGGGGTTCGCTGTCGAGGCGCTGCGATTGCCCCATTGCGGATCAGCGGGCTGACCACCGCCCATGCAGTTCAAGACCCCACTGGACACTCAACCGGTGGCTTCTCCAGTCGTGAGCGAAGATTGATCCTGGTCAAATCGCGCAAATCTGCGGCCGGTAGCCTCCGCGTCTGGGAGTACGGAGGCAGGTCGACCATAGATTCCAGGGAGGATCGGCTTGTGCCGGCCGGTAGCATACCGGACCCGGCTCTACATACATTTCAAAGCAAGGCGGGAAACAGTAATGTTCAGTCAACGAATCAAGAGCGTCATGGAGCGAAGAAAGACTTTGATGGCTTCGCCGGACACCAGCGTCAGCAAAGCCGCCAAACTGATGGCGAAAAAGAATGTCGGTGCGGTCATGGTTGTCGAAGACAATCGCCTGGTCGGAATCTTCACCGAGCGCGATGCCGTATTTCGCGTCATGGCGCAAGGGCGCGATGCGCAGGCGACCAAGCTGGCCGACGTGATGACGGCTTCACCGCGGACTGTCGGCCCCAACGAGTCGTTCGGGCATGCACTGCTCATGATGCACGAGAATGGATTCCGCCATGTACCCGTGATCGAGGACGGTCAACCTATCGGAATCGTTTCATCTCGCAATGCTTTGGATCCGGAGCTGGAGGAGTTCGTGGCCGAAGCGCAGCGGCGAAAACATCTCATCGCGCAAAACTGAAATAGCTAGCGGCCCGGTAGGCCGCTGTTTCCGGGAACCAAGGCGCATCCGCTCTCTCCCCGGCGTGCGCTGCTGAATCTCCCCCCCGCTTTCTGCGCGGCAGAAGCAATTCCCGTGGTGCGGTGCAGCGCGCCCGGGTCAGCTGGCGCGGGCGAAGCCTACGAATTCGGATTCAGTGTACGGCGTAACCCCTGCCAGACCACGTTGCACGGCGCGCAAGATGTCGAACCGGGTGATGGCGCCCACGATGCGGCCATGCTCCACCACCGGGAAGCGGCGAAATTTTGCGGACACGAAAAGCCCGGCGGCGTAATAGATGTCCATGGTGGGCGGTATGGTCTGCACCTGCGAGGTCATGTAGTCCTTCACTTTCCCCCTGGGGGCTTCATGATCGGGGCCGCCCAGCGTGAGGAGCTTCAGGCAATCGGTCTCCGTGAGGATGCCCACCAGTTCCTTCTTGCTGTTGGCCACGAGCACGCCTGTTATCCGCTTCTCCAGCAGGAAGTTCACCGCTTCCATGATGTCGGTGTCCGGCGATAGAGTGTCCACGTATTTGTCCATGAATTCCCGGACCATGGGTAAGTGGCGACTGGTCATAGATACCCCCTTTTTCGGTAGTCCCGCAAATGCGGATAAATATTCGACTGTCTCGTATCGACAATAAATCCCGACAGCCGCTGCCGATGAAATCAGTATAGACCGCCATACAGGATTCGGACCCTTGATATAAGATAGGAGCGCTTCCTTGCGGAAGGGGAGTCAATACGCGGTGCGTCCTTGCGCTCCGGCCTTTTGGGGCTTTTTGTGGGAGGAGTTATGAAGGCGATTTCGAAAGTGGCTTTTGTGGCCGCGTCATTGCTTGCAGCCGGTACCGTCCTTGGGCAGACCAAACCGACGACTCCGGCGATGAGCGTGCTGGTCGCAAACTCGACGGCCAACGACGCACAGGCAGCGATCACCGTCAGATTCGCTGAATTGCTGACCAAGTACTCCAACGGCCGAATCGCCGCCGGTGCCCGCACCGGTGGGTCCTTGGGCACCAATAGCCAGATGCTATCGACGCTGCAGGCCGGCGCCTTGGCCGGAATGATCATCCCGACCGGATTCATGGCTGCGGCCGTACCCGAGATCGGCATGTTCGATCTCCCGTTTCTGCTTCCGGGCGCCCCGGCCAAAATGACCGAATTCACGCTGCGCAGCAAGGCGGCGGCGAGGATGAAGGAATCGGCCGATCAAAAGGGCATCCTAGTCATTGGTTTCTACGGTGTCGGCTCGCAAAGCCTTCTGACAAGGTTTCCGGTGACCAAGCTGGCGGACATCCAGGGCAAGCTTTTCCGCGTCATTCCCTCGCCGCCGCGAGCGGGCGCCTACAAGGATTGGGGCGCCGTTCCCCGCACGATGGACTTGGCCGAGGTGTACTCGGCCTTGCAACAAGGCACGATCGTCGGCATCGAAAACCCGCCCGACGTCATCTACAAGATGAAGCTCTACGAGGTGGCCAAGTACTTCACCCGGACCGAGCATTCCGCCTTCCTAAACGCCATCGTGGTCAGCAAGAAGTGGCTCGATGCACTACCGAAGGACTTGAAAGAGGTGGTGAACAAAGCCGGCAAGGACAGCCTGGTCTATGCCGATGAACTCAATACCAAGGCGCAGGTCGACGCCCTGGAGGCGATGCGAAAGGACGCCAGCATCACCGTGGCCGACATGCCCGCAGCCGAGATAGAGAAAATGAAGGTTCTCAACCGCGAGGGCATCTGGAAATCAATGAAGAACGACCCGCAGAGGGGCGCGGTCGTGAAGCTCCTCGAGGAAGACATAGCCAACTATTTCAAGAACTAGGGCCGTGACCGCCGAAGCCAGTTGGGCCGGGCCCGCCGGCCTGACGAGCGCAATCGAACTTACCCGTTTGCTTCCACGGGCGTTATCGGCAAATGCAGGAGTTGTCCGTCGCGCAGCAGGTGCAAGACAAAAGCCTTGCCGATGCGCGAGCCATCGAGCAGGCGCTGCAGAACGTCCACGCCGGTGATCGGGACGCCGTCGAAACCGATCACCAAGTCGCCTTTCCTCAAGCCGGCCGCTGCGGCCGGGCCGTGCGCCTCGACCTCCAGCACCCGTACGCCACGAGGCTGATCCAAGCCATGATGGCGCGCGATGCGGCGCATGATCTCGGTGGTGCCGCCGGAGAGGCCCACATAGGCGCGGCGCACGCGGCCATGCTGGAACAACTGGGCTACAACCCATTTGGCGGTATTGATCGCCACTGCAAAGGAAATGCCTTGCGCATGCGGAATCATCGCAGTGTTGACGCCGATGACCCGCGCTGCCGAATCGATGAGCGGCCCGCCGGAATTGCCGGGGTTGAGCGCGCAGTCGGTCTGGATCACGTCCTCGATCACTCGACCGGTGTAGCCAGCGAGGCTGCGGCCGAGCGCGCTGACCACGCCGGCTGTTACTGTGTGCTCGAAGCCAAGCGGGTTGCCCAGGGCGATGGCTATCTGTCCCGGGCGAATAGCCGCCGAATCGCCCAACTCGACTGCCGGCAGATTCTCGCCTTCGACGCGGATCACCGCCAAGTCGGTTGCGGGGTCTTCGCCAACCAATTGGGCGCTGCTCTCGCGCCCGTCGGAAAAGGCTGCGACCAGGCTCTTCGCGCCACGCACCACGTGGCTGTTGGTGAGCATGAAGCCATCGGGCGTGAAGGCGAAACCCGAACCGGTGCCGCGGCCGCGCTCATTGGCGACCGCGATCAACGCAACCGACGGGCCGGCGCGCTCGACTGCCGCCGTTACGGTGCGCGAGTAGGCGTCCAGAAGAGCACCGTCGCCCCCGGGCGTCGGCAAACCCTCCGCGTGATGCTGAGATCGATCAAGGAGAAACTTCGGCGTGGCACCCATCGAAAACCTGTGTAACTGAAAGACAATCACCCGATATCTTGGGTCGACGGTTGCGCGATACAAGTCTTATTCGGCGCCTCCTTCCACCGTGAAGCGCTGGGCCCGCCAGCGCAGCATGCCCCCCGCGAGGTTCGCCACCTTGTGCATTCCGGAATTGCGCAGTATCACCGTCGCCTGTGCCGAGCGCGCGCCCGAGCGGCACACGGTGACGACCGGCTGTCCGGGTGCGATTTCATGCAGGCGATTTCGAAGCGTGCCCAACGGAATCAGCTTCGCCCCCGGGATATGGCCAAGCGGCCCGCAAAATTCCTCCGTTTCGCGCACGTCCACGATCTGCACCTCGCGCAGGTGCTCCTCGAGCCAGTTCGGCTGCACTTCCCAGATTCCCGCAAAGGTGTAGCAAAGTGGCGCCCAGTCCGGCGTGTCGGCAAGCCTTTCTTCATGATCCGGGCATCCGCAGCGCAAGTTTGCCGGCACCGCCACTTGCATCTGCTTTGGGTGTGCAAGCCCGAGATTGGTCATGTAGCCGACAAAATCGTCCTCCCCGATCCCCTCAGCCAAACGCGGGTTGTAGAGCTTTTCCTCCGCGACGCTCGAGGCGGTGAGTCCGCGGTAATCGTGCCCTGGATAGAGGAGGCACTGGTCGGGCAGCGAAAAAATCCGCTCGCGAACGGATCGAAACAGGCGGCGCGCGTCACCTTGCTGGAAGTCGGTCCGACCGCAACCGCGGATCAGGAGCGCGTCACCGGTGAAGGCCATCGAGTGGTCGTCCAGCACGTAAGTGAGACAGCCGTTCGTGTGCCCCGGGGTCCAGCGCGCATGGAGCGAGAGGTTCCCGAACCGGATCCGCTCCCCATCCCCAATATAGTCGTCGGCACCCTCGGCGCCGCTCTCGATCGGAACTCCGATGCGCGCGCCAAGCTGCCGTCTCAGCAGCCACGCGCCGGTCACATGATCGGCATGGACGTGGGTCTCCAGCGTCTGCGCGAGCTTGAGCCCGAGTTCTTCGATCAATGCCGCGTCGCGCCTGACCTGCTCGAATACCGGGTCGATGAGTACCGCCTGTCGGGCAGCCGAATCAGCAAGCAAGTAGGTGTAGGTTGAGGACTGGGCATCGAAAAGCTGCCTGAGAATCAGCATGACCGCCTCCGGAAGGTCGTCCTTGCGGCGGGGACCACGCGTCCCTTATACCGATCGTTCGGCGCCTGACGCCCAAGGTTGTTGTCCCGGACGATATCGCCGATTGGACTGCGGCGCAAACCCGAAGTTCGAACAATTACCCGCGGTACGCTTGAAGTACCGAACCTTTTCCCGGATTCATTCCGGTTCGAAGCGAGCCTTCAATACGACTCTCGCGGCTGCGCGTTGCTGCTCCCGTGCTGCCTTCCTCAGGGCACGGATGCGCTTGAAGCATTCCGCACAGACGATTCGGACGGGCCTGCCGAGGCGATCACGAGATAAGGGACGCATCGTCGATGTGTCGACCAGGCGCTGGCACTCTCGGCACATGCTGACCTTGGAGGGAGGCTTGCCCATGTCGTCACCGCAATGCATCAACTAGCGGTCTGCTTCGCAAGTCCTGGAACTTGAAAACGCGCCTTCCGGCCCGTGGCGGTGTTGCGCATCGTCGCAATAGCTGGGGCTATTGCTGGAATCCATCCCTTTCATTATGTGCCTTGATTTACGAAGCAGGCCACCAGCCATGTCTGAAATGCGTGAGGTAATTCCCAGAAATCATCGCATCGTTTCGGTTCCCCTCGAACTCAAAGAAAGCCCCGCATCGCTGCGGGGCTTTTAAGTGGCGGGAGCAGGGGGTGGAAAATTTCCGCCAGAGGGTAACGTGATGCTCTCACGTCGAGCTCATGGGTGAAATACCGCAAACTATGTAATGGGCGGTGGGTTTCTACCTCCCGACGCCCTGGAGTCGGCCGCAATCGGCATCACGTGTCGCATTGTCCGCCCGCTTGGCCTGCAATAAGATGCGTTGCATGCAACGGATTCTGATCGCGATCGGGGTGGTTCTTCTGCTGGCGGGGCTACTCTGGCCATGGCTTTCCAGACTCGGCCTTGGTCGCCTGCCCGGGGACATTCGCATCGAAACCGAGAACGGGGTGTTCTACTTTCCGATCACGACCTGCGTGATAATCTCCCTCGTGCTGTCCCTGGTTCTTTGGCTGATTCGACGTTAGAGCTTTTCCAGTAACGTACCTGCCGCGCGTGCGGCAGATTCCATGGAGGACACGCGATGATCGGCAAGACCGCAGCAAGCCTCATCCTCGGCGCCATGCTCGGGCTCCTGCAGCCATCCCTTGCGGATGCCGCCTCGAAGGAAGAAATCGACGCCAAGGTGGAGGAAGCGATCGATATTTTTTACAAACAGACGAGCGCCGGCAAGCGGCTTGCGCAGAAGGCAGCCGGCATGCTGGTGTTTCCCGAGGTGGTGAAAGCAGGCATCGGCATAGGGGGCGAGTATGGCGAAGGGGCGCTGAACGTCAATGGAAAGAACGTCGGCTATTACAGCACCGCATCGGCCTCGATCGGTTTCCAGCTCGGCGCCCAGATCAAGTCGCAGATCGTATTGTTCATGAATCCGAAGGTGCTCGACCAGTTTCGCAAGAGCGATGGATGGAAAGTCGGAGTGGATGGAAGCGTGGCGCTGGCGACGCTGGGCGCCGGCGGCGAGATCAGCTCCGATACGATCAAGGAACCGATCATCGGTTTCATTTTTTCCAACAGAGGCCTGATGTACAACCTCACCTTCGAGGGGTCGAAGGTCACGCGACTGGAGCGTTGAACCCTCGCGGCATCAGAGCGCGGCAGGCGTGGGATTGCCGCGATTACTGTCGGTAGCCCGGGGCGGGTGGGAACCCAACCCCTAGTTGAGCAGTTTCCTGTATTTCACAGGGAATTTCGGCGTGAGAGCATTTGACCAACCTTAGGCGGATAGTTTCCACCCTTGTTAGCGCCACCTAATAGCCCCGCGGCAATGCGGGGCTTTCTTTGAAATGAAATGAAGCGATGGTATCGTGTTGGAGATCATCGAACCGGACCCGATCGGTACCGTATCGATCGGGCCAAAGTACGAAAGCACTGCCCGAGGTGTCAAGCATGGTTGCATCTAGCACGTTGAAGCTCCAGGTGCCCGCGGTAGACCAGCAGCACTGGCTCTTGTCGGACTGCATCTCCTCGATTGAGAAAGCGGTGAGCAACGAGGGGAGGTCGTCCGCAGTGAATTCCGCCCTGAATCGACTGGCGGACTTTTTCCGCATGCATTGCGAAGACGAAGAACGTTTGATGCGGATACACAACTACCCCGAACTTAAAGAACATGCCGAAGAACATCGGGAACTCCTGTCCTACGTGGCAAAGCTGAAGAGCACGGCCTTCAGCAGCGAGGATTCCCTGTCAATGATGGTCTTCATTCAAAACTGGCTCCACGAGCACACCCGAACAAGCGATAGGCGTTTTGCCGCGTACCTTTCTGAAGTGGGTGGCTAGACTCATAACCGGCAATCAATTAGTCACTTACGAGTTGACGATTTCGGTGAAGAATCTGGCGTTGTACGGGTCTCGTGCTTTCGCACCGCTGCAAAGTTGCAGCGGTGCGAAAGCATGAATTTGATAACGGCAAGACAACTTCTTTGGTTCCGGCTATGCCGGAACGGGGTCGACTTAATCTGACCGCTAATCGCCTGGTAAGATTGAGTCGATGAGCAATCAAGACGCGAGCGCTCGCCCCTTGCGGCGCTTCCGAATCGACATCGCCCGGATTTCCTGGCGCGATCTCGCGGTGACGCTCGGGCCGTTCCTCCTGGTCAGCGTGCTGGCGTTCTGGATCGCCTATCGTTTCGTGCGTCCGGCGCCGCCCGATACGATCACCATGACGAGCGGGCCCGAGGGCAGCACCTTTCGAAACTCGGCAGAGCGTTACCGCAGGATCCTCGCTCGAAACGGGGTCAAGCTCGAGATCCTGCCATCCGAAGGCTCGCTGGAGAACCTCAGGCGTCTAAGCGACCCGGACGCCAAGGTCGACGTCGGGTTCGTTCAGGCGGGGCTCGCGAACCTCGCCGAAGCAGATGAGCTTATGTCGCTTGGCAGCGTCTCCTATCAACCGCTCTCGATCTTCTACCGCTCGCCCAAACCGCTCGGCCGGCTCTCGGAGCTGCGCGGAAAGCGCATTGCCATTGGTCCGGAGGGCAGCGGAACGCGGGTACTTGCGCAGACGCTGCTGAAGGCGAACGGGATTGAAGCGCCCGGGCCGACGAAATTGCTCGATTTGGGCGGGAAAGCCGCGGTGCAGGCCATCCTCAGGAATCAAGCGGACGCGGTGTTCCTGATGGGCGATTCGGCAGCACCGGCGAGCACGCGCGAGCTGCTGCGTACGCGCGGCATTCGACTTTTCGACTTCACACAGGGCGATGCGTACGTACGACGCTTCCGTTATCTCGCCAAAATTGAATTGCCGCCAGGTTCGCTCGATCTGGGCCGCAACACACCTGCGAGACCGCTCACGATGGTCGCGCCGAATGTGGAACTGCTGGCGCGGTCCGACCTGCACCCGGCGCTCTCCGACATGCTGATCGAGGCAGCGCGCGAAGTGCACGGCCGGGCAACCCTGTTGCAGAAGGCCCGTGAATTTCCCGCCCCGCTGGAACATGAGTACCGGATCAGCGACGATGCGGCACGCTACTACAGATCGGGCAAGGGTTTCACCTACAACTACTTGCCGTTCTGGCTTGCTAGCCTGGTGGACCGCATCCTGGTCATGCTCGTGCCGATTGTCGTGCTGCTGATTCCGGGGGTGCGGCTGTTGCCTTTCTTGTATCGCTGGCGCATCAGTTCCCGGATTTATCGGCGCTACGGCGTGCTGATGGCGCTCGAAAGGGCCGCCCTGGCGCAGCCGACGGCGGAGGAGCGTGAGCAATTGCTCAAGCGTCTCGACGAAATCGAAAAGTCGGTCATTGCCAGCAAGTTGCCCGGGTCGTTCGCCGATCAGGTCTACGTGCTTCGCCACCACATCAATTTCGTGCGAGCGCAGATCTCCGGAAGCGGCGCCGCATCGGCGCTCCCGCCGCTGCATCGGCAATCGCATGCTTGAGCGATTTTTTCGCAACGCTGCGCCGGATCTCGGGGCCATGCTGGACGATGCACGCTGCGCCTTGGATGCCGGGCGCTTCGACCAGGCAATCGGCACGCTCGACCGGCTGCTTGCTGCCTCGCCCGACCATGCTGAAGGCCGTTTCCTGCGCGGCACCGCTTGCATCGATTCCGCGCACCCGGAGAAGGCCCTTGCCGATCTCGAGCGCGCCTGCGCCCTTGTCCCGCGGGACCCTCGCTATCGATACAACCTTGCGGTGGCGCATTGGGCGCTGGGCCAAATGGGCGAAGCGCTCGCCTGCGGCCGTGCCGCGCTGCAGTGCTCCCCCGATTTCGAGCCGGCAAGACGGCTGGTGGGAGCCGCACCCGTTCACGGCGAACGCTACGCGTCTTTGCTGAAGCGCATTCACGAACACTGCAGGCCGCGTACGTACTTCGAGATCGGCGTTTTCGAGGGCGAATCGCTGCGCTTGGCCGCGCCCGAAACGCGCGCCATCGGAGTCGACCCCGATCCCAAGCCGGGCGCCCTGCCCGGGCCCAATCAATCCTTGCTGCGCGAAACCAGCGACGCGTATTTCGCCTCCCACGATCTGCGCGCCGAACTGGGCGGGCTGCCGGTGGATTTCGCTTTCATCGACGGCATGCATCGGTTTGAATTCGTGCTGCGGGATTTCATCAATGTGGAGCGGCACTGCGCTCCCGAGTCGATTATCTGCCTGCACGACACCTATCCGATCTCACGTGAACTGGCCGACCGGGAGCGCCGGGAATACACCTGGACGGGCGACGTATGGCGAGCCCTGCTTGCACTGAAGCAATATCGTCCCGATCTGGCGATCGATACCGTGGCGGCGCCGCCATCCGGCCTGAGCATCGTTCGCAATCTTGATCCGCGATCCCACGTACTTTCCGACCGGCTCGAATCGATTTGCGCGCAATACCTGGATCTCGACTATTCAGCGGTGGAAGAGAGAAAAGGCGTGCTGCTCAATCTGTTTCCGAACGATTGGGAGCAGGTAAGGACGCTGCTGCCGAAACCGTTTCGGTAGCAGCAGGCGAAGGCGCGTGAGGACAGCGTGTTCGTATGCCACGCAGCCGGCGGAGCCTTCAGCCCTGAACGGACGTTTAGTCGCTTACAAGTTTACTGATGACGAATCTGCCGACGATTTGGTTTCTAAATTCGTCTCCCCCTTTTGTGCGGTTGCATGCAACCGCACAAAAGGGGGAGATTGATAAACGGCAAAACTAGCTTCCTTGGTTCCGGCTCGTCTGACTTAGGGCCTTCGCGTACAGGACCGGCTCAGGCGAGCAGTTCGCGCACGTACCGATTGACTTCGGCTGCGCTATGGCGCCCGACCTTGCCGGTCGGAGGCACGGGATCCTTGTAGAAGGCCGGAAGCTCGTCGTCAGCCTCGGTAAAGCCCGCCGCCCGATTGAATTCCAATTCCATTTTCAGCACGTCGCGTCCCACCGCCTTCAATAGAGCCGCATCGAAGTTGGTGCCGTGCGCGTCATTGACCGCCGTCGCGATGAGGTCAAAGCTCACGTTGGTCACGGAACGCCCGAAAATGCACATGCCCAGGGAATCGACCGCCCCGACCAATGTCTGCACTTCGACGCTGGCCGCCGTCAGCTCCTTGGTCGTCTTGCCGTTGCAGTCGAAGGTCGGCGCGTGGCCAGCGGTGTGATCGGCGCCTTGCGCCGTGGTCATCATGGAAATGCCGGTCACCTCGATGACGCGTGGATCGTAGGCGCTGATGCCTTGCTTCTTGATGGCAGGAACCCGGGCAACCTTGTAATGCGCGCCGACCCGGGCGGTCCCCTGGGCAAGCAGCCTGCCGCGTTCGCTGCCCCGGCGAATGTCCTCCAGGGCGGCCATCATGAAGCCGACATCGCCGAATGCGCCTTGTTTGGCTTCCATCAGGACGCTCAGCGTGGCGCCGGCTTCGATGGAATCGACGCCCAGATCGTTGGCGACGAAATTCAATCGCGCCACGTCATCGGGATCGTCGAGACCGCAATTGCAGCCCATCATGACGATGGTTTCGTATTCCAGCGGCGAGACGAGCTCCTTGCCGCTTTCGTCCACATAGACGTTGCTGCATTCGATCTGGCAACCTGGCATGCAGGCGTGCGAAGGTTGCCCGCCGCGGCTGATGATTCGATCGCGTATGTAGTCCCCGCCGAGCTTAAGGGGACCCTGCGAGGCTTCCACCAGCCGCCCGGAGCTGAAGTTGTTGACCGGAAGGCCGCCGACCTGGTTGGTAAAGTCGCCCATCATCGCCGTGCCCACGCGCCTGAAGACGTCGATCACCGGGTCTGTGCTTACGCGCTTGCCGTATTCCCGTATCGAGCCCATGAGTTTCTTGCGGTCATGGAAGGTCGGCATCTTGTCGATATCGACGACGATCGCCTTGACTTTCTTGCTCCCCATGACTGCGCCGACGCCCCCGCGGGCAGCAATGCGCGATGGCCGCCCATCGACATCGGGGAAGGTGATGCCCGCCATCAGGCCGAGATACTCGCCGACCGGACCGCACAGGGCGAAACTGACTTTCTTGCCGTATTTTTCGAACAGAAGCGCTGCGGCATCGAAGTTGCCTTTGCCCATGTACGGTGCGGCGCTATCGAATGTGACATTGCCTTCCTTGGTGATGCGGATGACGACCCATTCGCTCGATGCATCATTGAGCGTGAGCCCGGCGGTTTCGAGTTGACCGAGTGCGTAGGCGAAAGTGCCGCCGGAATTGGCTTCCTTGATACCCCCGGTGAGCGGGCTCCTGCAGCCCACGCAGATCCGGTTGGCATTGGAGAAGTTCGAGCCCGCGAACGGCCCGGCCGAAAAGATGAGCGGATTATCCGGCGACAGCGGGTCGATTCTTGCCACCCCGCGCGCGAGCAAGGTCCTGGCGATGTAGTGCCGGCCGGCGCGCACGACCGCGTCGCCGTGCATTTCCTCTGTCTTGACCGAGCGGTCCCGGAGGTTGATGTGTAGGTGCTTGCGCATGTCGACTTCACCTTCTAAAGATGGAAAATTCAAAAAAATTCAGCCCGTCCATTTCCGGCGTGCCTTCTGGCTGAAATCCAGTAACAAAACCTGATCGGCACCGCGCTTATTTTGTCTATTCTCACCCCAAAGCGGCACCGCTTTTGACTCGCCACGATATTACTCCATTCGTCCGCCGCTTGTTTTCGGCGAATGCATGCGATCGACGGCGACCGGTTCGATTCCCGCCGGCGCACGGATGCCGGCCCTCGGGAAGTCATGGATCGAACGCGGTTTGGCGAAACCGAATGATTGCCGCAAGATCGGCATGGATAGGCAATCTTGCGGCGGTTGCGGCGGAGGAATCGCCGCCGCTTAGCGGGCATTCCGGTCATGCCGCTGATTGCCCCGCAGAATCCGAGTCCCGGCGTCGGTTATTGCCACGTCCCTCGGCGATGACTGAGAACCCGTTTCATAATGATCCGCGTGCTGCGAAATGGCGCCAAGCAGTGCGTCGCACAGCGTACCCCTTCCCGTTGAAATTCGCTTGGACGGGGAGTAGCATGAATCCACAACTCGAACGCGTCGCAAGGGAGGCTCGCTGATCGTTTGGTACAAAAGGAGTCTCATCATGTGCTACGAATACGATTACAACTGGTACGAACTGTCTCTTGCAGCGGAGCGGTTGCGCAGAAGCAGAGAGAACAAAGAGAAAACGGAGCAAAAGAAAGAAGGAGCTCCATCGAAATCCACCGCGCCGGGGAAACGCGTGCAGGATAAGGAACCGGTTCCCGCATGACCGACCGCTAGTTTCGGTCTCGATCGAAGACCCCGCGCCGCGGGGTCTTTTCGTTTAAGAGCCTGCCTTACCCCATGAATCGCGCAAGGTCACTGCGCGGTTGAACACGGGCGCGCCCGCCTTCGAATCCTTCAGGTCTGCAACGAAGTAGCCATGGCGCTCGAACTGGAAACGCTCCTCGGGCTTCGCCTCCGTCAGCGCCGGTTCGAGCCACGCGCTGATGCTGCTTTTGGAATCCGGGTTGATCTCTGCGAGAAACTCCACGGAGCCGGCGCCGGGGTTCGAAACCCTGAACAGGCGGTCGTAGAGCCGCACCTTGCCGGCGGCGGCATGCTGCGCCGATAGCCAGTGGATATTGCCCTTGACCTTTTTCTTCTCCGCCCCCGAAGCTCCGGCGCGGCCCGGGTCGGGGAGCTGACCCTGTGAACTCTTGGAGGCGGGGTCGTAGCTGCAATGAATGACCGCGACGTTGCCGCTTGCATCTTTCTCCACGCGCTCGCACTTCACGATATAAGCGTAGCGCAGGCGCACTTCGGCGCCCGGCGAGAGGCGGAAATATCCCTTGGACGGGTTCTCCATGAAATCCTCGCGTTCTATCCAAAGCTCGCGCGAAAACGGGATGGCGCGCTGGCCCCACTCGGGTTTCTGCGGATGGTTGGGGGCTTGACACTGCTCCTCGCTGCCCTCCGGATAGTTGTCGATCACGAGCTTGACCGGGTCAAGCACCGCGATTCGGCGCGGCGCGCGCTCGTTCAGGTCCTCGCGCAGGCAGTCCTCGAGGATCGACATGTCGATGGTCGAGTTCTCCTTCGCCACGCCGATGCGCTCGGCGAATAGTTGCAGGGATTCGGGCGTATAGCCGCGGCGCCGGAAGCCGACGATCGTCGGCAGCCTCGGGTCGTCCCAGCCCTCCACATGGCCATCCTCGACCAACTGGATCAGTTTGCGCTTGGAGAGCACCACGTAAGTGAGGTTCAGCCGAGCGAATTCGATCTGCCGCGGCAACGGCCGCGCCAACGCTCCGAAATCGGCCAGGCGTTCCAGTACCCAGTCGTAGAGCGGCCGATGGTCCTCGAACTCCAGCGTGCATATCGAATGCGTGATGTTCTCCAATGCGTCCGAGATACAGTGGGTGTAGTCGTACATCGGATAAATGCACCAGGCGTCGCCGGTGCGGTGATGGTGCGCATGGCGGATGCGGTAGATCACCGGGTCGCGCATGTTGATGTTGCCCGATGCCATGTCGATCTTCAGGCGCAGCACGTGCGCGCCGTCGGGGAACTCCCCGGCGCGCATACGGCGGAAAAGGTCCAGGCTCTCCGCGGGCGGCCGATCGCGGTAAGGACTGTTTTCTCCGCCTTCGGTCAGCGTGCCGCGCAGGGCGCGCAGTTCGTCGGCGCTGAGGCTCTCGACATAAGCCAGGCCGTGCTCGATGAACATTTCCGCGAAACGGTACAGGGTCTCGAAGTAGTCCGATGCATAGTAAAGGTGCTCGCCCCAGTCGCCGCCGAGCCAGCGCACGGCGTCGAGGATCGAGTCGACGTACTCCTGTTCCTCTTTCGTCGGATTGGTATCGTCGAAGCGCATGTGGCATAGGCCGCCATAGTCGCGCGCCAGACCGAAGTTGAGCAGAATGGATTTGGCATGTCCGATGTGAAGGTAACCGTTGGGCTCGGGCGGAAAACGCGTGCGGATGCGCGCCGGATCGGCGGGGGCCCCGGCATGTGCGGCCGCCGGGCCGGGCCGGCCACCCCAGCGGCGCGAGGCGTACTTGCCCGTGCGCAGGTCTTCCTCGACGATGTTGCGCACGAAGTTGGTCGCGGCGGCGGCTTTCGATGAATTCTCGGCTTTCAAGGATATCGACTCGACTAGGACAGGGGCGTTGGGGGCTCATTATTTTACTCGGCTTCGTCCTTCGGCATCATTTGTTAATCTGCATCACACCACTGCGTGGCACAATCTTTCAAGATATCGGTCTGCTATCGATTCGCGGGAGCAAACTTGAAGAAGACCTCGGGCAAGCAAGTGACGAAAACGAAGCGCGCGCCCGCCAAGACGCGTCGGCCTGCCGCTCAAGGGCAGTCGAAGCCCGGCGCCGCGTCGGTTGCCGATTTTTATGCGCACGCGATTGCGATCGAGCGTGAGGCCGCGGAGAACTATCGCGATCTGGCCGCGCAGATGCGCAACCTCGGTAATCAGGAAATCGCCGGCCTGTTCGAGCGGCTGGCGAATATGGAGCAACTGCACGCTCTCGGACTGCAGACACGGGCCAAGGGAATCAAGCTGCCGCGGCTCCCGGCCAAAGCGCATGCGTGGCTCGATGCGGGACCGACGGAGGTGCCGCGCTATGAGCTCTTGTTCAGCCGGGTGCAACGGCACCACGTACTGTTGCTTGCACTGCGGGCCGAGCGCCACGCCAAGGAATACTTCGAGCGCATCGGCAAGCGCAGCGACAAAGCGGAGATTCGCAAGCTCGCGGCGGAGCTGGCGGCGGACGAAGCCGAACACATAAGCTGGATCGAACTGGCGATCGAGCGTGAACCGCAGCCTGCGGTTGAGGACGATTTCGCCTAAGCCGGCAGAGCCGGAACCGAACAGGGTGGTTTTGCCGTTTATCAATCTCCCCTATTTCGCGCAGGTGCTTGCAACTGCGCGAAAAAGGGGAGACGAATTCAGAAACTCAATCTTCGCCAAATTTGTCAACTATAGACTTGTAAGTGCCTAAGGCCCAACGACGCCTTCGCGGCAAGGGAGGACGTCCCGATCGCATCGGCCCGTCCGGCAGACGGGCTGCTAGAATAGCTACCCTACACGGGAGCATTGGATCGGCCGCGCGGCAGGCAGCCATCCCGTTTTGGCGGGCAACGCACACGTGGCTAAATATGAAACAGGCGCTTAAAGTCTATTCGATCGACGGCGTCACTCCCGTCGTCGATCCCACCGCATTCGTTCATCCCAGCGCCGTTCTGATCGGTGACGTGATTGTCGGACCAGGCGTGTACGTCGGGCCGTGCGCGTCCCTGCGCGGGGATTTCGGCCGGCTGGTGATCAGGGAAGGCGCAAATATCCAGGACTGCTGCATCGTCCACGGATTCCCCGATGCCGACACGGTCATCGGGCGAAACGGCCATATCGGCCACGGCGCCATCATTCATGGCGCGGTGATCGGCGACAATGCCCTCATCGGAATGAACGCCGTGATCAACGACTATGCCGAAATCGGCGAGTCGGCGGTCGTCGCCGCGCTCGCGTTCGTCAAAGCACAGGATAAAGTCCCCCCGCGCTCGCTCGCCGCCGGGATTCCGGCGCGAGTGCTGCGCGAACTCACCAAGGCCGAGCTCGACTGGAAGGCGGGAGGCACGCGCTTGTATCAGAACCTCACGCTGAGGTCGCTCAAGACCATGCGTGCCTGCGCGCCGCTCATCAAGGAGCGTGCCAAGCGCAAGCGCTTCAACCTGCCCGAGGTGCTGCCGCTGTCCGTGCTGAAGAAAAAATCCCCGCGATAATCCATCAGGATCCTGCCATGACTTATCAAAACATCGTTACCGAGGTGCGCGGCCGAGTCGGCCTGATCACGCTCAACCGGCCCAAGGCGCTCAACGCACTCAACGACCAGCTCATGGACGAGCTGGGCCAGGCCTTGGGCGGGTTCGACAGCGACGAGGCGATCGGCGCGATCGTCATCACCGGCAGCGAGAAAGCGTTCGCCGCAGGCGCCGACATCGCCGCCATGAAGGACTGGAGCTACATGGATGTGTACAAGTCCGAATACATAACGCGCAACTGGGAGCGGCTTCGCTCGGTGAGGAAGCCGGTGATCGCGGCAGTGGCGGGATTCGCGCTGGGCGGGGGTTGCGAACTGGCGATGATGTGCGACATCGTCATCGCCGCGGAGACGGCGAAGTTCGGCCAGCCCGAAGTCAAGATCGGCTTCATGCCCGGCGCCAGCGGCACCCAGCGCCTGCCGCGCGCGGTGGGCAAGGCGAAAGCGATGGACCTGATCCTGACGGCCAGGATGATGGGCGCGGAGGAAGCCGAGCGCGCGGGCCTGGTCTCACGCGTCGTTCCGGCCGACAAGCTGCTCGAGGAAGCGCTGGCGGCGGCCTCGCAGATCGCGGGGTTCTCACTGCCCTCGATAATGGCCGCAAAGGAGGCTGTCAACCGTGCCTACGAGGTTCCCCTGGCCGAAGGGATCCTGTTCGAGCGGCGCATGATGCACTCGTTGTTCGCCACCGAAGACCAGAAGGAAGGCATGGCGGCGTTCGTGGAAAAGCGAAAGCCTGTCTTCAAGCACCGTTGATCGCCGAAGAATTCCCGCGCCCGGTCGATAAGACGGGATCATCTGGCGGGCTGGAGCGCGCCAAGCGCGCCCGGGCGACCCTCGCCGGGAACGGCGGCGTGACTGCCTGCGCCGCTGCCTGTATCGAAGGGTGGTTCAGGCCGATGGCCTCGCCTGTGTTCGGTTTGGCATGACGAGCACCATTGCCCGGCGCGAGGTGTCCCTCGCGCTAGTGGTGCTCGCGGGCGTGCAATTCACCCAGGTCCTCGACTTCATGCTGCTCATGCCCCTTGGGGCGCAGCTCATGCGCCTGTTTAACATCACGCCGATGCAGTTCGGTTTCTTCACCGCGCTCTACACCGCGGGTGCCGCGGTATCGGGGTTCGCGGGCGCATTCATCATCGACCGGTTCGATCGCAAGCGCGCGCTGCTTGCGCTCTATGCCGGTTTTGCGCTTACGACGCTGGTGTGCGCCCTGGCACCGGGTTACGGCGCGCTGCTCGCCGCTCGAACCCTGGCGGGCGTGTTCGGCGGCGTCCTGGCAGCGAATGTCTACGCCATCGTCGGCGATGTGGTGCCCGAGGGGCGCCGCGGCAGGGCCCTGGCCTTCGTCATGGGTGCATCTTCGATCGCTTCTGTCATCGGGGTGCCGATCAGCCTGTTCCTCGCCAATCATTTCACCTGGCGTGCCCCCTACCTGTTTCTCACCGCGCTGTCCTCGCTCATTCTGCTGTGCGGCTGGAAATTCATCCCGCCGCTGCACGCGCACGTCGAGGCGGTTCGCAGCCAGCAGTTGTTCGCGCAGGCCCGCGGCGTCTTCGCCGAGCCGAATCACATCCGGGCCTTTGCGTTCTCGGGACTGCTGATGATCACCGGGTTCCTGCTGTTTCCTTTCGTTGCGCCTTATCTGGTCGTGAATGTCGGGGTAAGCGAATCCGAGCTGCCGCTAATCTATTTTTTCGGCGGACTCTCCGCCATGGCTGCGGTTCGCCTGATCGGGCGGCTCACCGATCGCGATCGCAAACGCCGGGTTTTCCCGGCCGTCGCAGCCCTGTCGATCGTTGCAGCGCTTGTCATCACGCACCTACCCCGGCTGCCGTTTTTTGCCGTGGTATTGATCTCGATGTTCATGTGGGCGGTGTTCCCGCCGCGCATGGTCCCGGCGATGGCGCTGATTACCTCGGCGGTGGTGCCGCGGCTGCGCGGCAGCTTCATGAGCTTCAACGCCTCGATCCAGCAGGTCTGCGCGGGAGCCGCCGCGACCGTTGCCAGCCTGATTGTCGGCAAGGCCGAGGACGGCTCGCTCACGCACTTCGGTACCGTGGGGCTGTTGTCCGCGCTGGCGACGATCGGATGCATCGCGCTGGCGCGGCGAGTGAAGAGCGTGCCCCAATAGCGCTGCCCGGCCGCTCGTGCCGGTCAGGCCAAGCGGCCTGAAGGATCTGCCTTACAATGAGGAAAAAGCGGATTCTGGGGAGTGATTGTCAGAATAACGGCATTCCGGAAAACATGATCGGGTTGCGCCCATGCGAGAGGAGGAAACATGGAAAAGATCTGGCTAAAGCACTATCCCCCCGGCGTTCCGGCCGAGATCGACTATAAGCAATTCGGATCGCTCGGCGAGCTGTTCGAGAAATGCACCGAGCAGTTCCACGACCGTCCCGCCTACACCAACATGGGCGGGGTGATACGTTTCGGTGAGCTGGAGCGCATGTCGCGGGCATTCGGCGCCTGGCTGCGGGGCAAGGGCCTCGCCAAGGGCGCGCGCGTGGCCATCATGATGCCAAACTGCCTGCAATACCCAGTGTGCATTTTCGGCGTCCTACGCGCCGGGTACACCGTGGTGAACGTCAATCCGCTCTATACGGCGCGGGAGCTCGAGCACCAGCTCAAGGACTCGGGGGCCGAGGCGATCGTGGTGCTTGAAAATTTTGCCGCAGTGTTGCAGGAGGTGATCGCAAGAACACCGGTGAAACACGTGGTGGTCGCGGCACTGGGGGACCTGCTCGGCATCAAGGGCGCGATCGTCAATTTTGTTGTCCGCCATGTGAAGAAGATGGTGCCCTCGTGGGATCTGCCGCAGGCAATTCGTTTCAACCGGATGCTCGGCGAGGGCGCAGGCATGGCGCTTGCGAGGGTCGAGGTGCGGCAGGAAGATACTGCGTTCCTGCAGTACACCGGCGGTACAACCGGCGTGTCCAAGGGTGCGGTCCTGACGCACCGGAACATCCTCGCCAACCTGGAGCAGGCGTGCGCGTGGCTGAAGCCGTTCATGCGCGAGGACGAGGTGCAGGTGATGATCACCGCGTTGCCGCTCTACCATATCTTTTCGCTTACCGCGAACTGCCTGCTCATGACCAAACTGGGCGGCTGCAACGTCCTCATCACCAATCCGCGCGACATGCCGGGATTCGTCAAGGAATTGGCGAAGCACAAGTTCACCATGATCACCGGCGTCAACACGCTCTTCAACGCGCTGCTCAACCAGCCAGACTTCGCCAAGCTCGATTTCTCCAGTCTGCGCATATCGCTCGGAGGCGGCATGGCGGTGGTAAAAGCGGTTGCCGAGCGCTGGAAGCAGGTGACCGGCTGCACGCTGGTGGAAGCTTACGGTTTGTCGGAGACTTCGCCCGCCGCAACCATCAACCCCATCGACCTGAAAGCCTACAACGGTGCGATCGGGCTGCCGATTCCCTCGACCGAGGTCTCGATCCGCGGCGACGACGGCAAGGAAGTGGCGCTCGGCCAACCCGGCGAAATCTGCATCCGCGGACCGCAGGTGATGGCCGGGTACTGGCAACGGCCCGAGGAGACGGCGAAAGTGATGACCCCGGACGGCTACTTCACCACCGGCGACATCGGCGTCATGGACGAGCAGGGGTATGTGCGGGTGGTCGATCGCAAGAAGGACATGATCCTGGTGTCGGGATTCAACGTCTACCCGAACGAGGTCGAAGCGGTCGTCATGAGCCATCCGGGCGTACTCGAATGCGCGGCCATCGGCGTGCCCGACGCGAATTCCGGAGAGGCGGTCAAGCTGTTCGTGGTGAGGAAGGATCCGGCCCTCACCGAGGCCGATGTTCGCAAACACTGCGAGGAAAACCTCACCGGCTACAAGCGGCCGAAGCGAATCGAGTTCAGAGATGAGTTGCCCAAGACCAACGTGGGCAAGATACTGCGGCGGATGCTCAGGGACGAGAAGAAGCCCGGGTGATTGGAGCCCGTCGCACCAGGAGCTGAAAGCTCAAGAACGCGCCCCAAGTTCCGATCCCGATCGCGGCCGCCATGGGCATCGGCGTGCCGTCGTATAGCCGCCCGACCACATAACCCGCCAGCGAGCCGAAGCTGAGTTGCACGAAGCCGAACAGCGCCGAGGCTGTTCCCGCGATACGGGTATACGGTCCGATTGCGCCCGCGATGGCGGCCGGTTGCGTGAAGCCAACTGAGACCAGAAACACAAAATACGGCGCGATGATGGCAGCGACCGAATGCACGCCGGCAAATGCGAGCGCGACCATCGCCGTGCCGGCGGCCATGCCCAGGGCGGTGCCCCATGCGAGCAGGCGGTCGGCGCCGAACCTGGCGACCCAGCGTACGGTGACAAAACTGCCGCCCATATAGCCCAGAATCGTGAGACTGAAAAGCAGGCCGAACTCCAGCGCCGACACGCCGAGCAGTTCCATGAGAACGAACGACGCGCCGGAGTGGAAGGCAAGGATGCAGGCGAACACGAATGCGTTGCACAGGATGTATCCCCAGATGCGCCGGTTGGCGGCCAGCGTGGCGTAATTCTTCAGCATCTGTCCGATATCGGTGTCGCGCGGGTTCCGGTCCGGGTGCGATTCATCCAGGAGCAGTGCTGCCGCGAGCGTCAACACGGCGCCGAACGCCAGCAGAAAACCGAAATTGGCGCGCCAGCCGAAGGACTGTTCGAGCTGGCCGGCGATGATCGGACCAACCACGATGAGCAAGGACTGGCTCACGCCGATGATCCCCATCATGCGCGCGGTGCCCTCGGCGCCGTGGATGTCGCGCACGACGGCGCGACCGACCACCGCCCAGGCGCAGCCGCCTATTGCCTGGAAGAAGCGCGCCGCTATCAGGACTTCGATCGAGGGGGCGACGGCGCAGGCGACGGTGGCGAACAGGTACACGAGGTTGCCGGCGAGCATCGTGGTGCGGCGGCCGTAGCGGTCCGATAGTGGGCCGTACACGAGCTGCGACAACGCAAAGGCGAGAACGAACGCCGACAGCGTGAGCTGGGCCTGCGACACGCTGATGCCGAAGTAGCGCACCATGCCGGGCAGCGAAGCCAAGGTCATGTCGGTCGACAATCCGAACGAGGCAAAACCGGCCGCGATTATCGCGATAACCCCAGGATGCTTGAGTGGAAGTTTCACTGGACGGATCTAATGAAGCAATTGCGCGCCTTCGGCTGCGAAGGGGCGGTGATTTCGTTAGTGCGGGATCCTGGTAATGCGGGACGGCTCAGTTGCGCCGCTCCCAATTACGACGCAGGTTCTTCAATATCCTGTTCAACGCTGCGGGTTGTATTGCACCACGTGCTGCTCGATGGCGCCGAACAAGGGTTGGCCCTCCGGGTCGGTCATCTCGATGCGGATGCGGTCACCGAACTTGAGGTACGGCGTCTTCGCCTCGCCGGAGTCGATCGTCTCGAGCGCGCGCTTTTCGGCGAGGCAGGCGCAGCCGGTGCGGCGCATCTTGTTCGAAACGGTGCCCGAGCCGATGATGCTGCCGGCGGAAAGCCCCCGCGTTCTCGCGGCGTGGGCGATCAGTTTGGCAAAGCCGAAGGTCATGTCTGTGCCGGCATCAGGATTTCCAAGCAATTCGCCGTTGACGTGCACGACCAGCGGCAGATGCAGTTTGCCGCCGCGCCATGCGGCCCCGAGTTCGTCGGGTGTGAGCGCGACCGGCGTGAACGCCGACGCGGGCTTGCTCTGGAAGAAGCCGAATCCGCCGGCCATCTCCGCAGCGATAAGGCTGCGCAGCGACACGTCGTTGGCGAGCATCAGCAGTCGGACGTATTCGAGCGCGTTTTCGCGCTTTACGCCCATGGGCACATCGCCGGTGACCACCGCGACCTCGCCTTCGAGGTCGATTCCCCAGTCCTCGTTTTCCACCGCGATATCGTCGCGCGGCCCGAGGAAGGCGTCCGAGCCGCCCTGGTACATCAGCGGAACGGCGGCGGCATCCTTCGGTATTTCGGCGCCGCGTGCCTTGCGCACCAATTCCATATGGTTGGTGTAGGCCGAGCCGTCGGCCCACTGGAAGGCGCGCGGCAGCGGCGAGGCGAATTTCGTGAAGTCGGTTTCGAATGCGCGCGACGAGGGCTGGCGGTTCAGTTCCTCATAGAGGCGCTGCAGCTGGGGAGCGATGTAGTCCCAGTCGTCGAGCGCCGCTTGCAGCGTGGGTGCGATGTGATCGGCCGGTAGGCCGAGCTTCAGGTCGCGCGAGACGACCACCAGAACACCATCGCGCGTGCCGTCGCGCAGCGTGCCGAGTTTCATGCGGTTGTCCGCGTAGTGACAAGACGCGCAATTCTATCCCATCGCAGCGGACCCCCACCGCATGCGGGTCATCTGCGCCGGGGATTCACGAGCGGTTTTCAGGGACGGATGGCTGCACCTAGGAAGGCGCGATGTTGATCGCGCGGGAGCGGTCGATGGGAAGCGATCACGACGGCTGGAAAACACGGCGGGCGCAGCAGTCCCGCCGAAGTGCAGGGTCGAACGAGGCGAGTCCGGGGTGTCAGCCGGCGTTCTTTCGATTGGCACAGTCGGCCTTGAGGCAGTCGCCGTAGAGGGTCAGCGCGTGTCCCTGGAGGTCGAAACCGCGATCCTTTGCCAGCTTGCCCTGGCGTTTTTCTATCTCGGAGTCGTGGAATTCGAGGACCTGCCCGCACTGCAGGCAGATAAGGTGGTCGTGGTGCCTGCCCTCATTGAGTTCGAACACCGCCTTGCCGGTTTCGAAGTTGTGGCGGGTGAGGAGCCCGGCCTGCTCGAACTGGGTCAGAACGCGGTAGACAGTCGCCAAGCCGATATCGATTTGCTCGTTGATCAGCTGGCGATGCACGTCGTCGGCGGTCATGTGGTGAAGGCCAGACCCGGTCTGCGCCTTATGGAAAAGCTCGAGGATCTTCAGCCTCGGCAGCGTTGCTTTGAGACCGATGCTCTTCAGATTTTCGGAGTTGGAGTGGCTGGGCATAGGCAGACGGGCCGGGCAATGTGCGTATGATACCGAGATTTTGTAGTCGCGCGTACAGCGATCGCTGGTGCGCCTTACGGATCAGCGGGGATGTGCAAAGCCGGGCCGCAGGGCGAGCACACGCTTCTTGAGTTCCAGCAGGTACTCGTCGCGTACCCCGTGGGCGAGCAAGCCGTGGATGGTTTCGAAGAGGTATTCCACGGGCGTGCCAAGGTAGCCGCTCGCGCTCAGCATGGTCTTCAGCACTGCTTCGGTCGGCAGGCGCCCGGCGTAGGCCGGGTGGGTGCGGTTCACGATGAAGGCAAGGGCTCGCACGGGGCGCTCGCCCACGGTCACTTTGATCCAGCGCGGGCAGTACGAGCCGAGTACCATCTCGCGCCGCCACAGCAGTCGAAGCTCGTCTGCCGCGTGCGCTGCGTCTATGCGAAAGGCGATGCCGCGGCAGCCGCCGCCGACATCGAGCCCGAGTACGAGGCCCGGATGCGCAAGGGAACCGCGGCCGATGTGCGACCACAGACAGAAGCGGCGGTGAAATCCATGCAACCGGGCGACATGCCGCTCGCGAAAATGGATGATCGGGTTCCAGATGAGCGAGCCGTAACCGAACAGCCAGACATCCTCGGCGTCCGGGTGCGTCGCGAGCAGCTTCTGCAGCGAGCCCTCAAGCTCCTCATCGCTCAATACCCGCACGTGAGGATTGGTCTTGGTGAAGAGCTTTCGCAGGCGGTCGCTCTCGAGGTCGGCGCGGGTGAGCGTCATGGTCGGGTATTCATGCGGATCGGGTGGTCAGGCGGGTTTCACCTCCTCCATCTGACCGCGCAGGATGCCCAGCAGTTTCGCCTCCTTCTCCTTGGCCTTCTTCAGGTGGCGCAATTTGACGTGGCCGAAGCCACGGATTTCTTCGGGGATCGCGGCAATCTCGACTGCAAGCTTGAGGTTGTCCCGCGTCAGCCGCGCGAGCAGTTCCTGAACGGCTGCTTCATAGTCGGCGATGAGTTGCCGCTCGGTTCTGCGCTCCTCGGTGCGGCCGAATATGTCGAATGCGGTCCCGCGCAACCGCTTGAGTTTGGCCAGGATGGCTAGGGCGCTCATCAGCCATGGCCCGAATTCGCTTTTTCCTGCCTCCCCGGTGGCCGGATCGGGCTTGTTGAGAATCGGCGGCGCCAGGTGGAACTTCACTTTGTAATCGCCTTCGAACATGCCGGCGATCTTCCGCGCGAATGCGGGGTCGGAATGCAGTCGTGCCACCTCGTACTCGTCCTTGTATGCCATGAGCTTGAAGTAATAACGCGCGACGGCCTCAGTCAGTAGCAGTTTCGCGCCCGTCCCGCCGATTCTCTCGGCCTCGACTCCGCGCACGCGCTCGACCAAGTCGCGGTAGCGCCGCGCGTAGGCAGCGTCCTGATAACCGGTCAGAAACTCGGCACGCCGGGCGATGATTTCGTCCAGATTACGCGAGAGCGCCTGCCCGGGCGGAATCAGCGGTGCGACTTCGGCTGGCTCCGCCATGCGTTCCACCAGCGTGGCATCGAAAGCGGCGCGCCGGCCCCAGAGAAAGCTCGCGCGGTTGAATTCGACCGCCACGCCGTTCAGCTCGATCGCCTTTAGGATCGAATTCTCCGCCAGCGGCACCCAGCCCTTCTGCCAGGCGAACCCCAGCATGTACATGTTGGCTGCAATCGAGTCGCCCATGAGCGCGGTGGCGAGGCGCCCGGCATCGGTCGATTCTGTTGCCCGTGCCGCCCCGCGGATCTCCTCGATCAGAGCATTGCCCGGAAGGCGCCAGTCCGGATTGCGCACGAACTCGGCGGTGGGGACCATGCTTGAATTGACGGCCACGCGCGTGCGCTCCGGCGCTATGCGCGAGAGTGCCTCGCCGCTCACGGTAACGACGAGATCGCAGCCGAGCACCAAGTCCGCAGCGCCTGCACCCAGGCGCGTGGAATGCAATTCCTCGGGACGACTCGCGATCTTCACGTGCGACATCACCGGACCGCCTTTTTGCGCCAGGCCCGACATGTCGAGCACCGACACGCCCTTTGCCTCCAGGTGTCCGGCCATTGCGAGGATCTGGCCGATGGTGATGACGCCGGTGCCTCCGATTCCGGTCACCAGCACCCCGAATGGGCGCTCGATCACGGGCCGACGCGGCTCGGGAAGCGAAGGAAAGTGCTCGCCGGATGCTCGGGCCATTCCTGCGCTCCGCGCCGTGCCCTTTTTCAGGACGCCGCCCTCAACCGTGACAAAGCTCGGGCAAAAGCCCTTCACGCACGAATAATCCTTGTTGCAGGTCGATTGGTTGATGCGCCGCTTGCGGCCGAACTCGGTCTCCAGCGGCTCGACCGACAGACAATTCGATTGGTCGCTGCAGTCGCCGCAGCCCTCGCAGACCAGCTCGTTGATCACCACGCGCTTGGCCGGATCGGGAAACTCGCCGCGCTTGCGCCGCCGGCGTTTTTCCGAGGCGCAGGTCTGGACGTAGATGATCGCCGACACACCTTTGGCTTGGCGCAGCTCCTTCTGCACGGCATCCATCTCATCGCGATTGCGGAAGCTCACGCCGGGGGCCCAGTGGAGGGACTTCGGAAGTTCTTCCTTTTCGTCGGTGACCACCACGATCGGCGCCACGCCCTCGGCGGCGATCTGGCGCGAAATCATGCCCGGATCCAGCGGACCGTCGACTTGCTGGCCGCCGGTCATGGCAACGGCGTCGTTGTACAGGATCTTGTAGGTCATGCTGACCCCGGCGGCGCAGGCGGCGCGTATGGCCATCAGCCCGGAGTGGTAATAGGTGCCGTCACCGATATTGGCGAACACGTGGCTGGTGGTGGTGAACGGCGCCTGCCCGATCCATGGGGCGCCTTCGCCACCCATATGCGTGAACGTCGTGGTATTGCGGTCCATCCAAAGCGCCATGAAGTGGCAGCCGATGCCGGCCATGGCGCGGCTGCCCTCGGGCACGCGAGTCGAGGTATTGTGCGGGCAGCCGGAGCAGTAGTAGGGGAGGCGCTGTGCGCCGATGCGAGGCTTGGCCAGCGCTTTTTCCTTGAAATCGAGGAATGCGAGGCGCTGCCTGTAGCGTTCGCCGAGCGCGCGATCCATTCCGAGTTTGGCGAATCGACTCGCCAGAGCCTTTGCGATAATCTCCGGCGAAAGCTCGTAGTGTGCAGGCAGAAGCCAGGTGCCGGCCGGCTGGCCTTCTGCCCGGCTCCATTCGCCGTTGTCGTCGAACTTTCCGACTACCCGCGGGACACGCACCTCCGGATGCCAGTTGTACAGTTCTTCCTTGAGCTGATATTCGATGAGCTGGCGCTTCTCCTCGACCACCAGGATTTCTTCGAGTCCCTCTGCAAAGCGACGCGCGCCTTGCGGCTCCAGCGGCCAAGGCATAGCGACCTTGTACAGGCGCAAGCCGATGTCGCGCGCCACGCGCTCATCGATGCCGAGATCGTCGAGCGCCTGCATTGTGTCCCCGAAGGACTTGCCGGTGGTGATGATCCCCAAACGCGATGGCCTGGAACCCGCAGGCGAATCCCAGATCATCCGGTCGAGGCGGTTGGCGCGGGTATAGGCGAGCGCGGCGTAGACCTTGTAGTCGAGCAGCCTCGCCTCCTGCTCGAGAATTCCATCAGGCCAGCGGATGTTGAGTCCACCGGCCGGAAGCGCGAAATCCAGGGGAATCGCGACCTGGACACGCTGGGGGTTGATGTCGACCGACATGCCGGACTCGATTACGTCGGTCACACACTTGAAGCCGATCCAACAGCCTGAAAAGCGGGACATGGCAAAGCCGTGCAGGCCGTAATCCAGGTATTCCTGCACGTTTGCCGGATGCAGCACCGGGATGCAGCAGGCCTTGAGAATGTGCTCGCTCTGGTGCGCGAGCGTTGATGACTTTGCCGCGTGATCGTCCCCGGCGAGCACCAGCACGCCGCCGTGCTTCCAAGTGCCGGCGGCATTGGCATGTTTCAATACGTCGCCGCAACGGTCTACCCCGGGCCCCTTGCCGTACCACATCGCAAATACACCGTCGTATTTCGCGCCGGGGAACAGGTTGACTTGCTGCGTGCCCCAGATCGAGGTGGCGGCGAGATCCTCGTTGACGCCCGGATGGAAGCGGATGTGGTTCTGTTTCAGGTGTTTGCTCGCCCTGGAGAGCGTTTGGTCGAATCCGCCCAGCGGTGAGCCACGGTAGCCGGAGATAAAGCCCGCGGTGTTCAATCCGGTGGCGGCATCGCGGCTGCGCTGCAGCATCGGTAGTCGGACCAGCGCCTGCGTGCCGGTCATGAAAGCCCGGCCCGCGTCGAGCGTATACTTGTCCTCCAGCGTGACTTCGTCGACCTTCGCGGGGGCGTTCATGCTAATCTCCTCGGTCGCGAGCATTCTATCGCCGAAGAACTGGACCCCGCCTGTCCCCGGAGGAATCGAAATGGATCTACGGTCAAAGCGAAACCCATCGGAAATGAGCGCTTACTAACTTGCTATTATTTTAGTTTGACCTAGGCGATCCATGTGTTTCTGCGACCCCTTTGGCCCAACTTGCGCACCTGCGCCAGCGCAGTTTGACAGTCCCTGGAAAGTCACGCATAATCAGTGGTTTCGTTCGGAGGGGTTCCCGAGCGGTCAAAGGGATCAGACTGTAAATCTGACGGCTCAAGCCTTCGAAGGTTCGAATCCTTCCCCCTCCACCATGAGATGTGCCGACGTGGATAGGCTATGGACGGCAGATGCGGGTGTAGCTCAATGG